>NBMI01000078.1 GCA_002085445.1 Candidatus Parabeggiatoa sp. nov. 2
CGTTTATTCTCCTAACCCGTTGTACTATATATATACAAAATGCTACAACTCAAGAACATTTCAAAAACTTATGGACAGATAATGGCCTTAAAATCCATCAATCTGTCTATTCCGGCCGGCAAAACGACGATTCTTTTAGGGCAAAGTGGTTCTGGTAAATCGACACTGATACGCATAATCAATGGCCTCATTCAACCAGACGGTGGTGGCACGGTGCTTTTTGAAGGGCTGCCGCTCACGCGACAAAATGCACTCGCCCTCAGACATAAAATGGGCTATGTCATTCAAGAAGGCGGACTATTTCCTCATTTGACGGCTTACCAAAATATTGCGTTGATGGCAGGCTATTTAGGTTGGGCGACTGATCGCATTGATAAGCGAGTGACAGAATTAGCGCAATTGACCCAATTACCGTTAGATATGTTGAGTCGTTTTCCGGCACAATTGTCTGGTGGACAACGGCAGCGCGTTAGTTTAATGCGAGCGTTGGTACTTGATCCCGATTTACTCTTACTTGACGAGCCACTTGGCGCACTCGATCCGATGATTCGTTCTGAATTGCAAACGGATCTGAAAGATATTTTTCAAACCTTGGGCAAAACCGTCGTTATCGTCACCCATGACATTGGTGAAGCTGGCTTTTTAGGCGATCTGATCGTGTTATTACGTGATGGGCAGATTGTTCAACAGGGTAATTTGGCTGAACTTGTTCAGACACCGGCAGTTCCCTTTGTGACGCAATTTATTAATGCACAACGTAGTCCTCTTGAAGCTTTGACAGGAAACTCGTGATGAAAAAAAACTCGTGGTTCATTTTAGTGTGTTTTATGATGACACACACGACGCTTTTAGCAGCGGATACTAATTTAACCGTTAAAATCGGTTCCAAGATACATACAGAAAGTGTCATTTTGGGTGAATTGATGACCCATTTAGTCAATCATGCCGGGGTTAAGGCCATTCATCGAGGCGAATTGGGTGGCACTCAAGTGCTTTGGAAGGCACTTAAGAGAGGTGACATTGACATTTATCCAGAGTACACCGGTACCATGACGCGAGAACTGTTTGCCGGCAGTGGACTAAAGACGCTTGACGACATTCGTGGGCGACTGCTTCAAGACAATATACTCATGACAAACCCGTTGGGTTTTAACAACACTTATGCGATAAGCATGAAAAAAGCCGTCGCGGCAAAATATGGCATTCGCAAACTCTCTGATTTGCGGCATTATCCTTTCCTCAAATTCGGATTTGGCGAAAGTTTCATGGCTCGCAACGATGGGTGGCAAAGTTTGCGTCAAATCTATCAATTGCCACAAACCGATGTGCGCGGACTCCACCATGATCTCGCTTATCAAGGGCTGAATCAGGGTGCGATTGATGTCGTTGACGCTTACTCAACTGATGGTGAAGTGGCTTACTATGATTTGCAAGTCTTGGAGGATGATTTGCAACATTTTCCAAAATATTATTCGGTATTCATCTATCGCGCTGACTTACAAGAGCGTCTGCCCCAAGTTATCAAAGCCTTACAGGAATTAGAAGGCAAGATATCTGAGGCTGAGATGACAAAAATGAATGCCCGCGCTAAATTGGATAAAGTGCCTGAAAACCAAGTCGCCGCAGATTTTTTAGCGGAAAAATTGGCCCTTAAAGTTGAGATTCCCGAAGACAGTCTCTGGAGTCGTTTGTATCAACTCACCATTGAACATCTCATTTTGGTGAGCATTTCATTGTTTGCGGCTATTCTCGTGTCGATTCCATTAGGGATTTTAGCGTTTAAATCTAGGCGATTGGGACAAATTATCTTGGGCATCGTGGGCATGATTCAAACCATTCCTTCCTTAGCCATCTTGGTGTTTATGATTCCATTGTTAGGGATTGGCAATTTTCCGGCCATTGCGGCCCTCTTTTTGTATAGTCTCTTACCTATCGTCCGCAATACCTATCTGGGATTACATGATATTTCTCCCCAATTGAGAGAATCCGCCCAAGCTTTAGGATTGCCTCCAATGGCGCGTTTACGACTGATTGAACTGCCATTGTCTTATCGCTCCATTTTTGCCGGCATAAAAACTTCGGCTATCATCAATATTGGCACGGCAACTCTGGGTGCTTTAATTGGTGCTGGTGGTTATGGGCAACCCATTTTAACTGGGATTCGTTTAGACGATGTCGGTTTGATTTTACAGGGCGCAATACCCGCGGCAGTGTTAGCCTTATTAGTCCAAGGGTTATTTGAATTAGCGGAAAGATGGATAGTGCCGAAAGGCTTGCAGGTGAAATCAAGATGATTTTTTTAAAATCCGATGTCTTAAAGACATCGGATTTTTTGGCAGCCAACTGAAAGCGAAAGTCCCCTAAAGGGGACTAAATAATTATCTGAAAATCTCTAGTTCAAATTCTAGCCGTTTGCAGTATACTTAGCACCGGCACAAATTGCGCTGCTTTTGTCATTTCTACAGATACGAAATCTGGTTTTCATGGCTGAGCGTGTTCCGCTGCGTGAGACATGACAAAAAGCTGATTAATGACGGTGTCTAGTGCAGGAGAGCGGAAATCTTCATAGCACCCATTAGTACTAGTACAGTAAAGCGGAAGTTTCGATACCACCCAACGCCAACGGCTAAAGCCGTTGTCTAAAAGCGAAAGTAGGCTAAAGCCTACTGAGCCAGTGCCCTGATACATTACCAATTCGATTATCCGCGTCATTAGTTGTACTAGTGCAGGAGAGCGGAAGTTTTCATACCACCTCAACGCCAACAGCTAAAGCCGTTGGCTAAGTGGTACCGGGACTTCCGCTTTCTTGCACTGGTAGTCTGTCAACATTGTTTTGACGGGTCAAATACGTCATAAAGTCGTCCAAACGTTAGTTTGGACGACTGTCAAACGGATGACTGCCAAACTAACTAAAGTTTGGACTCCTGTATCGAGTATTTTACCCGTAAAAACAATGTTGACAGACTACTAGGCCGTGTGGTGTGGGTATTTCCGCTCTCATGCACTTATAGTTTGTAGTAGTGGCTTTAGCCACTAGACGGTGGGCGATTACAGTCTTACTATAAACTCCGTCAACTACAATTAAAAGAGGTTTTTTTAAGGGCCATGAGTTGAAATCCGTTGAGCCATTATGCGATATGGCCCACAATTTGCTGCCATCAGTCTTAAAGATATCCTCTTTCGCTGAAGGAAAGCCACTAGGCGGCATTGGATGACTCGCCTACGGAAAACTCCGTCAACTACAATTAAAAGAGGTTTCAATAGGGCCATGAGTTGAAATCCCTTGAGCCATTATGCTTTTGAAAAAAAACAGAAATAACCCAATAAATATTTTAATTAAAATTAAAAAATCAGTTTTGCTCGGTGTTCCTCGGTGTTACTCTGTGCCCTGAAGTGTGCTTATGATTATCTCGCCCAACGAAGAACGAAGTTTGTAACGGTGTTAAGTATATCATTTCATCAAATTAGAACGTCGTGTATAAATCATTTGCAGCGCAATACCCTTTTTAGGTGGCTCTTCAATGATCAATTCGGTTTCATTCACTGAGAGAATGCGAACCCTCTTTGGTTTCCCATCACTTTCAGAATGTTCAGTCAAACGATCTTTTTCCAATGTCCAACGGCCCTGACGATGTTCAATCACCGCGTGTTTATTTGAACCTGAAAATTGTTGTGTGGCAATGTCAAACACCGTGTCAATCCCGTCAAAGTGCTTGACGAACTGAAAAGTGCCTTCGTCTTGATAAACTATCAATTCTATGGTTGGTGCAATCGCCTCTTGGAAAGGAACACGTTGCCCCGTCTCCGGATATATCATGCCTGTCAATTGCCACAGCCCAATCAGTTGATGACGCACAATGGGTGGATCATCAAAAAAAGTGTAGGCTCCTTCTTGAATCAGAAGATTGTCATCAAATTCAATCGTCTCGTCTTGCCAATAGCGCTACTACTACTTTTGGCAGGTTTTTTAATTCGTTTATCTGCCCGTAATTAGTTGTACTCAATTGGTTTATCCGCGCTTGTGTAATTGTACTCAATTCGTTTATCCGCGTAATTAGTTGTACTCAATTCGTTTATCGGCCCGTAATTAGTTGTACTCAATTGGTTTATCCGCGTAATTAGTTGTACTCATATCGGCCCGTAATTAGTTGTACTCAATTCGTTTATCGGCGTAATTAGTTGTACTCAATTCGTTTATCGGCCCGTAATTAGTTGTACTCAATTGGTTTATCCGCGTAATTAGTTGTACTCAATTGGTTTATCGGGCCGTAATTAGTTGTACTCAATTCGTTTATCCGCGTAATTAGGTACTCAATTGGTTTATCCGCGTAATTAGTTGTACTCAATTTGTTTATCCGCGTAATTAGTTGTACTCAATTGGTTTATCGGGCCGTAATTAGTTGTACTCAATTCGTTTATCGGCCCGTAATTAGTTGTACTCAATTGGTTTATCGGGCCGTAATTAGTTGTACTCAATTCGTTTATCCGCGTAATTAGTTGTACTCAATTGGTTTATCCGCGTAATTAGAGCGGTGCAGATTTCCGCCCCTTCCAATCTTATCGGCAATGTTTATGGTAAAGTTGCTTTAAAAGCGTTAATCAACTACTGCGACAATTATGGGATTTACTTTATCTCCGATGAAATTTCTCATGGACTGCTTTACGGAAAAAAGCGCTATGCGCTTATAATTTTCTGACAACGCCATTGTTATCAATGGCTTTTAAAATTTGTTTGCTGGGGGTTAAGATTGGGTTGGGTTATGTTGGCACCTCACTAAAAATAATTTGCGGAAGCGGAAGTTACTTCGTTTGCGTGTTTGAGAATTGCGACACACCCCAGGTAGGAGTCAATGCCCTTTGACAAAAAACCTTGGGGTAGCCACCCAGAACTTCGTTACACCCACCATTTATCTCTTATTGGTGGGTTTCGCGTAGCGGAGGGTGGCTACATGCTCTTAATTTAATGGCATTGAGGTAGGGGTGTGTCAAGAGCGACTATGATCTCGCTTAGCTTGAGGCGCAGTAGCGAGCGTAGTGAGATAACATCGTTCTTCGCTGTGCGATAGAAACGGAGTTCTTCGCTGTGCGAGATAAGTTTGTAACGGTACTATACTGAGCATCGCCATCCTTAAGCTTTTTTTGTCATGTCTTTTTCTGATAAATCTGTAAGTGACAAAAGCGCAAATTGGTGTCAAGTATAAGTATAATGAATTATCTCAACTCTTACTTAAAAACGCCAAAACTACCAAAAAATAGTAGAATTAGTTATGTTTAAGGCGAACTGTTTACCATTGACGCGATGCCTGAAGGGGCGTTTTACATTTGGGCGGATATTTCTCAATATTCAGAGGATAGTCTAAAATTTTCTTAAGGCTATTGGAGAAATTTCTTATGGCGACAACCTCATGCATTGAGTTTGGCAAAAATCAGACGAATAAACACTTCCGCGTAGCGATCACAAGCCTTTTTTTTAGGGATGGACAGACTTATGACAATGGTAAGTTTGACGCTGCACTATACTTTGCACGATTGAAAATTATTCCCGTGTTAAGTATAGGCACATCACCCGTTCAAATTTCACCACTGATAACTGTATTGTCGTGCTTGATCCATTTAAAGTACACTTTATCCCTCCCAAAAGACGGTTGACGCGATGCCAGAAGGGGCGTTTTACATTTGGGCGGATATTTCTCAATATTCAGAGGATAGTCTAAAATTTTCTTAAGGCTATTGGACAAATTTCTTATGGCGACAACATCAGGCATTGACTTTTGCAAAAATAAGACGAATAAACACTTCCGCGTAGCGATCACAAGCATTTTTTTTAAGGGATGGACAGACTTATGACAATGGTAAGTTTGACGCTGCACTAGACTTTGCACGATTGAAAATTATTCCCGTGTTAAGTATAGGTACATCACCCGTTCAAATTTCACCACTGATATCTGATATCTGATAACTGATAACTGATAACTGATAACCGATAACTGTCTTGTCGTGCTTAACCCAATTAAAGTACACTTTATCCCTCCCAAAAGACGATTTGAATACATTTTGAGGCTTGAAAAAGATGGAAATTAGCGATCATCAAGAGTACAGCATCCGTTACGACGAAACAACGGCCACCATCCTTTTCCAAGGGACACTGCGGCTGATTGGTGTTAAAGCGTATGTGCCCCTCACACAATTACTCAACCAAGTGTCTGAAAATGAGCCACCTCTAGTTACAATCAACCTGCGGCAGTTGAAATCTCTCAACAGTTCAGGTGTCACCACATTGGCGAAATTTGTGATCAAGGTGAATAAGAAAGAGAATATTCAGGTGACCATTCAAGGCTCGAATCAGATTCCTTGGCAAAAAAAATCATTGACTAACCTAAAACGACTCATGCCTCGTTTGCAGTTGGAATGGGAATAAGCTGTTTAGGGCGCACGCGAGTTGTTTTATTCCTGCTAAAATCCTAGACATGACGGAAAAAATACCAGCAAACCAAGAACGTATCGACGAAATAGAAGAACTACGCCAAGAATTGGAGAAGCTGAAAGACGAAAAAGCTAACCTAGAATTTTTGTTAGAAATGTCTAACGAACACTCCGATATCGTTGAAGCGGAATTGCAAAAAGCCAAAGAACAAGCGGAACATGCTCAATATGAGGCGGAAATGGCTAACCGTGCTAAAAGTACCTTTCTTGCCAATATGAGCCACGAATTACGCACCCCACTCAATGGCATTTTAGGTTATGCACAAATTCTACAGCGCGATCCAACACTGACTGGCAAACAAGAAGAGGGGGTAACGATTATTCAACAAAGCGGTGAGCATTTGTTGACGCTGATTAATGATATTTTAGATTTATCTAAAATTGAAGCCGGTAAATTAGAACTGATTGAGAATGAATTTTACTTGCCGACGTTTCTGAGAGGGATTATAGATTTATTTCGCCTACGGGCGGAAGAAAAAGATATTGTCTTTATTTATAAAGAAATCTCTCCGAGTCCCCTTTTGAAAAAGGAGGAGGTAGGAAGGATGCCGTCTGGGGTTCGCGGCGATGAAAAAAGATTACGGCAAATTATGCTCAATTTACTGAGTAATGCAATGAAATTCACGGTTCATGGCAGCGTCACGTTTACCGCGGGTTATAAATCGGGACTCCCCCCCAAACCCTGTACTTCGGGGAGGCTGTATTTTAAGATAGAAGACACGGGCATTGGTATTGCCGAAGAGGAAATAGATCAAATTTTTGAACCTTTTCAGCAAGTTGGCACACAAAGCAAGACGATAGAAGGGACGGGTTTAGGTTTACCCATTAGCAAAAAATTAGTGGAAATGATGGGGGGTGAGTTAAAAGTCACAAGTGAATTAGGCAAAGGCAGCACTTTTGAGTTTGAAGTGGCAATGCCGGTCGTTTCGGACTTAGACAGCACCACTACGCTCCAAAAACCGAAAATTATTGGTTTCAAAAAAATATCCTTTTCTGTAACGGGGCAACAATCCCCCTCTTTACCAAAAGGGAGCCGGGGAGATTTTGTTATTTTAGTGACGGATGACAAGCGGCAAAATAGTTCCTTATTAATTGAATTACTTGAACCATTAGGGTTTGACATGCTTGAAGTTGAAAATGCAGAACAAACCTTCACATTAGCGCGTGAATATTACCCCGATGTGATTTTAATGGACTCGATGATGCCCGCGATGGAGGAATGTGTCCGACAAATACGCCAAGATACCCAATTAAAAGAAATTTTTATTGCCGCTGTTTCAGCTAACGTATTTACCCAACACCAACAAGAATGTTTGAAAGCCGGCTATGATGCGTTTCTGCCTAAACCGGTCGTTCTTGACCAATTATTACAATTGTTAGCAGCTCATTTACCGCTTCAATGGATTTATGATGAGTCGGCAACATTGAACGATAACAGCAAGCGCGATGCTCCCCTCAAAGGCCCCTCACCAGAACAGGCCGAGGCCTTGTTTGAACTTGTTATGATGGGAGATATTCGAGGCATTGTAGAATACGCTGAAGAACTAGAACAACTTGATGCTCAATTACAACCCTTTGCCAAAGAAGTTTCCCAATTAGCGAGAAGTTTTCAGGAACAAAAACTTGAAGAATTTGTCAAACAATATTTGGGATAATTGGTAATTGCAGTCGTCCAAACTAACGTTTGGCGGCACGAGTCTAAACTTGAGTTTGGCAGCGCGAGTCTAAACTTGAGTTTGGCAGGAATTGACCAACTTTAATTTGGCGACGCGAGTCTAAACTTTAGTTTGGCAGGGTAAAAAAACCGCGCAAAATTTATCTTGAGAGAATGTCAAGAATTTAAGCGGATATTCTTCTATAAATAACTCTATTCTTCTATAACCGAAATCCGGCAAGTCATTTTATCTTTACTATAATAATCAATTAGTTATAGATAAAACGGAGTCACGGTTTTTTTCACAATTTTAGTGAACTTTTCAATGAGTTAGTGACTCACTTGCAGGATTTAGGTATAAAATGAATAAATGTTTATAATACTTAGCACCGTTACAAACTTATATAGCAAAGCTCGGAACGATGTTCGTTATCGAGCTTTGCTATATCCGGAGAGCTTTTTACACACCCCTGTCAAATCGCGGCCCCCCTGTAGTCCCCCCTTGAGGGGGGTAATTAATAATTAACAATTAATTAAATTAAATTATTTTAATGATATTTAGTTTTTATTATTTCTTTTCACAATAGGAACAAAAGTGGGATCAACTTATAGCTTCCTTGGAACTTGAGTCAAGCACCACCCTAGGGTAGTGGTGTGTCACAGTTCTCAAATTCAAAGAGAGCGAAGCGAGATAAAAACGCAATTTCTGTGCAGTATATACAAATTACCAGATAATTGATTAAAATCGTATTTTTTCCACCCATCTCACGCCATAATTTCGGGTTTCCCGCTTCCAAAACGGCGCCTTAAACTTAAGCTCCTCAATCAAAAAACGACACGCTTCAAAAGCTGGCAAAACTGATCCCATTTTTATTCCGCATTGAAAAAAATTCTATAAAAAATAGTCGCTTAAATAACCCTATTTTCATTAGTTTACGTCGTTTACGTCACAATTCACAATTTTCATCACCCCAGGGTAGTGGTATGTCACAGTTCTCAAATTCAAAGAGAGCGAAGTGAGATAAAAAACGCCATTTATGTGCAGTATATCCAAATTACCCGATAATTGATTCAAATCGTATTTTTTTCCACCCATCTCACGCCATAATTTCGGGTTTCCCGCTTCCAAAACGGCGCCTTAAACTTAAGCTCCTCAATCAAAAAACGACACGCTTCAAAAGCTGGCAGATATCCCATCGTTGCAAAGCCGTTTCACTGAGGGAATGCAAATACTTTTCAGTCATACCCGGATAATGTTCCAAAAACATGGCTTGCACCCTCTCGCCCTCATTATAATCGCGCATAGTACCGACAAACGTAGCGACAGCACCTAAGCCATGCCGAGCAATCAATGTTTTTTCATAAGCCTGCAACTGTTCCCACGGACTAAATTCATTTGAAGTCACTTCAACTCTCATCTCATCCTCCGGTAACGGGCGGAAAAAATGCAACTTCATCGCCATTTTTCACTGGCGCATCTTGGTTCGCATACTCCATATTCACCGCCATCAGTACATGAGCCGGCAAAGGAGCATTATCACAAACTTGTGCCCACACCTGTGCAACCGTCAACGAATCAGGTGTCTCCATTTGGACTTCACTTTTTCCAACTTCTTCACGTAAACTGGCAAAAAACTTAACAATAATAGCCATAATCAGTTATCAGTTATCCGTTCGACGCAAATAGTTCATGAAAAACTTCTTACTGTAAATTTTTCTGTGATTGATTAAGTTGTAAGTCCCCGAACAAAGGGATTTAGGGGTGTGTTTTTTGGAGTATCACCAGATTATTTACAGCAAGAAAACTTTTGCGTATAAATCAGTTATCAGTTATCAGTGTGGGGTTCCTTAGCGCCGCGTAATCGGCCCCGTTAAGAGTTACCAGTTATCAGTTAGGCTCGGCGTAACACACCCCAAGCATCCCCGCTTTTAAGGCAATGCCATTAAATATCGATTCAATGTTTGATAAATGTCTGTTTTAAGGGGACTTGCCGCGGTTTTATTCCCATTCAAGAGGGTGTGTTGTGGGAAGTTTTTCTCGATGGTTTTGTGAACACACTGGGCAAGCAAAATCCTTGTATAACTTTAGAGTGCGCCACTTCCCGGCATAAGCATCAAAGAGTAACACTCTACCACAGAGCGATTCTCCGATGCCCAGCAACACCTTTATCACCTCTACCGCTTGAATACTGCCAATGACACCCACTAGCGGTGCCAGTATGCCAGCTTCACTACAAACTTCGGTTTCCTCTTCACTGTCATTATATAAACAACGATAGCATGGTTGTAGTTTTTGTGCGGATAAAAATACTGCCACTTGTCCACCCCAACGCAGCGCCGCCCCCGACACCAACGGTATGCCACGGCGTACACAAGCGGCATTGGTGGCAAAGCGCGTGGCAAAATTGTCACTGCAATCAGCGACAACATTAACGTCGCTCATAAGAGTTTCCAAGAAAGCCTCATCTTCAAAGCGTTGGTTGACTACAGTAATTTGTACATCTGGATTGAGTGCCTGTAGTTTAGCTTGAGCCGACACCGACTTATATTCTCCTAAGTGCGCCGTCTCATGCACAATCTGCCGTTGAAGATTGGACAACTCTACGCGATCAAAATCAACCAGCACCAAATGCCCAACGCCAGCCGCCGCCAGATACATCGCCACTGGCGAGCCTAAGCCACCGAGTCCAATAATCAACACCTTTGACTGAGCCAGTTTTTGTTGTCCGCCTACATCCACTTGTGGTAATAAAATTTGGCGACTATAGCGGAATAATTGTGCGTCATCCATCCGGTGACATTCTCTCAACAATTTACGTCCAAGGCTTGCCTTGGACTTATACAAAAGGGGCAATTTATGTTAAAATACAAGTGTAATAAAATAAACAAGTTTATTTAACAAACTTGGGATCGATCAGTGACTATTTAAAAAGGAGACAGTATGAAACGCTTTGCCTTTTCGCTTGTTTTATTATCGTTCATTTTCGGCCTACTATCGTGTCAGACGGAGTCCAAGGATGCCAAAATGGATGCCAAACTGACCAGCTATCGCAATACCATCAAAGAATTTGTGGGTAGTCTACAATCAGAATTAAAGGCCGCCATGAAAAAAGGCGGCCCCATCAACGCCATTTCCGTGTGTCACACCAAAGCCCCTCAAATCCGCGCCCAATTTTCTCATAAAAAAGCCGGCTTTGAAATCGCCCGAACCAGTCTCAAACCTCGTAACGCCGACAATGCCCCGGATGAATGGGAGAAGACAGTGTTGGAACAATTTGAAAAACGCAAGGCCCAGGGTGAAGACCCTAAAACGCTTGAATTTCACCAAGTGGTTGAAACCAATGGGCAACGTCAACTGCGTTACATGAAAGCCATTCCTACTGCTGAAGTCTGTCTGCTCTGTCACGGTGCAACCATTGCCCCAGACATTCAAGCCAAACTCAAGGAATTGTATCCTGACGATAAAGCAACCGGCTTTAAAGTCGGAGATTTACGCGGAGCATTTAGCATAACTGAAACTATGTAAACCGCTCCCAGGGGACGCGCTCATCGTTATACACAAGTATTTCGGAGACAAACTAAAGCATTGATTTTTAAGGAATCCCATACTAGGGCCTACCGTTTAAAATCCATAAAAATAAATTATTTAAAAACTTATGTAAAAGAACGAGGGTTTTGCTAGGGAGAAAAATCGAACATTGCTGCACCACAATCCCTTCGGGGTTGGCGCTGTGATGCCAAAACCCACAGGTTTTCACATTCAAACAACGTGGCGCTGTGATGCCAAAACCCATAAGTTGCACCTGGGGCTATTCCCCTTCGGGGTTGGGGCCCCCCTTTTTTTCCCTAGGTTTTCCGGCTATTCACATTCAAACAACGTGGCGCTGTGATGCCAAAACCCATAAGTTGCACCTGGGGGTTCGGGGTTGGCACTTTACAAGTCCCCTTTTATGCGGGGATTTAGGGGTGTGTTATCGCTTTCAAAAAACGCAACTTGTGCAGTATAGCCTTTGGGGAGAGCAAAACGCTCGCCTAACTGATAACTGACTGGGGACATAGCAGCAAATAACTTACGCAGATAGGTTTTGATACACCAAGTTTTTGCAATAACAATGGATCGATTGCGTATATTATTTTCACACCAAGTCCCCTTCATCGTTATACACTTTTTTTGGAAAGACAAACTAAAGCATTGATTTTTAATGAATCCCATACCAGGGCCTACCGTTTAAAATCCATAAAAATCAAGTATTTAAAAACTTATGTCTAAGGACGAGCGTCCATCCTGGGGTGGTGAAAGTCTCGTTGTTTGGTAGCCACGAATGATCCCGTTTTTGTTCCATTACTTATGTAAGTAATTAAATCACACTCCTAAAGCCTTTCATCCAAAATCCTTTCATCCAAAATTTTACTAGGGTAAAGGACACAACTCATTGGCACGCAAAGTAAGTACTTCAACACCCTGCTCGGTGACCAAAACCGTATGCTCCCATTGTGCCGAGATATTATGATCCTTAGTCACCACCGTCCACTTATCTGCTAAAACTTTAACATGCCGCTTACCGGCATTAATCATAGGCTCAATCGTAAACGTCATGCCGGGTTGCAAGATGAGAGCTTTGGCCTCGGGATTGCGATAATGTAAAACTTGAGGCTCTTCATGGAATTTGCGACCTAACCCGTGTCCACAATACTCACGTACAACTGAACAATTTTTGGATTCTGCATAGCGTTGAATGGCCGTACCTATATCACTTAAATGGGCCAAAGGCCTGACTTGACGGATGCCAATCCACAGACATTCATAAGCAATCTCTACGAGGCGTTTGGCGCGGATACTGGGTTTACCAACCATAAACATTCTACTGGTATCGCCATGATACCCATCTTTGATGACAGTGATATCAATATTAAGAATATCCCCATTTTTTAATTTTCTATTGCCGGGAACACCATGACAGACTTGATGATTGACGGACGTGCAAATCGACTTGGGAAATCCCTTATAATTTAAGGGAGCGGGAATAGCTTGTTGCACATTAACAATATAGTCATGGCACAACCGATCCAATTCAAAAGTAGTCACACCTACTTGTATATAAGGTGTGATCATGTCCAACACATCAACCGCCAAGCGTCCCGCGACGCGCATTTTTTCAATTTCTTCAGGAGTTTTTATAGAGACAGCCATGACTTTCCATTGTTGTGATAGGCCTTTTATGGTATAAAGCACACGCTTTTGAAGTTTGGAACTTACACGTTCATGACTTCAGTCGAAAAAGCGGCCAGACTGATAACTGATAACTGATTTCTCGGAATCAGTTTTTGTGTTTGGAAACGGATTCCGAGAACTGATAACTAAACCTACATCGCACATACACCGTCACATAGATTGGGGTGCTCTAGCTTTGAGTCAATCTATGGGGTGTATGGAGGACTAACCCAATTGGAGCAACATTATGCCAGACCTATCCATGCGTCAAATGCTCGAGGCCGGGGTGCATTTTGGTCACCAGACTCGTTACTGGAATCCTCAAATGGCCCCGTATATTTTTGGGGAACGCAACAAAATTCATATCATTAACCTTGAAGACACGCTGCCCATGTTCAATGAGGCCGCCAATTTTTTGGGTCAACTCGCCGCCAAAAAAGGCACGATTTTATTTGTCGGTACCAAACGTGCCGCACAAGATCCCATCAAAGAGGCCGCCCTCCGCTGTTCGATGCCTTACGTGAACCGCCGTTGGCTAGGTGGTATGCTGACCAATTTTAAAACGGTCAGAGCCTCTATCAAGCGTCTCAAAGATTTAGAGATCATTACACAAGATGGCACCTTGCATCGCTTGACCAAAAAAGAAGCCCTGTCACTGACTCGTGACTTGGAAAAACTGTCGCTGAGCTTGGGCGGGATTAAAGACCTGAATGGTCTGCCCGATGCCTTATTTATTATTGATGTGGGCTATGAAAAAATTGCCGTCAGAGAAGCCACCAAATTGGGTATTCCCGTCGTCGGCGTTGTAGACACCAACAATAGCCCTATAAATGTCGATTACATCATCCCGGGCAACGACGATGCCATTCGTGCCATCACATTGTATGCCAATGGGACAGCATATGCCATTATTGATGCTCGCCAAGCGAGCTTGCAAATGGCTATGGATGAAGACGATTTCGTGGAGGTTGAGAATATCGATTCTCAGCCAGTGGCGACTGATGAAGAGCCTCTGGTGTCGTTGGCCTCGCAAGAAACCAATTAATAATTAATAATTAATTGTTAATTGCCAAACGATTTTGGATGAAAGGATTTTGGATTCAAACGATTTTGGATTAATGATTAATAATTAATAATTAATTGTTAATGTAATTAACAATAAAAATTACACAGAGGTTTTGAGAAATGAAAATTTCAGCAGCGCTGGTCAAAGAGCTGCGTGAGCGCACGGGTGCGGGCATGATGGAATGCAAAAAAGCACTGGTGGAGAGTGCGGGTAATATTGAAGCCGCCATCGAGTCGATGCGTAAGTCAGGCACCGCTAAAGCCGCTAAGAAAGCGGGACGAATCGCGGCCGAAGGTTTGATTGTCATACAGCAAGATAACAACTATGCGGCAATGCTAGAAGTCAATTGTGAGACGGATTTTGTTTCTAAAGGGGATGATTTCAAAGACTTTTGTTTTGCCCTAGCCGCCACCGTCTTACGTGACGGGCCTACTCATTTAGAGGCCCTAATGGCTGCGCCGTTGGCAGGTGAAAATAATAGTGTTGAAGATGCGCGGCAAGATTTGATTGCTAAAATCGGTGAAAACATCAATGTGCGGCGGTTTGCTTTGATGGATACGCGCAAGGGTTTTTTTGGCGTGTATTTGCACGGCACGCGGATTGGTGTTTTAGTCGATATGCGCGGTGGCAACGCGCAGTTAGCCAAAGATATTGCGATGCATATTGCGGCCAGTCGTCCCATATGTGTGTCGGCAGAGCATGTTCCGGCAGAGACGGTTGCTAACGAAAAAGAAATTTATAAAGCGCAAGCGGCCAGCAGCGGTAAACCAGAACACATCATTGAAAAAATGGTCGAAGGGCGGCTTAATAAATTTTTAGCCGAAGTCACTTTGTTAGGCCAACCGTTTGTGAAGGATCCTGATAAAAAGGTTGAACAATTGCTCAAGGAAAATCAAGCCACCGTTGCTCATTTTGAGCGGTTTGAAGTCGGTGAAGGCATTGAAAAAAAGAGCGATAATTTTGCCGACGAAGTAATGCAAATAACAAAGGCTAATCAATAATCTGTTTTTTTCCCGCCCGTGGTTTAAAAAAGACGGCGGGAAAAATCCCTTACTATTTATTAATAATTAATTGTTATTAATTAATAATTAATAATTAGTAACCCTTTAGGGATTACAAGGGAACCCCGGTTTGACTTTTTTTTTTAAAGGGGCGGGGTGTGTAAAATTTTTAACAGTTTACTCCTTTCTTAAGAGGGATATCGGAATCAGTTTTTCCGCAACGGAAAAACTGATTCCGAGATGGGTGTGTAAAATTTTATCTGCGGAAGCGGAAGTTATTTCATTTCAAATGATGCCCGTGTGCAGTATCCCATTTACCAATTATCAACAAATTTAACCATGTCACAAGTTTCTACTGCCTATCGCCGTGTGTTACTTAAACTCAGTGGCGAAGCCCTAATGGGTAACGCCCATTTTGGTATTGATTCACAAGCCATCAACCAAATCGCACAACAATTACAAGAAATTGTAGACCTTCGGGTACAACTAGGGCTAGTCATCGGTGGCGGCAATATTTTTCGTGGCGTAAATTTAACGACCCATGGTATCAATAAAGTTTCGGCCGATCATATCGGTATGCTCGCCACCGTAATCAATGGCTTAGCCCTACAAGATGCCCTACAAAAAATAGGGCTAGAAGTTCGCGTAATGTCGGCCATTGCTATTGATGCCGTCTGTGAACCCTACAGCCAACGGCGAGCGCTGGCGCACCTAAAAAAAGGCCGCATACTTATATTTGTAGCCGGCACCGGCAATCCTTATTTTACCACCGATTCAGCCGCCAGTTTACGCGCTATTGAAATCGGTGCTGACTTACTAATCAAAGCCACTAAAGTTAATGGTGTTTTTGATAGCGATCCATTAACCAATCCGACTGCCAAACATTTTTCCAGAATAACCTACGACGAAGTTATTCTTAGGGGCTTAGGCGTAATGGATATCACCGCCGTTGTCCTATGTCGAGATAACAATATGCCATTGCGTGTGCTTGACATGGGCAAACCGGCCGCATTAATTCGCGCCCTCCGCGGTTTCGACGAAGGCACATTGGTTTTTCAAGAGGTTGAGGCATAGTACAAAATTTATTAACAAACCTCTAATTTTAATAACAATTGCCCGACAGAAATAACCCACCTTCGAGGCGCTGACTGAGGTGATGCTTTTGGAGCCTGCCCTTATAACTGTCCGGTGAGTGCAGAGCTTTAATTGGGCGTGGTTCTAACCAAAAACCGTGTTTTTGGATGTAAAATGGCGAGCTAATGTGATTTGCGGCAATCAATTGATGTGATTTTATACGGAACTTAACGAAAAATCCGTGTTTCGGACTCCCAGTCAATTTTCAGTTTTCATTTTTCATTAGTCTAACCGCCGAGAACCAAGGCAATACACATTAAAGCGCCCTTTTTAAGAAGTGAAGGCTTTGGGAGATTCCCCCACGGAAAGGAGTGCTATTTAAAACATTTGTTAACATTTAGGAATCGGATAACGCAAAATGAACGAGCTAATAGAACTGATTAAGAAAGACGCCGAAGCGCGTATGCTTAAATTCCTAAGCGCCTTACAAGCCGAATTCACCAAAATTCGCACCGGCCGCGCTCATACCGCGCTCCTAGATCATCTCACCGCGCCCTACTATGGCAGCGATGTGCCCATCAATCAAGTTGCCAATATCGCCGTACTGGATTCAAGAACACTCGGTGTTACGCCGTATGAAAAAAGCCTGGTTGGCATTGTAGAAAAAGCCATTAGAGACTCTGACTTAGGGCTAAACCCAACCAATTTAGGTGCATTATTGCGCGTACCGCTACCGCCGATGACTGAAGAACGGCGGCGCGACTTGGTCAAAATCGTGCGCCAAGAAGCTGAAAACGCACGGATAGCCATTCGCAATGCGCGCCGCAATGCTAACCACGAGATCAAAGAATTAAAGAATAACAAAGACATTTCCAAAGACGAAGAACACCGTGGTGAGGAAATCATCCAAAAACTAACCAATCAACTGATTGCCCAGGTAGACACGGTGCTGCAAGAAAAAGAAACGGAATTAATGGAAAATTGCGAGTGCTTAACATGGGCAAACCGGCCGCATTAATTCGCGCCTTCACCTGTTTCGACAAAGGAACAAGCAACGAATTGACATACTGAAAGTACAACTTCTTTAAGGAATAAACGGATTTTTTAAGTTTAATATTTGAGTTTTTTATCTGCTAGCTTGCTAATCCCTTATTTCCTTCAGCACCTTTTTCAAGTACGTTCCGTATAAAACGGATTAAATAAGACAAGCCACAAATTTATTGTTTGCGGTTTCCTCATTATTATAAAATCCACAAACGCAAAAAAAACGTTTACAAAATACAACACACGACACACGTTTTGCACAAAATTTGCGGTTTCAATCTAACCATAGTGTGTGTATTGTACACGTAGTATTTGCCAATTGGTAACTGCCTCCGGGACAGTTACAGTAACTGTAGTATTGCCGTTGTAGTAACTGCCGTTAAAGCAACTACGGTAACAGCCTAAAAATCGCTAACAATTGGCCGTAACATGCGCCATAAAAATCCCATGCCTTGACTTATATCAAATCAAAGTCATTTCAAATATGGTCAAATTAGCCAATTAAGCAATCACCATTAACCAACGACCAATGAATGAGTTACGTTTACCCCGTCATATTGCCATTGTCATGGACGGCAACGGCCGTTGGGCTAAACAGCGACACTTGCCACGCCATGCCGGCCATAAAGCCGGATTTGATACAGTACGGCGAATCGTCAAATATTGTGCCAAACAAGGCATTGAAGTATTAACCCTATTTGCGTTTAGCAGTGAAAACTGGCAACGTCCTAAACAAGAAGTCAGTTTACTGATGGAATTATTTATGACGGCATTACAACGCGAAGTCAATGACCTGCATAAAAATCAAGTGCGGTTGCGCTTTATTGGCGACAGAAAGGCCTTTAGCCAAAAACTACAACAGCTGATTGACGCGGCCGAGAGACTAACTGAACAGAATTCTGGATTAACGTTAGTGATTGCAGCCAATTATGGTGGCCGTTGGGATATTGTTGAAGCAGCCAAACGCCTTGCCGTGCGTATCGAACAAGGCACATTACAAAGTCAAGCCATTAACGAAAGTCTTTTTGGGCAACAAATCTGTTTAGCAGACTTGCCGCCGCTCGACTTATTTATCCGCACCAGTGGCGAAAAACGCATCAGTAATTTTTTGTTGTGGCAACTGGCTTACGCCGAATTATATTTTACCGACACCTTTTGGCCTGACTTTAATGAAGATACGCTTAAACAAGCCTTAACGTTTTTTGCCAGCCGCCAACGGCGTTTTGGTCAAACCGGCGAACAAATTGAATACGCATAAAACATTTTTAGTGACGATTTGTAGTCGATTTTGCGACTATTACCGTTCGTTATGTTAAAAACGTGAGTTCGACTTCTTTTTCAAGAAGTTATATAAATTTTATATTAATCAATTGGTTGAAAATAATTAGTTGATTAAATTTTTTTTGACAAGTAAACCCTTAACATTAATACGTTAATAACTCTTTAATTGTGGGCCATAGAGCGAAAATTGTTTTGTTTTTAACTGATTGATTTAAAAGTCATTATAAATAACGATTTTATATAATTAATAATTATATAAGTCACTGATATTTTAAAGTTGAACTCACGTTAAAATATTTTTGTTTACTAAACGACAAACGACTTTGGATTAAATCGATTTTATGTTTTAGATTTTGGACTAAATCAATTTTGACTTAGGACTAAAATTCTTACGTTTATTTTCCATTTGAGAAGATAGGAAATCTATAAAAATAAAAAAAGCGATTATAAATAGAGTCAGCAAAAATATTTAAGAAATATTGACATATCAAAATCAGATGCTACAATACGCCGCGCAAAAACACGATTATCCGATTATCCGCATTATTGCCGTTCAGCCACTGCGTTTCACTGTACTCACAATTCGCATATCCGCGTCATTAGATGTACTCTACTCACAACACAACAAACTCGAATATCCGCGTCATTGAATGTACTCTATTCACAACACAAAAACACAAAATCGATTATCGCATCATACGATGTACTCACCGATATTAGACATCAAATAAACTCCAAACACTTATCGAATGGTGTCGCGTTAAGCTAATGAATATCTGCATCGTGCCAATCATAGCGTAGTAAAAACATAAGTAGAACAAAGGATTTCAACAAGATTGTTGGCGATATAACCCAATCGCTCAATCGGATTGAATTGGGCAAAAACCAAAACGTTGTCAACTTCTTTTTAAGCCAGTTTCGTTCATCAATTACGCACGGCAACTTAGAACACGCGGCATTGCGCTAATAATAAACAAAAGCGACAGAAATAAAGCCAAATTAAATAATAATGATAAAATGCCCAAGCGATAACTTAATCCAAAATATCTTTCATCCAAAATCTTGAGCAAAAAGAACATAGATTTAGTCGCAAACGAATTCGATAAAACAGGTAATAGAACACTTATTAATGCTGATGCCAAACGACCTAATCCAAAAAATCCTTATCAAAAAGAAGAAATGCTTAAACAACGATTACTCACGGCCATTATTTTAATTCCTGCGATACTGTGGGTATTAACTTTATCTACGCAAATACTGGCAATAGTAACCAGTATTTTTATTATACTTGGTGCCTGGGAATGGGCTGGCTTCTGTGGCTGGCGATCCAAAATCACACGGAGTTTTTATGCCTGTGTGGTCGCTTTAACTTTAGTAGTGGCTTACTCGTTGCTGCACTCACCAAGCGTGATCTATATGTTGGTAGCGGCCTGTTTATGGTGGTTATTGGCACTCTACTGGCTATTAAAATATCAGCAAAAAGGCCAAGCAACAATACCCACCTCGCCGCTTTTTAAAGGCTTATTGGGTTTTTTGATTCTACTGCCCGCTTGGATGGCTTTATTGGTGCTGCACTCAGACGAGCGTTACGGCTGGCAATGGGTTATTTTTGTACTGGTATTGATTTGGGCCGCCGACAGTGGTGCCTACTTTGTAGGTAAACGTTGGGGGCAAAAAAAACTGGCCGACAAAATCAGTCCCGGCAAAACATGGGAAGGCGTAGCGGGGGCCTTGCTACTAAGTTCAATTGTTTCGCTCAGTTATGCGTTGTTCCAATCAATGTCATTAAAATCATTAATTTTTTTTCTACTATTATGTTTACTAACAGTAATTGCCTCAATTGTAGGGGATTTGTTGGAAAGTCTATTTAAACGTAAAATGGGTCTCAAAGACAGTGGTCAAATTTTGCCAGGTCATGGTGGTATACTTGACAGGATCGACAGTTTAACCTCAGCGGTACCCATTTTTGTAGTGGGCCTCTTGATCAGTAATCACTGAGAACGATCACTTCTCACTGATGTCATAGGAAAAGTGTTTTGAAAAATATCACCATACTAGGGGCAACCGGCACTATCGGCATAAATACCCTAAATGTTCTTAAACAGCATCGACATGAATTTGAAGTTATTGCTCTAACGGCGCACCGACAAGTTGAACGTTTAGAAGCCCTTTGTTTAGAATGGTCACCCCGCTACGCGGTGATGGCTGATTCCAATGCCGCTGAACAGCTTCAGCAACGCCTGACTAAAAAAACTAAAAAAAACCCCCCTGTGCAAGTCTTAAGCGGCACCGAGGGACTCACTTTCGTTGCGAGTTTGCCCGAAGTGGACATCGTGATGGCTGCGATAGTCGGCAGCGCCGGCTTATTGCCCACCTTGGCCGCCGCACAAGCGGGTAAACGGGTATTACTAGCGAACAAAGAAGCCTTAGTCATGTCGGGGCAACTATTTATGGACGCGGTGCGTCAACATGGGGCCGAATTATTACCCATTGATAGTGAGCATAACGCTGTTTTTCAGTGTCTACCGCCGGCATTCAAAATTTCCCACCCCCCCCCTTTAAAAACAGGGGATAGTTCCTCTAACCCTCTAAAGGGCGAGGAAAAAATCCAAAATCCAAACTCAAAAATCCAAAATATGGCGGCCGGCGGATTGGATGAAATCGGTGTCAGTCGTATTTTGCTAACCGCCTCTGGCGGGCCGTTTCGCACCCACTCCATTGAACAACTGCATGACGTAACTCCTTCACAGGCCTGTGCCCATCCCAACTGGAAAATGGGGCGCAAAATTTCGGTGGATTCTGCCACAATGATGAATAAAGGGCTGGAAGTGATTGAAGCTCACTGGTTATTTGCCACCCAGCCAAAAAACATTGAGGTGGTGCTACACCCGCAAAGTATTATTCACTCCATGGTTGAGTATATTGACGGTTCGGTGCTGGCACAGCTAGGCAATCCTGACATGCGTACCCCCATTGCACACGCTTTGGCATGGCCTAAACGCATTTCTTCAGGTGTCCGCCGCTTAAATTTGGTCGATATTGCTCGTTTGGATTTTGAAGCAGTTGATTTTGCGCGTTTTCCCTGTTTACAATTGGCTTATGATGCCATGTCAGCCGGTGGCACAACCACCACCATTTTGAATGCGGCCAATGAAATTGCAGTACAAGCCTTTTTGCAAGAGCGTTTACGATTCACTGCCATTCCCAAAGTGATTGAAACCACTTTATCCCGTTTAAGTGGTCGTATGGCTGATTTTTTAGAGACGATTCTTGAAGATGATGCGCGCGCTCGCAAACTCGCGTTATCAGTGATCAGTGAACAATGAACAGTGATCAGTGTGATCGGTGATCGTTCTCGTATTCAGTGATCGTTCGATAGTCAGGCAACTCACACATACCAATAACACTCCCTTAGCCTAGGGTGCATTTGCTAGAACTCTATTTCTTAATCAAACCTAATCAAAGCGACTTATTTCCGTTAAGTTTTAGACTTTTATATTTTAACACTTTACTTCTTTACTTTTTCACAATAAACGTCGCATGACTCTTATAGAGACTTTACTTGCTTTTATCGTTGTTATCGGCATTTTAGTAACCGTACACGAATTTGGTCATTACTGGGTGGCACGGCGCTTGGGTGTAAAAATCCTACGCTTTTCAATCGGTTTTGGACGGCCATTGTGGTTACGCCGTTTTGGTAAAGATGAGACCGAATTTGTAATAGCGGCCATTCCCTTGGGCGGCTACGTCAAAATGCTGGACGAAAATGAAGGCGAGGTTGCTCGTGAAGACTTGCCCCGTGCGTTTAATCGGCAATCCTTGGGGGTGCGTGCGGCCATAGTCGTCGCCGGCCCCCTATTGAACTTCTTATTCGCCATCGTCGCCTATACCGTGATGTATATGGTAGGTGTGACCGGCATGAAAGCCTTGGTAGGCGAGGTCACGCCCCAAAGTTTGGCCGAACAGGCCGGATTTCAACCAGGCTATCAGATTGTTGCCATCAATGAGCAGCCGGCCGCCCGTTGGGACAGTGTTATACAGGCCACCCTGCTTCAAATGCTTGATAATCAAAAAGAATTGATATTTTCAGTCCAAAATCAGCAAGGCCATCAGTATGACTTAACTTTAAAGTTAGACGGGTTTACAATTAACGATATTGCCGAAGGCCATTTTTTCGATAAACTAGGCATACGTCCATTTCGTCCCTCAATACCCGCGGTGATAAGCAGTATTATGCCTGACAGTGCCGCAGAACGTGCTGGACTTAGGGCCGGTGATAAAATTATCGCCTTGGATAACCAACCGATTAAAGATTGGAAGGCGTGGGCCGATTATGTTTCGGCACACCCAGACAAAAAAATTCTTGCCGAAATTGAACGAGATAATCAACAAATCGAATTGACCCTGACACCTGATAACGTAGACGGGAAAGGGCGGATGGGGACAAAATATATCGTTCCTCCTGAGTCTTTTGATATTTATTTTTCCACTGAACGCTATGGTTTGGGCCGTGCTTTATTACAAGGGCTGGCAAAAACGTGGGACATATGCGTATTGACTTTGCGCTTGATGGTCAAAATGTTGACCTTGCAAGTTTCGCACGAGCATCTGAGTGGGCCTATCAGTATTGCCCAGTTTGCGGGACAATCGGCTCAACTCGGTCTATCCGTTTTTTTGTCATTTTTGGGTTTGGTCAGTGTCAGCTTGGGTGTCATCAATCTGTTACCGATTCCTTTGCTTGATGGTGGTCACTTATTGTTTTATTTAATAGAATGGATTAAGGGTAATCCCGTCACTGAAAAGACCGAGTCTTTGTTGCAAGGGATTGGAATGGCACTGTTGTTCTGCTTGATGGGACTCGCAATATTTAATGATTTGGAGCGGCTGTTCAGTTAAGTGTCAGTGATCTGTGTTCAGTGAGAAGTGTTAAAGT
The DNA here is from genome assembly GCA_002085445.1 of Candidatus Parabeggiatoa sp. nov. 2. GTDB lineage: Bacteria > Pseudomonadota > Gammaproteobacteria > Beggiatoales > Beggiatoaceae > Parabeggiatoa. The sequence continues at coordinate 23,749 of NBMI01000078.1, forward strand.
CGATAGGAGCGGGGCGAGGGTGAAAAATAATTAGTTTTCAAGTTGATGACATTGCGATTGGGCAAATTATTTATAATCATTCATTCTTTGTTATGAACACTGATAACTGATTTTCAGGCAAAAGTTTCGCTCCGCGAAACTTTTGCCTGAAACTGATAACTGATAACTGATATCTGATATGAGACGATCTATCATTCTGTTTTTTTTGTTGTTATTGCACACAAAAGCATTAGCCTTTTCCGCGTTTGTCGTTGAGGATATCCGTTTGGAAGGGTTGAGGCGGATTTCCGCCGGGACGGTATTTAATTATCTGCCCGTGAAAGTCGGCTCGCGTTTTTCAAAAGACGAGGCGGGTGCCACCATTTCCGCTCTGTTTAAAACGGGTTTTTTTAAAGATATACGCCTTGAGCGGGAAGGCAATGTTTTGGTCGTGCGAGTCATTGAGCGCCCAGCTATTTCTAAAATTACCTTTAAGGGCAATACGGACATTGAGACGGAAAACTTGATTGATGTCGTCAAAAATATTGGTTTTGCTCAAGGGCGAGTGTTTAATCGTTCATTGCTTGAAAAAGTTGAGTTGGTGTTGCAACGCCAATACTTTAACTTGGGCAAGTATGGGGTGCGTATCAAATCAACCAGCACAAAGCTCAGCCGCAACCGCGTTGCCGTAGAAATCGACATTTCTGAAGGGATCATTGCGCGAATTAAGCAGATTAATTTTGTGGGAAATAAGTCGGTTAGCGATGAAGAGCTTCTTGACGAAATGAAATCGAGTACAACCGGATGGTTTTCATTCTTTACCCAAAATGACCAATATTCATCGCTACAACTGGCGGCCGATAAGGAAGCATTGCATTCTTATTACTTAGATCGTGGTCATATCAACTCCAACATTGATTCGATTCAAGTATCTATTACGCCCGATAAAAAAGAGGTTTACCTCACGATTAATATCACGGAAGGCGATAAATACACTGTTTCTGAAGTAAAATTAGTGGGTAATTTGATCGTCGATGAGGCTGAGTTACTTAAGAAAATGACCCTCAAACCGGGCAGTGTGTATTCACGCAAAGCGCTCAGTAGAAGCCGGGAAGCCATTCTTGAACGGATTGGCGATGAAGGTTATTATTTTGCTAATCTCAATCCGGCACGCGAGATTGATTCAGAGAATAAAACGGTGGCTTTGAGCTTGTTTGTCGATCCAGGCAAACGGATTTATGTGCGACGGATTAATTTTTATGGCAATACCAAAACTCGTGATGAAGTGTTGCGCCGCGAAATGCGTCAGATGGAAGGTGCTTGGATTTCCACCAAAGAGGTGAAACGCTCATTGACTCGCCTAGAACGTTTGAATTATTTTGAAGAGGTAACAGTTGATGCACAACGGGTGCCCAATGCGACAGATATTGTTGATGTCAATTACACGGTGGTGGAAAGACCTTCAGGTAACTTGATGGCGGGTGTTGGCTATTCGCAAACGGGGGGGGTATTATTCAATGCCAGTATCATCCAAGATAATTTTTTAGGCTCAGGTAAACGTGTCGGTATCAGATTCAATAACAGTCAAATCAACACGGTTTATAGTTTTTCCTACTTTAACCCCTACACAACGATAGATGGTGTGAGTCGCGGTTTTAACGTGTTTTACCGTACCACGGATGCTGAAGAAGCCAACCTGAGTCGCTATACTACCGATATGTATGGTACAGTTCTCAATTATGGATTACCCCTCACTGAATTTAATAGTCTCAGAGTAGGCGCGGCTTTTGACAACACCAAACTCCATTCCACGGCCGTCAGTGCCCAAGAGGTGTTTGATTTTATTGAAGCCAATGGTGATAATTATAATTCCTATCGCCTTACCTCCAGTTGGAGACATGATACACGTAATCGCGCCTTGTTTCCTGACAGAGGCATGTTACAATCTGTTTATGCTGAAGTGGCATTACCGTTTAGCGATCTCAGCTATTACAAAGTAAGTTATCGTCAGCAGTGGCTGTACCCACTGATAAAAGATTATACGCTCTCATTGAAGGGTCAGGTTGCGTTTGGGGATGGATACGGTGATGATGAACATTTACCGTTTTTTAAGAATTATACGGCCGGTGGGCCACGCACAGTACGCGGTTTCAGGGAAAATACTTTGGGGCCATTGGATTCTAACCGGCTGCCCTTGGGTGGAGAATTCAAAGTGGTTGGCAATGCGGAAGTGATTTTGCCGGTGCCGTTTACCAAAAAGATTCGTTCATTTAGGCTTTCGGCATTTTTAGATGTTGGGAATGTGTATGGTGCCCATGAAGATTTTGATGCTTCAGAGCTACGTTACTCGACGGGCTTGTCTGCTATCTGGTTAACGCCCGTCGGTGTCTTAACTTTTAGTTTAGCCAAACCTCTTAACAAAAAAGAGGATGATCAAGTTGAGAGTTTTCAATTCACCATAGGTACAACCTTTAATTGGTAATTTTCAGTGAACAGTGATCAGTGATGGATAAAGGGGAAAGGAGTTAATTACTCGTGGTAAAAAATAGACGCTTTTGTGTCAAAAAGTACACAAAACACTTGACATCCTTTGCCGTTTTAGTATTAGTATATAAAATAATACGGCAGGCTCTGCAAGGATATTAAGCTCGTGGAGTACTTATGAGTCCTGGGGGACTATGGGTTGGCTCGCCACCGTAAAAATATTAAGCGGCGGGGATTGGCAAGAAAACCAAGCCTTTTCCTCTGGGCTGTGTACTGTGAACCGAGAAGTAGATGTTCACAAACTACGGAGCAGTAAGGGAGGAGGTACCCGGTAAAAAAACCTATCGCCTCTTATTAACAATCACCGATTATCACAATTATCAATTAGACTTATCATGGAGTTTCCATTGAAAATGCGTCATTTTTATCTGATTGTTGGCTTACTTTGCAGTCTTCTGTCCCCTGCTGTGGCGGCGGAACTTAAAATTGGTTATGTCAACGCCATCAAAGTTATGGATAAGGCACCGCAAGTTACCAAGGCCAACCAACGCTTGAAGGAGGAATTTGCACCTAGAGAACAAACACTGGTTAATACCCGACAGAAAATTAGGAACATGGAGGAACGTCTCGTCAAGAATCGTGCCGTTATGAGTGGCTCCGCTGTCCGCCGGCTTGAGCGTGAGATTAGGGAAGAAAAGCGTGGCTTCTTACGCCTACAGGAAGTGTTTCAAGAGGACTACAACCTGCGCCGCAAAGAAGAACTTGATAAAATTCAAAAAATCATTAGCAAAGTCATTCAAGACTTGGTTAGGAGAGAGTCTTATGATTTGATCCTCAGCGAGGGTGTGATCTGGGCAAGTGAAAATGTGGATGTTACGGATAAGGTTTTGAGGCGCCTCCGTCAGGAAGATAGGCGTAGCCGCCGCCGTTGGTGATCTGTGATCGTTCACAGTGATCGTTCACAGTGAGAAAAGTCTCCACTTCTCCTATCAGTTTGTATTTATTGTCATTTTTCAACAACGTCGGCAAAAGTTTCGGAGAAACTTTGTACTTGACGAGCAATTCTTTTTTAGAGCCGTTTTTTTGTTATCATGATGATATCTATTAGCCTCGGTCAATTGGCAACACTTATGGGTGCTCAACTTGAGGGGGCACCCACCGATGACTTGCCTATTTTAGGTATGTCTACTTTGAAACGTGCCGGTAAGCAAGAAGTCAGTTTTTTTTCCGGTAGTAGCCGGTTTTTTGGAAACAAGCACCGTGAAGAGTTGGCTAAAACTCGTGCAGCTGCTGTCATTTTAGCCAGTTCGGCTCGGCATCTTTGCCAAGTGCCGATGCTTGTGATGGATAATCCTTATTTAGGTTACGCCCGGGCGGCAGCCTTTTTCAATCCGCCCGCTCAAAAACCTCCAGGTATACACCCGAGTGCGTGGGTCAGCCCAGAGGCCGTTTTGGATGCCAGTGTGTCAGTCGGGCCGCAAGCCGTCATCGAAGCGGGCGCAAAATTGGGCCGTGAAGTTGTGATTGGCCCCGGTTGCGTTGTAGGCACGGGTGTCGAGATTGGCGATTATTGCCAATTGCTGGCAAATGTCACTTTGTGTACGGGCACACGACTCGGACAACGTGTGATTATCCATCCGGGGGCCGTGATTGGCTCGGATGGTTTTGGAAATGCCAACGATGGAGGGAAATGGGTAAAAGTCCCACAACTGGGTGGTGTCATCATTGCCGATGATGTGGAAATCGGTGCTAATACCACCATAGATAAAGGCTCCTTAGAAGATACGGTGATTGGAACTGGCGTGAAACTGGATAATCAAATTCAAATAGGGCACAATGTTCAAATTGGTGAGCATACGGCGATGGCCGGATGTGTGGGCGTTGCTGGCAGTGCTTGCATCGGTCGCTATTGCATGATTGGTGGCGGTGTGGGCATTGCAGGCCATATTGATGTGGTGGATCGTGTGCATGTCACGGGTGGTTCGTTAGTGATGCAATCGATCAGTGAACCGGGCGTTTACTCTTCTGGTACCCCTTTAGAACCTAACCGACGTTGGCGTAGAAATTACCATCGTTTGAAACATCTTGATGAGGTAGTACGACGTTTAAAAACCCTAGAAAAAGCAATAATAAAAAAATGATAGTACAAGTCTCACCCTTTCAAGAAGGCTTGAATTATGAATAGCATAGATATCCATCATATTTTTGAACACCTTCATCACCGTTATCCGTTTTTGTTAATAGACCGAGTTCTTGACTACACGGTGGGTGAGTCCTTGGTTGCTATCAAAAACGTGACATACAATGAGCCGTTTTTTCAAGGGCATTTTCCGCACCGACCAATAATGCCTGGGGTTTTGATTATCGAAGCGATGGCTCAAGCAACGGGTATATTGGCATTTAAAACCGTTGACACACAACCAGACGAGGACTCGCTGTACTACCTGGTTGGGGTGGATAATGCTCGCTTTAAACAACCTGTTTCGCCGGGCGATCAACTATTGATTGAAGTCAAACTACTACGCACCACCCGTGGGGTGTGGAAATATGCCGCAACCACTAAAGTGGATGGTAAGCTAGTTGCCAGCGCCGATCTTATGTGCATGAAAAGAGATATTCCGACTTGATCCATCCACACGCCTTGATTGATCCTAAAGCCGAACTTGATAGCGATGTTGAAGTGGGATATTACTCCATCATTGGCGCGGATGTACAAATCGCGGCCGGGACTTGGATAGGCCCACATGTGGTGATTAAAGGCCCAACGCGAATTGGGCGCGACAATAAAATATACCAATTTGCTTCGCTGGGAGAGGATCCCCAAGATAAAAAATATAGGGGAGAGCGCCAAACCCGTTTGGAAATCGGTGATCGCAATGAAATCCGCGAATATTGCACCATGAACCGAGGTACGGTACAAGGTGGCGGTGTCACGCGCATTGGGGATGACAACTGGATTATGGCTTATTGCCATATTGCCCATGATTGTCAGGTGGGCAGTCAGACCATTTTTGCCAATGGTGCTTCCTTGGCAGGACATGTGCGGATTGAAGATTATGTTATTTTAGGCGGCTTTACTTTAGTTCATCAGTTTTGTGCGATGGGGGTGTGGGGAAATCGTGCTGAGGCTTATGGTATTAATAAAGAGGGTTTAAAACGTCGGGGTTTTAGTAGTGATACGATTCGGGCGTTGCACCAAGCCTATAAAATCATTTACAAGCAAAATCTGACAACAGAACAAGCCATTGAAAATCTTAAAGAACTGAGTGACAAGTATCCAGAAGTCCGCCAAATGGTGACATTTTTACAACAGTCGAAACGCGGCATTGTTCGCTAATGGTTAAAAGCATAAGGAACGTACTTGAAATCCGTGAAAATGACGAAGGGCTTTCATTTTTCATTTTTCATTAGTCTAGTCCCAATACCCGTGAATGAAAATAAAGCTTCAATTTTTTCAGAGTGTTATTATTTTCGGTCTTTGACAGTTGCAATGAACGGTTAATTGAACGTTTTCTTTCTATTGACTGTTCGCAAATATCCTATTTCTTAAAGAACTAGGATATTTTTACTAACTCATTGATTTTAAATCAAATATTATTTCGTTCACGGGTATTGAGTATAGTCGGCCCAAAAATATTGATATACTCAAGATGGGAACAAATTTTCAGGCTAAAGTTTTTCTCCGAAAAACTTTGAGAAACCAAAATAACTAGAAACCCCAACGGGGCGATATTAATATAGCTATTATTCCAACCCTTTTTTGATGAGCCAGATATTCCCTCTTCCCTTTGGGGCTAATCTTTACCCACAAGTCGGTATGTTATTGAAAATAAGTCAATTTGAAGCCTTAAGTGTGAGTGGTTAATGAATGACTCACTTTTTAGTTAAGTGATTGTTTTAATATAATAGAGTTGTCCTAAAATAAGGGTTTTGTGAATTTCACGAGTTGTTTTTATTAGCTAAAATTTTATTGACGGACAAGTCCAATAATTAATGATTAATGATTAATTTTGGACACTTGTGGGTAAAGGTAAGTCCCTTTGAGGAGAGGGTGAGATGATGGAAGATGCGTATTGGTATTATCGCTGGTGAGTTATCTGGAGACTTGTTAGGTGGAGGACTCATTCATGCCCTGCGTGCTAAGCATCCTGATGCTTTGATTGAAGGCATTGGCGGTCCCCAAATGTTGGCGGCGGGTTTTCACAGCCACTATCCTTTAGAAACCCTTTCTGTGATGGGCTTGGTAGAAGTCCTCAAACATTTTCCTCGCCTTAAAAAATGTCGTGATAGTCTGCGCGATCACTTTTTGCGGCACCCGCCCGATGTGTTTATCGGCATTGATGCCCCCGATTTTAATCTCGGTTTAGAATACGCTTTGAAAGCGGCCGGCATTCGTACCGTGCATTATGTCAGTCCTTCAGTGTGGGCGTGGCGACAATATCGTTGGCGTAAAATCGCCCGTGCTTGTGATTTAATGCTCACTTTATTTCCTTTTGAAGCTGACTTTTATGAACGGCATAACATCCCCGTGCGATTTGTCGGGCATCCTTTGGCTGATGATATTCCGTTGCAGACGGATAAACGAGCGGCAAGGTCGTCTTTAGGCTTGCCGACAGAGGGTCGATGGGTGGCGTTGTTGCCGGGTAGTCGGCGCAATGAAGTCCGTCAGCTGGGTGTTGCTTTTTTGCACACCGCCCGTTGGTTGTTGGCAGAGTGTCCTGATTTACGTTTTGTTGTGCCGTTAGCCAATGCCAATTTGGAAACTATTTTTACTCAGCAAGTCGCTGAAATGGCCCCTGATTTACCGCTAACCCTGTTAGCAGGAAAGTCACGCGAGGCGATGGCGGCCGCTGATGTGGTGCTGATGGCTTCGGGCACGGCTACGCTAGAAGCGATGTTGTTAAAACGGCCTATGGTGATGGCGTATCGTTTGGCCGAATTGACTTATTGGTTAGCTAAACCTTTGGTGCGTATTGCCTATTTTTCTCTGCCCAATCTCCTCGCCCAAGAGCGGTTAGTGCCGGAGTTTTTGCAACATCAAGTGATTCCAGAAAAATTGGGGGCTGCTTGTTTGCACTGGTTGGAAAATCCGGCCCAAGTTGAAGCGTTACAAAATCGCTTTATCGAGTTGCATCATCGTTTGCGTTTGTCAGCTAGTCAACAGGCTGCTACGGCTGTATTATCAGTTCTCAGTAATCAGTAATCAGTGATCAGTTTTCAGTAATCAGTGATCATTGAAATGAGCACCGGTACAAATTGCGTTTTTGTTATTCCTAATCCCGACTCAGTGAGGAAATTTGAGGAATTATCAGTAAATCTCTTACACTTCTCACTGAACACTGAACACTGAACACTGATCACTGAAAAAGTGGCACGCCTATTGCTTAAAGAATCGTGACCATAATTCAAATAACTCCTACCTAATTTGGATTATGGCGGGTAGCTTGGGCGCTGGTCATGCTCAAGCACGCCCTTCAACCTTCCCACCTTGCTGCTTTATGCTCAAGCACGCCCTTCAACCTTCCCACCTTGCTGCTTTACCAATCTTATTTTTTAATTAGTCATTGGTAATTGTCATTTGGGCTTTTTCCTTTCTTCTTTTCCGATTCATTTATGCTAACAAACGTTAACAATAGCACTCTTTTTAATTCGTGCATCTTAAAAAGAGAGGGTGAATCTACCAAAGACCCTCGAAAAGATTTTTTGTCAAGAAAATATTTAACTCTATATTTACAGTTGAGATTTATTTTTGTTAGAGTTTGTTAATATTTGTTAGCAAAATATCTACTATGCATAAACCTTTCTCCCAATGAAAACTGATAACTGAAAGAGCGGGATTACGCTGCGCGCTCACCACCCGACATTGACGAATGGGACGCTTTAAAAAAAATGGCACACATATTGCTTAAAGAATAGTGACCATAATTCAAATAACTCCTACCTAATTTGGATTATGGCGGGTAGCTTGGGCGCTGGTCATGCTCAAGCACGCCCTTCAACCTTCCCACCTTGCTGCTTTAGATTTCTCGCGTAATAGAAATGACAAAAGCGCAGTTTGTAACGGTGCAAAGTATATAATCGTCCTTTGGGCTTTTTCCTTTCTCCTTTCGTGGAAAAAATTTTTCTTCAAAAAACTCTTCATTTTTCATTAGTATATTGCGCGCCGCATTAACGCGACGGCCATTGCCAAAAACAATATCGGGGGCAGGAAGGCACTGATAGCCGGGTTTATGCCATACACTAAGCCAATATTGCCGGTGGTTTGGTTGAGCATGTGAAAACCAACACCAAGCAATGCGCCCACAAAAATACGTTGCCCTACCGACACACTGCGTAATGATCCAAAAACAAAGGGAATTGCTAAAAAAATCATGGTTGCGCCGACTAAGGGATAACTCAAGCGCGTCCAAAAAGCGAGTTCATATTGTGTTGTGCGCTGTCCATTTTGCCGTAAATATTGAATATATTTATGTAGTCCCAAGCTGGAGAGTTTGTGTGGACGAACCACGACAATTTTGACTAATTCTGGATTTAAAACCGCATTCCATGTCGTACTTTCTAAAAATTGACGTGTCACTTTAGTCGCTTCAATAAGGGTTTTTTCCACATCTTTTAGCAACCATTGTCCGTCCTGATAATAGGCAGTTCTTGCATAAGTGAGAGCGCGTAAATGCTGTGCGGCATCAAATTCATACAAAGCAATCGAGCCAAAGCTGCCATCGGGAAAAATAGTGCGAATATTGATAAAATCATTACCGTCGCGTGCCCAAAAACCGTAGCGGCTACTAAAAACCATTTGCCGATTTTCATGTTCAGATTGCGCGAGAGATCGCATACTGTTAGCATATTGTTCGCTTCTAGGGGCTATGGTTTCACCAATCAACATGGCTACGAGAGTTAATACTAAACCTCCTAAAAGCACCGACAGAGCAATACGCACAATGGACACCCCTGCCGCACGCATCACTGTCAATTCACTGTTGTTAGCCAACATGCCTAATCCCAATAAACTGCCCAGCAAAGCGGCACTGGGAAATAAGTCATAAATATGTCGCGGGACTTCTAAGGCGACATATTGAATCGCTTCCCACAACCCGTAGCGTTGTTTGCCTATATCATCAATTTCATCAATAAAACCAAAAAAGGTAAACAAGCCCACTAGCACCAATAAAACTATCAGTATGCCAGCAATGACGGTTTTACCAATATATATATCAATTTTATTCATAATTGGGTAATGGGTAATGGGTAATGGGTTCTCGGATTCCGTTTTTCATGAAAAACGGATTCCGAGAAGGGTAATGGGTTTGTGGTAATGAGATACGGAACGTAACGAAAAATCCGTGAAAATGACGAAGGCCCAACTGGTTGTTAATGTTAAATTATACTAAGCGCCGCCATAAATTGTTGAGCTTCAAAAAAGCGCAAATTGTGATCAAAGTAAAAGTTTTTGTTCCACAAAACCTTATTATAGAAATCCTAACCGTTTACAGTAGAAATAATCTATAGAACTTACGCACTCAGTCAATTAACTCATTGATTTTATGTAAAAAAAATTACAAGTGGCCTTTTAAAGGTAACTGATTGAATGGTCAGTCAATTTGTCAATGCGTAAGTCCTAATCTATTCATTTTTCATGAGTTATGCACCGTGCGTGAGTTGCTCACTTGTGGGTCATTTTTCTGATATTCCTTTGCGCCACAACAAGTGCAGGATCCCTAAAAACAACTTGGTGAGGAATGAATAAAAAAGTCTAAACAACCAGCGAAACCCACTTTTTAAAAGCGGTAGATTAAACAAAGCCACCACAACAAGTAGTAAACCCGCATGTACCCACCATACGCCTATCCAAGGTGAGACATCGCCACGCTCCACCCATTTTTTTGCCACACTGAGCAAATTGTTATAAATTAGGTAAATTAAAATGCCAGACAAAATTTTGGCATACTGTCCTTGGCGCGGAGTCGTATGAGACAGTGGCACTGCCAGTGCGGCCAGTAAAATCACTGATAAGGGTAAAGACAAACGCCATTGTAATTCCGCTTGCAGCGGGGCTTCTTGTGCAAACCAGAGCGAGCTAGTAGATATAGCCTCACGTTGGTCACCTTTGGGAGCATCAAGGCGTTTTGGTATTCTGATACGATGTTCGGCAAATTCAGTAACGACATAGCTCAAACTCCCCGGCTTGGACTCATAACGATGACCATCAACAAGTACCATAAACAATTCTCCTAGCAGCACCGTTTGATAACCTTGTTTCGCCACCATGACTATCCGCTTGTGAGGAAGATTGGCTTGCACAAATAGGGTGTTCATAGTATTGCTGTCTGTGTCAATTGTTTCTACATAAAAAATGCCATTACCGTGATTAAACTCTTTAAAACGCCCGGCGGCAATGCCACCTACTTCGGCCGCTGTGTTCAATTTGACCTGTAATTGAGTCCATTGACTTTCCGCCCAAGGTGCCAGTAATAGAGATAATGTGCCGATTATTGAGGCAAAAATAACACCGAAGCCAATAATACTGATCACCGGCACTGGAATGCCACAAGCTGCCATCGCTGTAACTTCATTATCTTTATATAACCGTCCCAAGGCTAACAAGAGTGCTAAAAAGAATCCCAACGGCAAAATAAGCATTAAGTCGCTTAATAATTTGAGCGCTAACAATTGAAAAATAAAATCAGCCGGCAAATCGCCTACCGAGGCCTGTACTAAATACTTCATAAACCGATGACTGATATAAATCAGTATCAATAATGCAGTCAAGGCGAGTAAGGTGTATAGTATTTCACGAAATAGGTAACGGCTAATAATCAAACCAAAAAAACTCCTTCATATTTGCGTTATTGGTGATAAATGAATACAATTTAACATATTTATGAGCAACATGTCGCATTAAACTGTACTATTTGGAACTCAAAAGCCACAACGTGGGCTAAAATAACTAGAGTTTGAAGTAAAATAAGTACTCTGACATAATTATAAAGGCTATTTGAGTTTTTTTAATCCTGATTGTAACGTATTTTTGGGAAAGGGCGAACACTTAGGTTTGATATGATAAAAAACCTCCATCAATAACTATAAGCACACAAGTATTGATAATTAGCTTATGTAATAATTAATGATTAATTATTAAAATTGTCCTAAAATAAGGGTGTTGTGAATTTAACGACTTGTTTTTATGTTATTGAAGGACAAATCTATTATACTGAGCATCGCCATAAACATAGCTCTTTCTGTCATAAATTTTACGGAGAAATCTGTAGCCCATCAAGTATCGATTTCTCCAATATTTCTCACGCTCATCGAAACGAAATGACAAAAGCGCAAATTGTGTGAAGCATAAATAACTCAAAGAATAAATGAGTCATTCACTAACGAGGCCTACTGAAAACTGATCACTGATAACTGATAACTGATCACTGAGATAATAACGCACTTTTTTACCTTTAAATAGGTATAACTTTAACCTAAAGGACTTCGCATGGAATTTAATACCAAAAGTGGTCATCCAGAAAAGCAACGTACTGCCTGTGTGGTTGTGGGCGTTTATGAACCACGTCGTTTATCTGAGGTTGCTAGACGAATTGATGAAGTCAGTCAAGGGCATCTCTCTTCTATTTTGCGCCGCGGGGATTTGGAGGGCAAGCCCGGCCAAACCTTATTATTGCACAATGTGCCTGGCACGTTAGCTGACCGTGTTTTGCTTGTGGGTTGTGGACGTGAACGCGAATTAGGTGATAACCAATATCGTAAAGTGATGGCACAGGCCATACGGACGTTGCATGAAACGGGTTCCATGGAAGCCGTGTGTTATTTGACAGAATTGAATGTGCGTGGTCGTGACACGGCATGGCGTGTCCGTCAAGCCATTGAAACGGCACACTCTACCTTATACGTTTTTGATCAACTGAAAAGCAAAAAAGAAAACACGCGGCGGCCCTTGCGTAAAATCGTTTTTAGTGTGGCATCGCGCCGTGAATTAGGCCTCGCTGAACAAGCCAGTCGTGAAGCCCAAAAAATTGCCGAGGGAGCCAGGCTGGCTAAAGATTTAGGCAATATGCCCGGCAATATATGTACACCTTCTTATTTAGCCGATCAGGCCAAAACTCTGTGCGGTTTACATGAGAAGCTCACTTGTAAAGTACTTACAGAAACCCAGTTGGAAAAACAGGGCTTTGGTGCTTTGTTGGCCGTTTCTAAGGGGAGTGAACAACCCCCTCGTCTAATTATTTTAGAATATCGGAATGGTAAAAAGAACGATGCACCAATTGTCTTTGTTGGCAAGGGTGTCACATTTGATTCTGGCGGCATTTCGATAAAACCCTCGAAGAACATGGACGAGATGAAGTTTGACATGTGTGGTGGTGCCGCTGTGCTAGGTACGATGTCGGCTGCCGCTGAGTTACAATTGCCCTTAAACGTGGTCGGCCTTATCCCGGCCGTCGAAAATTTGCCCAGCGGGGGGGCCACGAAACCGGGCGATATTGTTACCAGCTTGTCGGGACAAACAATTGAAATACTTAATACCGATGCCGAAGGTCGGCTGATTTTATGCGATGCACTCACTTACGCCGAGAATTACAAGCCCGAAGTCGTTATTGACATTGCCACGCTGACAGGCGGGTGTGTGGTGGCTTTAGGTAAACATGCTCATGGCTTGCTGAGTAACCATAACCCCCTTACCAATGATTTGCTCAATGCCGGCAAAGACAGCGGTGATCGTGCTTGGGAATTGCCGTTGTGGGATGATTACCAAGAGCAAATCAAAAGTAGCTTTGCTGACGTCGCCAACGTCGGTGGACGTGAGGGGAGTGCTATCACTGCCGCGTGCTTCTTGTCACGCTTCACCAAAAAATACCATTGGGCACATTTAGATATTGCCGGCACCGCGTATTTGTTCGATAAAAAAGAAAAAGGTGCCACCGGACGGCCAGTGCCGCTATTGACGCAATATCTTATTGATCGCAGCAATGAAGTGACCGTTGCGCCCCCCCCTCCCCCAGTTGTTGTTGTCGATGAAGAGTAAATAGGGGGAAACGCGAATAGCAGCGAGAGCGACAGATGAACCGCGAATTTATTTAAATCGACTCAGCACCGCTAAGTAGACTAGACACCGTCATCCTTGAGTTTTTTGTCATGTCTCACGCTGCTATAGATGTTCAGATAAATATTTGGGGAGGAGTCATCGATTTATCGATGACATCTGTGATAAGTACCTGTGCAAGTATTTTATGGTATTTAGGTTCTTGTAATACCAGCGTTTTTTCAAAAAACGCCGGTGTATACTTTACACCGAACTAGGAATCAGTTTTTCAATGAAAAACTTGAACTTGATAAATATTTCGCTCGTCATATTTATTTCTTAGAGCCGAGAAAGATTTCTCAGAGCCGAGAAATGACAGAAAGTTTCTCAGAGCCGAGAAAGATTTCTCTAATATTTCTCTTATTTCTCTTACCACTGAAACATAAACGAAATGAGAGAAAAAGCTATATTTATGATGGTGCTCAGTATAAAATACTTGATTAATCATGCTCAGGTATACTTTGCACAAATTGCGCTCTTGTCATTTCGACAGATACGAAATCTGGTTTTCATGGCTCCATTGTTTTATAAGTACCCGTGCAAGAGTTTGAAAGGTTTATGGTTTTTGTTAGGTTTATTTTTTGAAAATACCTGCACAGGTACTTAGTATTTCAGAAAAATAGGAATCCAAGATTTCTCACAGATGTCATCGATAAATCGATGACTCCTCCTAGGGTGGTGAAAAGGAAGTTCCAAGGGTTCGATAACTTGATCCCACTTTTGTTCCTCTTCAGTCAATAAATAATAAAAACTAAATATCATTAAACTCATTAATCATTAATCATTAATCATTAATCATTAATCATTAATCATTAATCATTAATTGTTAATTATTTTCACCACCCCAGACTCCTCCCCAAAATTTATGATGGTGCTCAGTATAAAATACCTGATTAATCATGCTCAGGTATACTTTGCACAAATTGCGCTTTTGTCATTTCTTTTTTCGCCAGAATCTGGTTTTCATGGCTCCATTGTATAATCTTTCCTAAAAATAGGAGTCCAAGATTTAAGCACCTGTGCAAATATTTTCTGGTATTAATAAATTTATTTTGTCAATGCGTCAGTCCTAATAGCGTTTTTCAGATAAAACGGCTGATGGGCCAATTAATTTCGCAAGCGATATTGTAAATCAAGGATGTTTATTTTAAGCATCGAAAAACGGGTGCTATAACTTGCTATTTAGAGAGAAGTTATTGAATTGGATATTAGGCGTATAAATCTTTTCATGGAAAAAATACCAAGTATCGATTCGAGCCTTTTCAAACTTTTCTGAAAGTCTATAGCCCATTCGCCACTAGCCACTCGCCATTCGCCATTACCAATTAATAACCAATTATCATGCACCCAGTTTATTTTTACATATTGCACACACGTAATAGGCAAGAAAAGGCTCGTCTTGCCTGCCAAATAACTAACAAAGCTTGGCATCAAGGCTACCGTATTTACATCCATACCGACTCGCTGGCACGGGCACAGCGATTCGATGTGATGCTGTGGACATTTAAAGAAGAAAGTTTTTTGCCGCACGATATTTACCCAAATGTGCCACACTCGTTAGCCCCGATACGGATCGGCTACACGCCGCAAGTTTGCGATGGTATGGACGTATTAATCAATCTGACTGAAACGGTGCCACCGTTTTTTGAACAGTTTAAGCGAATTGTCGAAATCGTTGATGATACGCCTTTTGCGCGTGAGACTGGCCGAGGACGTTATCGCTTTTATAGAGAAAGAGGTCTTGAATTGAGAGTACATAATATTAACCGTTAAGCGGTATAGGCGCATGCCCAGATGAAACAAGCAGAAAAAATTGACCTTCCAGTATTAAAAGATGTCGTTGTCCCGGGCAAGGATGTACCGGTGACAGACGAACTGCCGCCCGTACTTAACGAAATTCAAGCCAAAGCGCTCCAACAACAAATAGAAAAAATTGTTCAAGCGCGACTAGAAACAGCCTTGAAGAAAGCCACTCAGCAAGCCGTCAAAGACATCAAAACGCATCTATCGAAAGTGCTACCACAACTCATCAAAGCAGCCAATAACCAGAATTAAAAGAGGGCCCCAACCCCAAAGTGGTTGAAATAATTCACAATTAATAATTCACAATTAATTATTAATTAGGCCCCAACTCCGAAGGGATTGAATGTGAAGCGCCACGATATTTACCTACCTGGGGAAAATCAACCAACCATCTGTATAAACAGGGGAGAAATGATGACAACATTAAAAAAACTGAACCTTGTCATGCTAGTTGCTATCTTGCTTATCTTTTCAAGTGCCACAATGGCATGGAGTTGGACGGAAACTTGGGAAGGACTGAAGCAAGACGTCAAGGAAGGCAGCGAAAAATTAGAAGATGGCGTGAAGAAAGGCTGTGACAAATTAGAGAAAGGAATCAAGAAAGGAATCGAAAAACTCGAAAAAGGCCTCAAGAAAGGCGGTGACAAATTAGAGAAAGGAATCAAGAAAGGAATCGAAGAACTCGATAACGGAATTGAAGAATTGCAGACAATAATCCCAGAATGGATGCAGGATTTGGAAGAATTGGAGACAAAAATCCCAGAATGGATGCATGAATTGGAAGACGGTTTAGAAAAAGGGAGCGACAAAATAAGAGAACTGCTACGGAAAATCGACCCAAATATTGATACGTCGGGGCAAGGCTGTGGCACAGGCTTAACCACGCAAATCGTCATAGATAACTGGAGCCTATTTGACTTCAGTTCAGCTTGTCAAGCACACGATAACTGTTACAGTACGTGCAATGCCACCCGCAATGCTTGTGACAATGAGTTTTTGACCCTTCTCCAAAAAACGTGTCCATCTAAGAAAGCGGCTCGGGTTAAATATCAAATGTGCCGGGCTATTGCCAAAATGTACTGGTACACGGTTTCTGAAACGGGGCAATCCGCATGGGAACAAGCACAGACGAATTGCCACTGATAGAATATAGTTTTTCAAAATAACCTACTACGAACAGACATACCCCGTTTGTAGTAGGCGATTTATCGCCTCACGCAAACAACCAGTCATCCAAACTCCGTTTTTAAGACATTTATTTTATAAGGTTATTGGGCACCATCTGGGGGCCATAAAAGAATTTGAATGTTTTCAAATGAAAGTATGGCCCTCTACCGCGCCTTATATTGATACTTAATTGCGCGGATAAACGAATTGGCCGTTGTGTCGTACAACGAATTACGCGGATAAACGAATTATTGGCTGTTGTCTAGTTAGTACAACGAATTACGCGGATAAACGAATTATTGGCTGTTGTCTCGTTAGTACAACTTAGTACAACGAATTACGCGGATAAACGAATTAGCTGTTGTCTAATTTAGCTGTTGTCTAATACAACGAATTAATTGCGCGGATAAACGAATTAGCTGTTGTCTAATACAACGAATTAATTGCGCGGATAAACGAATTGGCTGTTGTTTCGTACAACGAATTACGCGGATAAACGAATTATTGGCTGTTGTCTCGTTAGTACAACTTAGTACAACGAATTACGCGGATAAACGAATTAGCTGTTGTCTAATACAATACAACGAATTAATTGCGCGGATAAACGAATTGGCTGTTGTGTCGTTAGTATTAGTACAACGAAACTTCGTATTGGCCCGCCAATGACGCGGATAAACGAATTGGCCGTTGTGTCGTTAGTATTAGTACAACGAAACTTCGTATTGGCCCGCCAATGACGCGGATAAACGAATTATTCGAATTATTGGCTGTTGTAGTACAACTTAGTACAACGAATTACGCGGATAAACGAATTATTGGCTGTTGTCTCGTTAGTACAACTTAGTACAACGAATTACGCGGATAAACGAATTAGCTGTTGTCTAATCAAACTTTAGTTTGGCATGCCCAAGTTAAAACTGGCCGACTCCTATCTATCGTGCATGCCATTACCGTTTGTACGCAAGGTTTATTTCCATTTATTTTATAAGGTTATTGGGCACCATCTGGGGGCCATAAAATAATTTGAATGTTTTCAAATGAAAGTATGGCCCTCTATCGCGCCAAACTAAAGTTTGGACAGGAGTCCAAGATTTATCTTGGACGTTTCGGACATCCAAACTAAAGTTTGGACGGATTTTCTTGATGATAAATCCCTAACGATTAAATCCTTTTTTATATACAATCCTTGTAGTTATTGAAAGTATGGCCCTCAGTCGCGCCTTATATTACTTTAGCCTCGACAACAGCGCGTCAGTCAGTCGTCAATGGCAATCCGACAAGGGGCAGTGTGCAAAAAAAAACGAGTTTCTGCGAACAGAGCAAGTCCATCTTTGGATAAACTTTGATGTCAATGACGGCACGTAAGTCGTCAGGGTTTGGCAATACTAACATTTGGGCGTTCTTTCAATGAGCAATAAATCATTTTTCAGCGGACTGAACAAACCAAGCCTCGGATAAACTTGTTCCATGTCGGCCGACAATTGCGTGAAAACCTTTTTTCAGCGGACTGCCTGAATAAACCATCGGCTAAACTTTAGCCTTAATGATGGCACGTAAGTCATATGTGTTTTTTCACCCAAGCCTTTGGGCGTTCTTTAACAAATTAAAAAACAGGTTCAGAAAAATAACTGGCCGACTCCTATCTATCGTGCGCGCCATTACCGTTTGTACGGAAGGTTTATTACCATTAACTTCGTAAGGTTATTGGGCACCATCTGGGGGCCATAAAATAATTTGAATGTTCTCAAATGAAAGTATGGCCCTCTATCGCGCCTTATATTGAGACTTTTTGTAGGGGTGTTATTGGGCGTGGGACTCAATTCGGGGAGGATTAAATCCTTTTTTATATACAATCCTTGTAGTTATTGAAAGTTTGGGCGTTATTTCAATAAGCGATAAATCATTTTTCTGCGGACTGAACAAACCAAGCCTCGGATAAACTTGTTCCATATCGGCTGACATTCAATAAAAACATTTTTCAGCGGACTGCCAGAATAAACCCTCGGCTAAACTTTCGTCCTAATGATGGCATGTTGTCATCAGTGTTTTTTCACCCAAGCCTTTGGGCGTTCTTTAACAAATTAAAAAACAGGTTCAGAAAATTGCCGGAGTCCAAACTTTAGTTTGGCATGCCCAAGTTAAAACTGGCCGACTCCTATCTATCGTGCGCGCCATTACCGTTTGTACGGAAGGTTTATTACCATTAACTTCGTAAGGTTATTGGGCACCATCTGGTAAACACAAGAGGTGATTATGTTTCGCCATAGTCTGATGGCAGTAGTAATTTTCGCTACCGCTTTTGCCATATCGCCCGCTCAAGCCGGCCGTGTCGATCTCACCCAAGCACTTTTGGCACAGCCCGAGGTCGTGCAGGGTATTAAATCCATCTGTAAAAATATATGTGCCGGCAATGAACGTAAAAGTTGGTTAACTCGAGCGACGTTAGATATAAATCCTGGCACTTATTCTATTCTCGAAATACACGTCCGTCTAAGAAACCGACAGAAGGCGAAAGTTTTTGGTAAACGCTTTACCGTCTATTCTAGTCACAGTACGTTGAAGGCTAAAATACGAATCCACAATGATACGTGTGAAGCCTCAATCGGTAATTACAAGAAGGATATCTATTTTAGCAACGATTTGTATAAAATCAGTTGGTGGTTAGCTGTTCATTTGGATAAACTTTTTGATTTTCTACCGTCTTCTATTAAGGCACACTTGCCCAATTGTGCTTAAGCTCATTCTGGAAGGCGAACCTTTAGCTTCAAAGAAATCCGATTTTTTGAAAAAATCGGATTTCTAACCGACTCTAGATTTGTACGCAACGCACCGGAGGAATTATGCGCTTATTTATTTTAGCGGTGTTCACCGCAATGCTTTTGACTTCTAACGCCTCGTTGGCAGGAATTGACAAAGAAGCCTGCGAGCAAGTCTTCCGTTCAATGGCAAATCAGGTTGATTGCCAATTAAGTTTTTCAACAGATGCACGAGAGCGCGATGATCTGATGAAGAAAACTTATGGTATTATCCGCAATATTACCTGCACCACCCACCTGAATATTCCTAAAAATAAGGTATTCAATGCGCTATTCGGTGCTGATAAAACCACTTTATCGCCCCACACAATTGACTGTGATATTCAAACCAATGGTGACAAGTTCAAAATTGGTTTAACGCTCGCGCCGTGGATACAGTTTGGTGATGAAGGTGCTTCGGATGTTCGCTTGAATATTGGAAAGGTGACGGGGGTTCCAAAATTTATAGGGAGATTGATAGTCAAATATGGGAATGGCCCCAAGCTGCAAAAAGAAGCGAAAAAGGCATTGAACCAATTTCTCGCCCAGATGGAAAAAAAAATGCGACAGTGAAAACCAAGGCGGATATTTGCGCTTTGACCACCAATCAACGCACTGTAAGAGTGAGTTAGTTATGCGTTTATTTATTTTGACTGTGTTAACGGCAATGCTC
>NBMI01000316.1 GCA_002085445.1 Candidatus Parabeggiatoa sp. nov. 2
GTACTTGTCCTGATACTCGGAGCAAGTCCACTCATAGACGTTGCCCGCGGTGTCAAACAGCCCAAACGGATTGGCGGCAAAGGAACCAACTGGGGCCGTGTATTCAAAACTGTCGCCACAATAACTGTTATGACAATTGGCTCTATTGGAACCAATGTCATTGCCCCACCAATATTTAGTCTCGGTACCAGCACGAGCGGTATATTCCCACTCGGCTTCGGTGGGCAAACGGTAGTGATGGCCGGTTTGTTCTGTTAGCCATTTGGCGTAGGCGGTGGCATCATCCCAAGACACATTGATGACGGGATGGTTGCCACGTCCCCTGCCCTTATCAGAAGGCTTTGTTCTAGCCGTTGCTTCGGCAAACTTGTCATATTCTGCGAAAGTCACTTCATAACGGCCTATTGCAAAGCGTTTGATAGAGACTTGATGGACGGGTTGTTCGTTACTGCCACCACCGCCCTGAATGTCACCCATACGGAATGTGCCGGCTGGAATGACGACCATTTTGGGGCCTTTGGTGCCGTCTTTCAAACAGTCATGGAATACTTTACCGGGTGTCCAATCAATATTGTCGTTCTGTTTGGCAAATGGCATGCACAACTTGGCGGCCATTTCGGCCTGTTTATTATCTAGGGCGGTGACTCGTTTGGACAACTTTTCGGCCGTTTGGACGTGTTTGTTGTCCACGGCGGTGATTCGTTTGGACAATCCGCCGGCCTTTTCGGCTTGTTTATTATCTAGGGCGGTGAGTCGTTTGGACAATTCGCCTACTGTTTCGGCTTGTTTGTTGAGTCGCTTGGACAACTTGTCGGCCGTTTGGACGTGTTTGTTGTCCACTTTGGTGAGTCGCTGAATCTCCGCCTGTTGGGCTTGATTGTCGGTGGTGAGTCGCTGGATTTCCGCTTGTTGGGCTTGATTGTCGGTGGTGAGTCGCTGAATCTCCGCTTGTTGGGCTTGATTGTTGGCGGTGAGTCGCTGGATTTCCGTTTGTTGTGTTTGGGTTTTCTTTTCAAGTTGTGCAATCCGGTGGGTGATACTCAGGATGCATTCAAAGGTGCCGAAATCTTTCATATTACAGGGATCATCGGCCGCCATCGGTTTGAGTTTGGCGAGCTGCGCTTGGATTCTTTCCAGTTTGGTGAGTTGCGCTTGATTTTCGGTTTCAAGTCGCCCAATCTGTTGTTTGATATTGGCCCGTTGCGCGTGGTTTTCTTGTTTTAGTACGCCAATTTGTTGGCCGAGATATGCAATACAATCCTGGTAGGTACCCGTTTTGGGATGACAGGAATCATTGGCAGCCACCATTGGGGGCGTTAGTAGTATTAATAATAGGGTGAGTTTTTTCATTAAGTCCTCCGAAGCAACTACAGGGATTCGTTATAATAAAGGATTAGATCGTGGCGGTGTTTGGTAACAGCAACTACAAGGATTAGCTACGCTGAACTTCGTTTCGTTATAATAACGGATTATCTCGTGGCGGTGTTTGGGTTTGAGTCGTTTGAATCAGAACTAATCTAAAAAAATTGGGCATTGTATATTATTTAAGGCGGGATTCCAAACTCTAAGTATACCCAACGTGATCATAAATTTTTTCAACACTGAGACACGGAGTTACACTGAGTTTCACAGAGATTTCCGTTGGCTAAGTGACTCTGTGTCACTCTGTGGTTCTCTGTGAACTCTGTGTTGAAAATAATAAATGTTTATAACTCATTGATTTCATAATGTTTTCGTAGCTGATACTTGTGGCACTCTCAGTGAAAATGTGATTGCGAACAAGCGTCAGCATGGCCCACACGAGGGGTGTTCCTAGGGTGTTTACTGAGAGCTTTTTTTAGGCGATATTTTTCATGCTGATTTTGTATTTGTAAATCACCCCGATATCGATGGTTTGCAACCCTGAAAGGGTTTTTCAGGCAAAAGTTTCGCGGAGCGAAACTTTTGCCTGAAAATGTGAATAGCCCCAGGTGGAACCTGGGGAAAAGGTGCCGGGTAGGCCCCAACCCTGAAAGGGTTGAATGTTAAGAGCCGCTGGTTAGACTAAAGGAAAGCATATCAAACCCTTTTTAAAACAGTCGCTTAAAATTCAACCCCTTCAGGGTTGATCTGTGTGTTACATTTTCCCCCAGGTTGCACCTGGGGCTATTCACACCTTTCAGGGTTGTTTTGGTTGAATTTTTTCTTCAAAGTCATCTGGGTTATTTTACCAACACCAAACCAGCATGAAAAATATCAGTCAAAAAAAGCTCTCAGTCAACACCCTAGGGTGTTCCCCAATCCTGTCTTTGTTGAAAGTTTTTGTGGCTGATACTTGTGGCACTCTCAGTGAAAATGTGATTGCGAACACGCGTCAGCATGGCCCACAATTGACGTGGGTTTTTCGTGGCCGATACTTGTGGCACTCTCAGTGAAAATGTGATTGCGAACACGCGTCAGCATGGCCCACAATTGACGCGACTCTATGCACATCATTTCAA
Source organism: Candidatus Parabeggiatoa sp. nov. 2 (assembly GCA_002085445.1). GTDB lineage: Bacteria > Pseudomonadota > Gammaproteobacteria > Beggiatoales > Beggiatoaceae > Parabeggiatoa. The sequence goes on from NBMI01000316.1 coordinate 2,481, forward strand.
AAAAATAGGAGTCCAAGGTTCTCAATGATGTCCAAGATAAATCTTGGACTCCTTGCCAAGATAAATCTTGGACTCCTTGCCAAGATAAATCTTGGAGTCCTTGCCAAGGAAATGGGCTTTGGATGCCAATTTTTGAAAATATTGCTCACCGCCTCAATGTCTGCCAGAATCCATGCTTCAATCTCTTGAACGGGAATCACAATACAAATAATCTCTTTCAAACCCGTTAAGCCTGATTTGATGATGATATGTTTAACAATTTTCTGATAGCGCGTCGTTGGTTCTTCATCATCGGAGTCATAACAGACAATGAAACGAGTGCAACCGAGCCTTGCAAATAACTTTAATTTTGTTTTCCACCCTTTCTCAACATTTCTCCACAACCATCATATCCTTTGATAGAAACTTTCTCATCATTCGCTAATCTTCGGATAAGCACTTTGAGGGTTGCAACATCAGATTTATCTTCGCAGAGGGCCGTTTGTAGTAGGCGCTTTAGCGCCTTATTGTTTAGCCCGTTAGTAGTAGGTGCTTAAGCGCCTTATTGTTTAGGCAAAAAAGTGACTTCAAAAGACAATCCAACCCAAAGGCGCGAAAGAGGGCCATACTCTAATTTGAAAACATCCAAAATAATTGATGGCCCCCAAAGCTAAAAAACCACACAATGGTAAAGTAAAAATAGCCAACTTAGCGCCTTTTGACTGGGGCAAAATTCTTAAGCCAAACTAAAGTTTGGACTCCTGCCAAACTAAAGTTTGGACTCCTGCCAAAAATTATTAAGGACGTGTGCGAGTCTTAATTCGTTTATCCCCGTAATTCGTTGTACTTAGCTTCTAATCGGGCTGCTTGAGTGAGTGCTTGAGTTCGGAATTTTTCGTTGCCCTCAACGGCTAAATCAAAAACACGCATCAAGATCACATCCCAACGCAAGTAGCGCGGATCAATAAAGTAATTGTCTACATGCCTTTCGCCTTGGTAGTATTTTTCTTGATAAACCGTACCTTGGCGACTCAATTTCAATTCGACAATTTCCCACGGTTCAAATGCCGAAGCGATAATCGGCGAGTGTGTGGCAAAGAATAACTACAACGGTGTCATGGTTAAGAGCACTGTGCCGGTACTCCAGCCGCTATACGGAATTTCCGTGCCATCCACCGATTGGATTTCAATGAACTTTAAGTCCTCCGCTGATTCAAAATCAAATGAAGTTTTAACGGCTAAAGAAAATTGTTTCAAAATCGGTTCCAGTTGTTGCGCTAATTGTTCAATCGGATTAGGATTTTCAGTTTTCCAACGCTTATAATTTTCAAAAGCACGCTCACCTTCTTGGGCACTGATGCTAAGGGCTTTGGTAATTTGTTGGCCGTATTTCAATTCTTTGATTTTATACGCGTTGATGTCTTGTAAAATCTCATTCCAAATTTCCAACAGATTATCGGTTTCAAAATCGAACACTTTCAGTGGTTCAGAATGTTGTTGAATTTCGGCAACCGTTTTTAAATAAGAAATCGGATGCGCCGGCTGTTCTTGTATCTGTTGGTTGATATTGGTGATGATTTCAGCCGGAAACGAGACTAGCCTATTTTTACCAACGTAAAACGTTTCTAGAAACTGTTTGGGTGTCATATCCAATGGTTGAAATGTTAGAAAATCCCATAAGAGATTTTTCCCGTAGGTGATTTCTATCCGGCTTTTAATCGCATTAAAACAGCAATTCATCACGATATGGTTCATATTAGCCTGTTGGAACTTTTCCGTTAAAGTGCCTTTTAATAGGTGCTCATGCTCTCTCGTCAGATTCGCTGTCAAAATCGCCCGAATCACATTTAACAAACTGGTTTTCCCAGTACCACTTTGCCCAAGAAGACAAACCTTATTCAAGGGCTTGCCTTCTTTTTGATGTCCTTTGGGATAAGTGAAGTCAAGTGTCAGGTTTTTAAACTGGTTGTAGTCTTTAATCTCTATTTGACTGATTTTCATAGTTTTGTGGGTAGTACCCGATTAAGTATAAGTCGTGATGAGAAACTTTTAATTTCCAGCAAGCATGCCCGTTTGTAGTAGGCGCTTTAGCGCCTTATTGTTTAGGCAAAAAAGTGACTTCAAAAAACAATCCAACCCAAAGGCGCGAAAGAGGGCCATATTCTGATTTGAAAACCTCCAAAATAATTCATGGCCCCAAAACTAGGCTAAATAACCACACACAAAAAATGGTATAACGAGACGGAACGTTATTTACAGTTTACCCCAACAAACAATTTATCGTTCATCAAACCCAAAATCAACCTATTACAAATAACAATAACTTGCAATAAGCCAGAATCCAGAATGAGATTAAATTGTTTGTAAAATTTTCATTTTTCATTTTTCATTTTTCATTTTCCATTAGTATAACAGGGCACGTTCAAAGAGTGATTTGGCGCGTGCGTACTGAGCTAAGTCATTGTAAATTAAGGCCATATTGTTAAGGCGTTGGGCCATATCAGCATGTTCGGCCCCCAACACTTTCTCCCGAATGGCGAGCGCATGTTGATGAAAAGACTCGGCACGAATAGAGTGGCCGTGTTTGTGGTAACATTATCCAAAATTGTTCAAGGTTTCTGCAACCCAAGCGTGTTTTTTGTCTAAGACTTTTTTTCCAATCGCCATCACCCGTTGCAAAAGCGCCTCGGCATGGGCATAGTCTCAATGCCATTAAGTTAAGGAACTCTTTGATTTTGCTATATTTTTATTAAAAAACGCCCGGTCGTGCCATATTTTTATCCCACCGGGTCGTAAGTCATTGTTTTTATTGAAAGTAAAAACTCGGGTACCCCACCCTAACACACACAAAAAATGATTAAAAATCAATAGGTTATATCTTAACTTAATGGTTAAATAAGGCCAAACGAGTTTTATTTTATATTCAATGATTTAATTAACAGGAATGAGATTATGACAAGACCTGAACTTGAGCGATTAAGCTTTGGCGTGATGGCGGATAAGGATGAGCACCCTCATGTCTTCTCTCATTCAGATCGCTTCTTAGTCGTCGATTTAAAAAATCGCAAAGAAATCGTTGCGCGTGAATATCGCCCTAATCCGTATGCACAAATTTGCAAAGAAAAATATCCGATACCCACCGACCCTGGAGAAAATATTTCAGACGAAGAGCTAGAAATTTACCGGCAGATTGCTGAAATTGTGAAAGATTGTAAATATGCCGGCGGTAAAAACTTTGGGTATTTTGTTAAACTGGCACTAGAAAAAGCCGGAACCGAATCTATGATGCTTTCCTTTGAACCCCAAGGGTGGATTGACTCTCTCATCGAAAATCGGTATATGGCGGGTTATCGGGACTAACAAAAGCCAACCCCGAAGAGGGGGGGAATAATAATTAATGATTAACAATTAATGATTAATTATTAATTAGGCCGAAACCCCGAAGGGGGGAATAATAATTAATGATTAACAATTAATGATTAATTATTAATTAGGGTTCAACCCCAAAGGGGTTGAATGTGAAACGCAGTAACTCGCTACGCGAGATAACATGATGTGATGAAAAGGAGGTTCCAATGGGTTCTAAAACTTGATCCAATTTTTATTCCGCTTCAAATTTAACAAATAAAAATTTAATTATCTCGCTCCGCTCGTTACTACGTTTCATTAATCATTAATCATTAATCATTAATCATTAATCATTAATTATTTTCACCACCCCAAGTGGCACCTTTTCTGCTTTCCACACTCAGCGTCGCGTGGTAACCGAAGTCTGGACGCGGCGCGTCCCGACGCAGAACGCCTTATATACCACATTCTTGAGAAATGAAAAACGAATTTTTAGCTAAAGCGACAGAAAATATTAGCGCAGCTGAGTTGTTATTTGACAATGAATTGTATAATGCTTCAGCCAATCGCGCTTACTACGCGGCCTTTCATGCCGCCATAGCGGCATTAGCAGCGATTGGTGTCGAAACCGAAGCGATTAGTCATCCAGCAGCGCAAAGCCAATTTAATGCCGAGCTAATTCATCGACGTAAAATATATCCAAGTCGTTTAAAGTCCTATTTGAGTCATTTACAAGAGGAAAGAAATACGGCTGATTACAAGCGGGATTCCGTTTCAAAAAAGGTTGCCTCAAGGCAATTAAAAAAAGCCAAGGACTTCGTTGAAACCATTGTACAGGAGATTGAAAAATGATAAATTTCAAACAACAGGAATTAAGTCACCAATTGTTTGACAAGCTCAAGGCACAGTTTCCTGAAATTGAGTTGGTTTCCATTGTGGAAAGCCCTTTTCAGAGAGATAGTATCTGGGTAAATATCATTAAGCCAGAAAATGATGATAGAAGGCTAGAACTCAATGAATTAGCAGCCGACATTTCTACGGATATCTTGATGGATTATGGTTATGAGATTATGATAAGCTCTGCAATAAGAGCAGAACTTGAAAAAAAAGCGGCCTAATTTAAGGCCGGTTTACCTTCAAACCAGGACTCCAAACCCTCGTCCAAACTTTAGTTTGGTAGGAGTCCAAACTTGAGTTGTTTTACAGTCCAAACTTGAATTTGGAGTCCAAAGCTTCAGCTTTGGCAGATGGAGTCCAAAGCTTCAGCTTTGGCAGGCGTCCAAACTTAAGTTTGGCAGGGTGAAATATTTGTGACTGCTTTGAAAATTATGAGTCTGAGACGATTTTCACACAAACAATAACTACAAGGATTGTATATAAAAAATGATTTCTTCGCTAATTTATCGCAATGAAAAAATTCGAGACACTTTTAGCTTTCCTGCATGAAATCAACTAGAAATTTAATAATTAGCTATTCAATCAGCAAATGCTTTTGAGAACAAAAAGTTGACTGACGTGATTTGATGCTCGTTTCGATAATCCCTTATTATATACAATCCTTGTGCATTGTCAGACTAAAAACGTGATCATCGAGTTACAATAAATCGCACAACATTTTTAATCAACAGGAGAAATATGATGAAAACCACGCCAGCAATGCGCTGGTTAAAATGGCGGAGAGCCGGGTTGTTTTCCCTCGCTCTTTTTGGGGCTACCAATCTATATGCAGCCCAAGACAATAAGGGTACGGACTTTATTGTGGGGTTTTTACCTAATGTCTCAAACTACGTTAACCACTCTTTTGATGAAATACATCTCACGAGCGATGTTCCCACGACTGTCACAGTCAAATACCCGGTGAACTCTCCTAGCTTTACCCGGACGGTTTCTGTTTCACCTGGGGCTATTACAACGGTGGCTTTTCCTAACACCAATCCGGCATACAGTTGGAAGTCTAATGTTGTTACCAATAATGCTGTACACGCCTATGCGGATCATGAGTTTACCCTTTATATGGTAAACAAGGCGCACGACACCTCTGATGCGGCATTAGCGTTACCGGTGGATGTGCTGGGTACTGACTACATTGTGATGTCTTATAAGACGACTCAAAATGGTCAAGGCAGTCAGTTCGCCGTCTATGCCACTGAAGACAACACAACTGTGACTATAACACCGTCTGCTTCGTATAGTTCACGTCCAGCCGGTACACCTTTTGTTGTTATCCTTAATAGAGGAGAAGGATACTTTGCACAAGCGAATGTTGATTTCACGGGTACGTTTATCTCTGCAAACAAACCAGTGGGTTTAAGCAATGGTGTTGCCTGTGTCAATGTTGGGAACGGTGCATGTGACCATATCTTTCAGATGACACCTCCAGTGTCAGCTTGGGGAACAAAAGCCCTTGTTTCTGATTTGCCTAATGGTGCTCAGTATCGCATTTTAGCCGCCGAGGATGATACAAGCGTTTCACAAGATGGTTCTCCTGTTTCGAGGCTGGCTGCCGGCAAGTTTCATTTTACCGGTACATTAAGCGGGAATCATGTTTTTGAAGCAGATAAGCCAATTTTGGTAGCGGCTTTTATGGAAGGCGGTGGCGGCATGGGTGATCCTGCCATGGGGAGCTTAGTGCCTCCAGAGCAATTCTTAAATCGCTATACTTTTTCAACGATAGGAGGTGGGCTATTTAGTCGGCACCACTTGCAGGTTATTGTTGACAATACCGAGACGGGTACCATTACTCTCGACGGTTCACCGATTGGTGCGGGCAAGTTTGTGGCGATAGGAGGAACTGGCTATTCAGTTGCTACAATTCCCTTACCTGAAGGTTCGCATAACACGGCTTCTAATTTAGGGCATGGGATTTTTGTGATTGGGCTTGCCAATTTTAACTCTTACCTATATCCGGGTGGTACTCAACTTGGTGGCATCATCATAGGTAACGACACACCTGTTGCTGCCAATGTTAGCGTTGGTGGGACACCGGTAGTAAATAGTGCCTTGACGGTTAGCTATACTTATAGCGATACCGAGGGTGATTTGGAAGGTGCTAGTTCTTTTCAATGGTTAGTGGCTTCTGATGCGGTAGGTACTCACAAAGTGGCAATTCCGGATGCAACCAACAAGTCTTACAGGCCAACCGTCACGGATTTCAATAAGTACATTACTGTTGAAGTCACGCCGGTCGCCCAAACGGGTACGACGGTGGGTACACCGGTTGAAGCGAGCTTTGTAGGCCCGGTGGTTGATAATGATGGCGATGGAATACCTAGTGATACTGACAACTGCCCTGCCGATGCTAATGCCGATCAAGCCAACAACGATGGTGATGCTTTAGGCGATGTCTGTGATACGGATGATGACAATGATGGTGTCAAGGATGGTGCCGATAATTGCCCATTAGTGGTCAATGCAGACCAAACCGATACGGACGGCGATGGGGCCGGCGATGCTTGCGATACCGACGATGACAATGATGGTGTCAAAGACGGTGCAGACAACTGCCCTTTAGTTATTAATGCTGACCAAACTGATACAGACGGCGATGGGGCTGGCGATGCGTGTGATACCGACGATGACAATGATGGTGTCAAAGACGGTGCAGACAACTGCCCATTAGTAGTCAATGCTAAGCAAACCGATACAGACGGTGATGGGGCCGGCGATGCGTGTGATACCGACGATGATAATGATGCTGTCAAAGATGGTGCAGATAATTGCCCATTAGTAGTCAATGCTAAGCAAACCGACACGGACGGCGATGGGGCCGGCGATGCCTGTGATACTGACGATGACAATGATGCTGTCAAGGATGGTGCCGATAACTGTCCATTAGTTGCCAATGCTAAGCAAACCGATACGGA
>NBMI01000317.1 GCA_002085445.1 Candidatus Parabeggiatoa sp. nov. 2
TTAACAATAGCACTCCTAAGAGTGGGTGAATCTACCAAAGGCTACCGAAAATTATCGAGAGCCGCTTTATACAATCTGAATTCGCTTGGGGAAAAGCAAATTGATAGATTGTAAGTCGACGGTTTTGCCCGTACTCCAGGATGAGTACTGAACCATATACCTGCCGCTTTATATAGGTTGAATCATATAAAAATTTATCAGAAAAGTCAATCCTTTTTTCCAGCACCGGCCGAAGAATTGGTATTGTTTGTGAGGATTTGTTAATAAATTTGGTACTATGCCTGAACCTTTTTGAAGAAATAATGAAGTCGGGGGAATGGGGAAATAATGATTAATGATTAATGATTAATGATTAATGATTAATGGGTTCGAGGTCAAAAAATTCAAGAAAATCTTTTCGGCAAAAGTTTTGGCTAAAAATTTATTATCTCATGCTTGAAAGTCAATAGAAAGGCTTTGAGAAATAAACCCTTACCACCTATCAGTTTTCAAATCTTCTTAACGATAGACACGGAGCTTTACTGCGTTTCACAGAGATTTCCGTTAAGAAATGGCTCTGTGTGACTCTGTGGTACTCTGTGAACTCTGTGTTGAAAATACCAATTACCAATTACCAATTACCAATTACCAATTACCAATTACCAATAGGTATAAAATTGTACGAGAGCGAAGAAGTCTTACGCACCCTAATCAATGCCTCTCCCGATATTATCTGTTTTAAAGATGGACAGGGGTGTTGGCTGGAGGCGAACCAAGCCATGCTTAAAGTTTTTCAACTTGAGGGGGTAGACTATCGGGGGAAAAAGAACTCTGAATTGGTGTTGTTAACCGATCCGTTCTATCAAGAGGCGCTCCTAACCGGTGAAGCCTCAGATAAAATAGCATGGCAGGACACCACACAGTATCGTGGCGAAGAGATCATTTCTACACCAGATGGAAAATTCCGTGTTTTTGATATTATCAAAGTCCCTATTTTCGATGCCTCTGGCAAGCGCAAGGGATTGGTCGTTTTAGGACGAGACATCACCGAACACAAACAGGCCGAGGAAAAACTACTCAAAAGCGAAGCTCACCTTGCCGAAGCGCAGCAAATTGCCCATTTGGGATACTGGGAATGGGATATCATTACCGGTAAAGAACAATGGTCAAAAGAAATGTTTCGTATCCTTGGATTGCCACCCAACACTGGCCCTTTCACGCATGAAACCTTTGAAGAGGCCATCCACCCTGATGATCGTGACGCCGTGTTACTGGCCTTTGAACAAGCCATCTACGACGATAAACCCTATCATGTTGAATTTAGGGTTGTTTTGCCAGACGGCACTGTGCGCTATATACAAGCCTTCGGTAAACTCATCCGAAATGCAGCGGGTAAACCATTCCGCTTGATTGGAACGGCCCAAAATATCACTGAGCTTAAGCAAGTAGAAGAGTCCTTACGGCATACCAATGAACAACTCCAACTTCGGATCAATGAATTAGCGCAACGGAGCCAAGAAATCAGTCTGCTCAGCGAAATGGGCAACTTATTACAAACTTGTTTGACGGTGGATGAAGCTTATACGGTCATTGTTCGATTTATGGGACGCTTATTTCCGAACACCATCGGCATGTTATCCATGCTTGGAAACTCTTCAAATACGTTAGAAAGCGTGGCGACATGGGGCGAAGGTTCTGAAAACGTTATCGACGACTCTCTATTCGCACCAAAAGATTGCTGGGCACTGCGACAGAGCCGCCCCTATTACATGGCCGATAGAAAAACGTATCCGCAATGCAACCACTTATTTTCCTTATCCGCAGCCGTCTACCTATGTATTCCTCTGATAGCGCAAGGAGAATTGCTAGGCTTACTGCATATCGCTCAAGCTGAAGTCGAACCAAACAATCTGAATTTAGCACACCAACGTTTAGCGGAAACCATTGCCGAGCAGATTGCACTCGCATTGGCTAATCTGAAACTGCGTGAAACTTTACGCAACCAATCTATTCGCGATGCCCTCACTGGCCTCTATAACCGACGCTATCTGGAAGATACCTTAGAACGTGAATTTTACCGTGCTGACCGAAGTCACCAGACGGTAGGCATTATCATGGTCGATATTGACCACTTTAAACAATTCAATGACCAGTTTGGACATGATGCAGGTGATTCCGTGCTACAAGCCTTGGGCAGTTTCCTAAATGAACACATCCGCAAGGGAGACATCGCTTGCCGATACGGCGGCGAAGAATTCACCCTTATTTTACCGGGCGCTTCAATAGAAGTCGTTCAGAAACGCGCTGAATTCTTAAGGAATAAAGTTAAGCACCTCAGCGTTTTTCATCGTAACCTAAATCTGGGGTCAATAACCTTATCAATAGGCGTGGCAACCTTCCCACAGCATGGCAGCGGATTTGAGGAAGTCATACGAGCGGCCGACACGGCGCTTTACCATGCCAAAAAGCTAGGACGTGATAAAGTCGTTGTTGCAAAATAGCCATTCGTTCCTAGCGATCCTTGCATCATGGTGAGAAATCCGATTTTTTGAAAAAATCGGATTTCTGTATTAATTTCATAACCCTTTGTTCATTTTTCATTTTTCATGAGGTAATCATCATGCAAACTGTAAAAGTCATCATAGCACTCTCCCTAGTCACATTCTTACTCGGTGGCTGTACACAGGATCGTTCAACGAAGATATATACGGGTAAAGAAGCCCTTCAAGCGGAAGACGTTGAAGAAGGCACTGTAGAAAGTGTCGAACAGGCCATTATCAGAAAAGACGGCACGATTGTTGGCACGACTGGGGGCGGGATTATCGGTGGTATTGCCGGAAGTACCGTAGGCGGTGGCAAAGGCCAGAAAATTGCCTCAACCCTCGGTGTTATTCTCGGTGGCTGGCTTGGCGACAAGATTGAAAAAGGCGTTACCGATCTAGAAGCCTTGAAAATTGTCGTTAAATTGAACAGCGGCCAAAAAATTGTGATTGTGCAAGAAGCCGATGTTCCTTTTCAAGCGGGTGAGCGGGTAAATGTTTTTAGCAGTCGCGTTAGTAACACTAAACGAGTCTCGAAACTTTGATAAGTAGGTAAACAGAGCGTTTGTAGTAGGCGATTTATCGCCTCACGCAATCAGAGCGTTTGTAGTAGGTGATTTATCGCCCTATTTCAAAAATAGGAGCGTTTGTAGTAGGCGATTTATCGCCCTATTTCAAAAATAGGAGCGTTTGTAGTAGGCGATTTATCGCCCTATTTCAAAAATAGGTGATAAATCACTTGTACTGTTGGCCGTTTTGAACTGTTTTCTAAACATCCTATAGAATTCATTTATCATTTATCATTTATCATTTGTTATAATGTTCGTTCCCATTTTCCCAGCAACGCCTTTCTTGCGCGAAGCGGCCGCCCAATTGGCGGCTATTTTTCAGTTACCCGTTGTTGATAGCCCACCGTCTACTTTATCTCTATTATTATATTTAACGGCGGAACGTTTAGAATTACGCGATATGACGACAACGGCGGGGCCGGTTTATGTGGATTTTGTCGGCGGCGGATTAGGCTATCGTCGCCGCCACGGCGGTGGGCGCAAGCAGCCTTTGGCAAAAGCCATCGGTTTAAAACCGGGCGCAAGGCCTACCGTGCTAGACGCGACAGCGGGATTAGGCCGTGATGCGTTTGTATTGGCTTGTTTAGGTTGCCATGTACAAATGGTAGAACGTTCTCCGGTCGTTGCGGCCCTATTGCACGACGGCCTTCGACGCGCCCAACAAGACGCTGAAATAGGCCCTTTGATAAAAGAACGCTTACAACTGATTCACCACGACGCGCAACAATGGCTCTCTCAGCTACCCTCGACACAACGGCCCGACGTAATTTATTTAGATCCCATGTATCCCCACCGCCAAAAGTCAGCTTTAGTCAAAAAAGAAATGCGGCTATTTCGGGCCGTGGTAGGCGACGATTTAGATGCACCCTCTTTATTAAAAACAGCCTTAGCTTGCGCCCGTCGGCGGGTAGTCGTCAAAAGACCTAAACTGGCCCCCGCGCTGGACGATAGACAGCCAACTTATTGTATTAAAAGCGAAAATACCAGGTTTGATGTGTACATGGAGTCCAAAGCTTCAGCTTTGGACTTTTAAACATTTTTCTCAATCCCATTTATCGGCACAAGAAAACGCCCATCAATTACGCGGATTGGTTGGATTTAGTCTCAGAATCCCTCAAAAACCCTGAAAAGCGGAATCCTGACAATGAAGGTGTCCAAAAAGCTGCCGCGATTATCCAAGAGGACAAGTTAACGCCAAAGAAAGGCCGCTAAAATAGCGGCCGCTCGACAAACCACGCTCAGGCTCCACACCAACCAGGCTAAAGAAGATGGTCGAAAAGAAGGAGAACAAGCTAAACAAATGGAAATCGCCAACAAGATGAAAGCTTTCAGCTTAGATATAGAATTGATTTATTTGTGAAATGACTGGGCTTGACGTTGACACGCTCAATCAACTACTTGAAATTGACTGAAAGGGAGCCATAATCTCTCATCTTACTGATGAGACTCAAATTGTCTGTTCAAGTTAGTGTGTTGATGAACGATAAATTGTTACCCCAAAAGGGTAAAATATGAAAAGGTGCAACCTGTGGAAAGGTATATGAGATTTATGAGCACCGGACATTTTTTCGACTGTCATATAGACATAAGGAGAAATCTTTGAAAGCAGCAATATTTTCGCTAACTTCAGTTAAATAACTGATTTAAATATATTTGACACCGTCAATGACTTAAATAAATTGTCCTGTACAAAGATAAGATTTACAACTGAAAAGTAAGCCGTTTTTGTTAATGATATGTCCCCTCATTTTTAAAAAATAGGATTTCTTTGACTCATTCTGTTATCATCGTCATTCGTTGTACTGTTACTATCTATAATTTGAGAGAAAAGTGTGATTACTAAACTGCGTAATATCGCTATTATTGCCCATGTTGATCATGGCAAAACCACTCTGGTTGATAAACTCTTGCAACAGTCAGGCACCTTGGGAGATCGCAATAAAAACGTTGAGCGGGTGATGGATTCTAACGACTTAGAAAAAGAACGCGGCATCACCATTTTAGCCAAAAATACCGCGCTGCGTTGGCAGGACTATCGCATTAATATTGTTGATACGCCCGGACATGCCGATTTTGGCGGCGAAGTTGAGCGCGTATTGTCGATGGTGGATTCGGTGCTGTTGCTGGTTGACGCGGTGGATGGGCCTATGCCGCAAACTCGTTTTGTTACCCAAAAAGCGTTAGCGCGTGGTTTATGTCCCATTGTAGTCATTAATAAAATTGACCGCGATGGCGCACGGCCAGATTGGGTATTGGACCAAACCTTTGATTTATTTGACAATTTAGGGGCCGACGATGCTCAATTGGATTTTTATGTGATTTATGCATCGGCCCTGAATGGTTATGCCAGCGAAGATAGCGCGGTACGCGAAGGCGATATGCGGCCTTTGTTTGAGGCCATTATTCAACATGTGCCGATTCCTGATGTCGAACCAGAAGCGCCGTTTCAATTGCAAGTCAGTGCGCTGGATTATTCCAGTTATGTCGGCGTGATTGGCATAGGGCGCATTAATCAAGGCCAGATTAAAACCAATACGCCTGTCGTTATCGTTGATGCCGAAGGCAAGCAACGTCAAGGGCGTGTATTGCAAGTACTCGGTTTTCATGGCTTGGAGCGGGTGGAGTTTGACGAAGCCACCGCTGGCGATATTATCGCTTTTACGGGCATAGACAACTTAAACATTTCCGACACGCTTTGTGATCCGGAACATGTTGTTGCATTGCCCGCGCTTACGGTAGATGAGCCGACGGTGAGCATGACTTTTCAAGTCAACAAGTCACCGTTTGCCGGCAAAGAGGGCAAATATGTCACTTCTCGCCAAATCCGTGAACGCCTCCAGCGCGAATTACTGCATAACGTCGCCTTGCGCGTCAGCGATACTAACGATCCTGATAAATTTATGGTATCAGGGCGCGGCGAATTGCACTTGGGTATTTTGATTGAAAACATGCGTCGTGAAGGCTATGAAGTGGCCGTTTCTCGGCCCCAAGTCATTATAAAAGAAATCAATGAGGAGCAATGCGAACCTTATGAAAGTCTGACGGTGGACGTAGAACAAGCGCATCAAGGCACGGTGATGGAATTGCTGGGAGCGCGTAAAGCGGACTTGGAGAACATGCAGCCCGATGGCAAAGGCCGAATACGGCTTGATTTTACCATTCCAGCACGAGGCCTTATTGGATTTCGCACCGAGTTTTTGACGGCCACTTCTGGCACTGGGTTGATGTATCATCTATTTGAACGTTACGCGCCGGTCAAACCGGGCACAATTGGGCAACGTAGCAATGGCGTTTTAATTTCTAACGGGGAAGGCAAGAGTTTGGGTTATGGCCTCTTTAATTTACAAGAACGCGGCCGTTTATTTATCGGCCACGGCGAAGCCGTTTATGAAGGCATGATTATTGGTATTCATTCACGGAACAATGATTTAGTCGTCAATCCGCTCAAAGCCAAACAACTGACCAATATTCGTGCCGCCGGCTCCGACGAAAATATCCTGCTCACGCCACCGATTCGGATGAGTTTAGAACAAGCCATTGAATTTATTGATGATGACGAATTAGTAGAAGTAACACCCAAAGCGGTTCGATTACGTAAACAACTATTAAAAGAACAAGAACGCAAACGAGCAGCACGCGGGAACCCAAAACGATAGCATGGAGTCCAACGCTTGCCGCTTTGGACTCTAATAAAACGATAGTACAACGAATTACGCGGATAAACGAATTGGCTACGAGTACGAGTACAGTACAACGAATTACGCGGATAAACGAATTGTCTCGTGAGCCTAATTCGTTTGGGAGCCGTGTCGCTAGAGTTGTTGTCTAGTAGTACTACGAGTACGAATTACGCGGATAAACGAATTGGCTAGTACAGTAAGGCGGAAGTTTCCATACCACCCACAGCCAACAGCTAAAGCAGTTGTCTAAGAGCTCAAGTACCCTAAAGGGCACTAAAAAAGGTTAGTAGGCTTTAGCTTAACGATGCAATTCGTTGTACTTATAGGACTTTCATTCGATTATCCGCGTCATTCGTTGTACTTATAGGCCTTTAATTCCTTTATCCGCGTCATTCGTTGTACTTGTCAGCCTTAAATCATATATAATGTCCGCTCTTTTTTGGATTAGCTGGAGAATAGTTATGTCATTATCTCGTTTGTCGGGTTTTTTAGTTGGGTTGGCCGTCTATTTGGGGGCTGTCTCTGTCGTACATGCGGCTACTGATTGTGGGGCCGTTACGCAGATTTCTAAAATCGAGTGTGAGTCGTTGTTGCAATTTTATCAGAGTACCAATGGCGCACAGTGGCGGCATAATAACGGTTGGAATGTGACTAATACGCCTTGTGGTTGGTTTGGTGTTAGCTGTGAAAATAACGGCGTAATAGATAT
>NBMI01000079.1 GCA_002085445.1 Candidatus Parabeggiatoa sp. nov. 2
TCAAGTATTGCTGAAATCAACCAGTCGGTAAAACTTATCTTTTGCATTTGTAATTTTGTCCATTGATCTCGCTCCGCTCGGTAACGAAGTTTCATAATCTCCTCTATTTCAAGGTTCACTATCAGCAAAGGTATTTGAATGTCCATCTTAAGAAGAAATGTAAACCACTCCTGCAAATCCGTCAAACAGAGTATAATGATTAACGAAGGCGCCACTGAATTCCATTTTACCCGTTCAAATGTTAGCATAAGTCATTCATTGGGAAAAATTGTCGCGTGGGTACCAAAATACCACTCAGGGCAGTGATTTTTTTTCACCCCCGACTTGGGGCATTATGAATTGATCGCACCGGATAAAAGGGAATGTACGGGTATTTTAAGTGTAGCCATTAACATTTGGCTTAGGTTCAACCGACTGTTTTAATAGGTAGAAAAAAATGGTTAATGTTCACGAAGTCGCAAAATACTTTCTTCTAAAAGGGACCGATGATGATGAAAACGGCATTTGTAATATGAAGCTGCAAAAATTGCTTTATTATGCTCAAGGTTTTTATTTAGCCTTATTTGAACGGCCCTTATTTGACTCACCAATTGAGGCATGGAGACATGGGCCCGTCTGTCCAGAAGTTTATCATCAGTATAAAAATCATGGCGGAAATCTTATTTCTGCACCGAAGGACTTTGAACCAACATCGCTTTTTAGTCAATCGCTGCTCGCGTTTTTAGATGAAGTGTATGAAGTTTTTGGTCAATTTAGTGCTTGGAAACTCAGAAACATGACTCATGACGAACCACCGTGGGCAAGCAACGAAGTCAATGCTGGCGAAATTTCGGTAGCTGAAATGGCTAATTATTTTAAAACACGGGTTAACTAAATGCCTAAGAAAAATAACATCCCGCAACCTAAGAAGAATAAAGGGAAAAGTTTTTCTAGCCAAGAAGCCATTGATTATGACGACCGGCCCCCGATTTTTTCATTGGAAAGACTCATGCCAGGACACTATTGTTTTTCTAATCTTGAACAGAAAGATAAAGCGGCCTTTGCTGAGTCGATCTTTAAAAGAAGAAATATTCCGTGGAAAGAGATAAAGAACTTACCTCGCCACGGACTTGGAATAGAGAAAATTTCAAAATAAAGTCTAAAAACAACACTGCCTAAGAATATTACTGAAGACTTTAAATATTTTCTGGCGTTTCGGTTTAGCGGTAAAAAGCCAATGGTTGGCTATCGTGTTCATGAAATATTTTATGTGCTCTGGTTTGATCATGATTTCACACTTTATGAACACTAATTTTGCGCTGCGCTACGAATAAAAATTGTCGAGAGGCTAACCTCAACTTATGCTAATTCAATGAAATTTTTGGATTTTATATCGTTTAACCGACGAGTGACGAATGTAGTGGGCAACGACGTTGCCCACCTTAACCCTTGACATATACTTTGCACCGTCACAAACTGCGCTTTAGAAAGTTTTTGATGATTAGTGCCAAGTATCGCCTGGGGATCAATCCCCAGGCTAAAAGCTAAAGTCTGCTAAAGCAGACTACCCCCTAGCGTGATTAGTGCTCTGAGACATACAGCCGCTCTAAACCCAAGAAGGAAACAACTTGGACTTTTTGAGAAACAAAAATAACTTAAGTAACTACAGAAAAGCCCCAACGGGGCGATATTAATACAGCCTGGGGCAGCGCCCCAGGAAATCCAAGTTATGCCCACGTTGAGTATAATTATAACAACGTGAGCTTTTCAATAAGTTATATAAATCATCTCTTAACCAATTATTTAATGACAATTAATTGATTAACATAAATTTTCCCTATTAACCTTATAAGTTATAGGTCAATAACCCTTATTTGTGGGCCATCAACTGGAAGAAGTAAGTACAACTTATGGGTTTTGTGTTTTAAGATTAAACCCTTAGCATTAATGCGTTAAAACCGAAGATTTGTGGGCCATCAACTGGAATAAACTCGTACAACTTATGGGTTTTGTGTTTTAAGATTAAACCCTTAGCATTAATGCGTTAAAACCGAAGATTTGTGGGCCATCAACTGGAATGAACTCCTACAACTTATGGATAACCTTTATTTGTGGGCCATCAACTGGAAGAAGTAAGTACAACTTATGGGTTTTGTGTTTTAAGATTAAACCCTTAGCATTAATGCGTTAAAACCGAATATTTGTGGGCCATCAACTGGAATGAACTCCTACAACTTATGGGTTTTGTGTTTTAAGATTAAACCCTTAGCATTAATGCGTTAAAACCGAAGATTTGTGGGCCATCAACTGGAATGAACTCCTACAACTTATGGGAACTGACATTAATAATAGTGGATGGCCTCTAACTGTCTAGGTAAAGCCTGAATCTCAGCGCCATAGTCATGAATGTGATGACGTTCCAATGTTTTTAGGGAAAAGGGCCATTAATCCGCCAACCTGGCCCTCAAAAAGACCGCTTATGTTTGACACCTTGGTTTACCAAATCAAGAAAGAAAACCAATCATGCCAGCCCGTGTGGCTCTGTGAGGTACGGCGTTGCCTCGAAAATCAGCCAATGTGGTTAACTGCATACACGTTTTGCTTCGCTTTGCAACGGGGAAGGCGTTCCCACGCGGCAAGCTAAGGGAACGAGAAAAGAACCTTTAAACGTTATCAAGAAACTCATCTATATCAACCTCGGCATCAACCAAAGCACCTTTGAGTGTGTAGCGATCAATTTCATCGTGATATGGAAAAACTATCGTTCTTCCGTCTGGATGCTTCATTTTGACATGAGTGTCCCTACGCTGAACTTCAAAAAAATCGAGCCGTTCTAACGCGCCCAACGCTTGCATTCCTGATAAGAGTGGTAATTTCATATGCTAAGTTCAACGACCTCGCTGTTTTCACTTTGGATGAGTTCAAGGGGCTCTGGCTCCAAATACAAATCAATGGCCTCACGAATATTGTGGAGTACTTCTTCTCGTGTTTTTCCCAGTGACCAACAACTTTTTAATGATGGGCAATGGGCTACGAAGTAGCCATCTTCACCGGGTTCGACAATCACTTTTAGGTTCATGATAATTCCTGTCAGTAAAGCTAAGGAACAACGAAAAAATCCAAAGAGAGGGGATTTAGGGGGGTGTTATTTATTCGTCGTTCCGAAGTCAAGCGTGGTTTATTAGTAAACCATGTTCGTCAGACGACCGCGTATTATAAATAGAATTGATAGCCGCGTGTAAAATACTTTGCTGTTTGGCATCGCCTTGTATATCCGTCCTTGTCATTTCGGGTTGCAAGGTGGACAACATCGCAGCCTGATTGGCAAAAATCGCTCGTGTCACGATTTCTAATAACGTGAGTTCGACTTATCAATAACTTATATAAACCTTAACATTTGTGGGTTAAAACCCAAGATTTGTGGGCCTTCAACTGGAATGAACTCGTACAACTTATGGGTTTTGTTTTTTAAGAGTCTCACGGAGTCATAAAGCCAAAGGAATTCTCTGTGAAACCTCTGTGAAACTCCGTGTAACTCCGTGTCTCTGTGTTGAAGAGTTTTTTAAGGAAAAGGCCCATTAATCAACTCAACTGAATAAATTCGCCAACCTGGCCCTCAAAAACCGCTAGGTTTTAGGTTAGGCACCTTGGCATGGTAAGCCATTAATAAAACGTTTGGATTGACTAGAAGTCAAAATCCGTTGAGTGTTGTCCGCTTGCCTGGCCCCCTACTTGGCTTTTTAGAGAATATGGGTAGGTAGTTATCAGTGGCAAAAGTTGGATAAACCATCATACCATTCTCTAAAAATGGGACATTTATTTCTGACGGTTTCAACCTCAATTTGCCCTAATAATACCGGTGTATGCACGCCTTTACTGAATATATCCTTACACTCGTGCCTCTGAGTCGATTCAATCAGTGCCTCAGAGAGTTTTTCTTTACAACAATCTCGGTCAGAGTCATACTCACTAAAAGATTCAGGAGCTTCAAACCCAATGTGTTTCTCGTGACTTAACCACCAACGCAATGCTAGGTGACATCCACGAAAATCGTTATGTTTAGCAATCGTGTCCTCCCAGTCTGCGATAAGCCAGGCCTCTAATTCAGGTGCCGCAAATCCCACTAGACGTTTGAGGTTTTTTGCCGCTGTCACCCCATTAATCGCTTCTAAAAATAATTGGGTTTGCTTTTCTTTATCACGACAATCTAAATCATCTATCACCAAAATGAGATCACAAGGTATTTCATGATCTAAAGCCGATTGCAAACGCTCTTTAATTTGCACCGCCAAACTTTTGCCGGTTTTACCATATCCATAAGACACACCAGGCTTTCGCTTACCGGCTGGTTTATTGTAAATAGGCGTTTTTCTGTCAAATTGACAGTCAGGAAAATGTTTTTCGAGAAAATGAGGAACTAAACCATTCACTTCAGATTCTCCACCGCCGGCAAATAACCAAACTACCAAGGCCAACCTCCTATATCTGGATCACCGACGCGATAGAGATCGCCTAATTGCCATCCTTCTTCAAGGGCCTTTGACAATCGTTGTCGGGAGAGCGGTTTCGGCGCAAAGTGATCTTTTTGTCTGCAAAAGCATAACACATCTTCTAGGTTATCGGTAAAATGATCAAGAAGATCGGGGCTATGGGTTGTCACAATCACTTGGGTTTTTCTAGCCGCTTTTTTGATCCAAGCCGCCAAGGTATTCATCCAAGCCGGATGTAAGCCTAATTCAGGTTCATCAATGACGAGTAGCGGTGGCAGGCGAGGTGAGTTCAGAATGATTGCCCAACAGAGCATCCGCACAGCACCATCGGACATTTCTGGAAGATAAAACGGTTCCTCAATCCCTTCAAAATACCATTCTATTGTGAGTCCCAAGCGGCCCGAAGGAATAGCCCTAACCCGACGGGTGGTGGGTAGAATCGTTTTCATCGCCTGATTAATCGTTTCTTCAAACTCAATCGTTTGATTGCTCAGATTAAACAAAATTAATGATAAATTGTCGCCAGAGGCCGAAAGCAACGCGTCTTGTCCGCCAATTTTGGGTTCTGAATTGAGAATCTTTGTTAAGTTCATATAATTGGCATTATAAAAACGCCACTGTGCGACAGTTTCCATTAGGTGCCGTCGTACCTTATACAATGGGGCCGATTCTGGAGAAATCGTGCTATTCTCAAGTAACTTGGTAAGGCTGATTAAGGCTAAGTCGTTGATAGGCACATTATCCAATGATTCAAAATGGTGGCCTGAAGTTGGATGGCCTTGATTGAAGAGTGATACCATCCCTTTGCCACTTTCTTTCTCATGACATTGGTAATAATAGAAGGGCTTGTCAGTCGTGTTGTCCGCTGCACCTCTCGTATGCAGTAATTCTCGGTAGATGGTGACTCGTCGGCCATCCGTCGGAATATCCAACTCAAGTTCAAGGACGCTACCCTGAGGCATCACGTCGGTTGGGCACCATTCAAACTCAATCTGAACACGCCCCGGCCGCGCTATTTTGCCATCCAATATCTTGGCCCCTCCTAAATGATCAAGAGCCGCCTCGAATCCAGTTGGGCCAATATCAACACCGGCCGTGACACATTCTGTTAAGAACTGGAACAGCGCAATCAAGTTACTCTTTCCGCAACAGTTTGGCCCAATCAAAATGTTTAAGCGATGCAACGAAACCGCCTCGCTCATCGTCAAGTTTTTATAATGCTTAATGAATAGGTTTTGAATAAACGGATATGGCATGGTTGTTGTGCTAATGAAAAATGAAAAATGAAAAATGAAAAATGAAGAGATTACATAAGCAACTCTATAATTTTACGACTAATTTTATAAGCATTTCTCAAAAAATGCTGTGTTGCTTTACCCGCCTACGCTCTGAACATTTTGATTCAGACAGTGCGTCGGATGCACCCGACGCTGGCTCAATGTCTGAATCAGAATTAACAGACATAAAATTTTCAGAATAACATTAAGATTAAACCCTTAGCATTTGTGAGTTAAAATCGCAGATTTGTGGGCCTTCTACTGGAATGAACTAGTACAACTTATGGAATTTGTGTCTTAATATTAAACAATTAACATTAACGCGTTAAAACATAATATTTTTTGGCCATCAACTGGAATGAACCAATACAACTTATGGGTTTGTGTTTTTAAGATTAAACCCTTAGCATTAACGCGTTAAACCCGAAGATTTGTGGGCCATCAACTGGAATGAACTTTTCGGCCTGCCAAACTAAAGTTTGGACTCCTGCCAAACTAAAGTTTGGACTCCTGCCAAACTAAAGTTTGGACTCCGGTTAATCGAAACAGTACAAGACACTGCCCAATAGTTCTGCTCGTTGATTGCGAGGTGGGTTGTTTTGTTTCCACTTGGGACGTGACCAATAAAGTACTTTGCTTTCCTCAAACAGTTCTGTCCCGCTTATCAACAGATTGCTTCTTGAAATACTAATGTTCCGGTCAGAATCGTTCTGTACCGTTGCCACATACTCTGGTTTTTTTTGGGAACCGGCACGGTGTAATTCTTCAATGTTGAGATGTTTTAACCATTGAAACAGGTTATTGTTAGCGGCCGTGCGAAGTGCGGCGAACAAGTATTCTGGATATTTTGAGGCCACATCTTGGGGTAATAGGAATTGATAAAAGGCCGAGTAAATCAGGTGTAAATGTTCTCCTATGTAGACGTATTTGTCCGGTTGTTGCAGGGTATCCATAAAATTGCGTTGAATTTTATTCAACCTGTCACAGATAACTTCGCGCTGTTGATTGAGCCTTTCATAGCGATTGTTGATAAACACAGCAGCGTCGGGTGCCAGAATGGCCCATTGCCGCAAATCATGCCACCGGTGCAAGAGTGCTAGGGTGTCAGGGTGTTCGTTAAACCATTGAAATTGTTCAAGTGACTGGTAACTTTCAACGGGTTCTTGAAAAGTTAACCAGACTTGGGCGTTGTGATGGCCCTCAAAATAGTGAGCAAATTCAGGAAATAAGCTCGCTTCACTGATCCATAATGGCGAGCGTATTTGTTTATTGATTTCTGCTGGAACGAGGCCGTATATGACAATATCATTCACTTGTGGTTGTTTCCGTGGCGGCTTTTTCCACTGTTTAACATAATCCTGTATTTCTTTCACACTCCCGGCATTTGCTAACCGCCAGCTATACCAACGACAGAGTTCGGCCAGTTGATCAGTGGGGTACTCTGGAAAAATGGCATTTGGGCCGGCTAATTTTTGCCACAATATCTCGTTGATGCCCGGTTTGGAGAGAGGCAGTGGTTGAACTAGGGCTGTTTTGGTCAATTCATCCTTGATTCGTATTGTGGGTTCCTCTGAGGGTGTCCTCGTTGCCTTCGTCGCCTTCGTCGCCTTCGTATTCGTCGTAGTCTTCTTCTTAATTTCTTCTACTGGAAGTGGAGCAGGCGCTTGAGAGCGGTTTAATAAAAATGGCTTAATTTGCTGACGGATTTCTTCACTCTCGGCATCATCAAGACAAGCTAATGCGGCCATCACAGTCGATAGCCATCGTTGAGTCTCTTCTTCCAATTGTTTGGCAATAGGAGAATCTGGTGGTAATTGTTTCGGTAGGCTTTTTATAACAGTCAGGAAGTTTTGCATATTTAGAGAAGATTGAGTTTTCATTGTTATAGACTTTATCTAAACGCAACTACAAGGATTCGTTATAATCACGGATTAACGCAACAACTACAAGGATTCGTTATAATAACGGATTTAATAATCGCAACTACAAGGATTCGTTATAATAACGGATTTAATAATCGCAACAACTACAGGGATTCGTTATAATAACGGATTAAAAAAAACGCAACTACAAGGATTCGTTATAATAACGGATTTAATAATCGCAACAACTACAGGGATTCGTTATAATAACGAATCCTTGTAGTTGTAATTACTCCTCTCCACTGAACGGATTGAACAACTTCATTTGCACTCTGTCGTCGTAACTTTGATGGATTTCAATCGAGTCTGCTATATCAGGATCGTAAACCATGTATCCTAATACGGTGGGATCATCCAAGTTAAGGTAAAGACGCAATTCGGCAAACTCTGGCATCTTGACTTTGTCATCAGACAGATTGATCTGCCATAACAACGTTCCATCGCCCTCTTTGGCACGTATATTGTAAACACCACCCCTTCTGTCTTCTGAGCAACGGATGGCAGCTTTGCCACACAATGCGCCTCGTTGGTTGCTAGAGGCATCTGTTTCAAAATAGATGTGTTCTCCTTGTCCACCAAGTAAACTCAGATCGCATTCAAGCGCAAAGTCTGGTTTCCACTCTAACACGTCCTGTTCCTCTTGACAGAAAGCCACTTTCAGTTGGGCTTCGTCTACTTGGCATTTCACGGATTCTCTGGCATTCCCATTAGGATGGGTGTACATATAACACGTCAGATTGCGATCCACATCCAGTTGCACATAAAACAGATATTGATTGATGAGCTTTTCTATCTCGCCCCGGTTGTTACGCACGTCAAGGTGCTTATGATGAGCGACGGCCCCAAACAAGTCAAACTGGCAATATAACTCGCCTCCGATGCCGCTTTCTGCTTGAGTCACGTTATCGAAGCGATAGCAGCGCAACATCTCTACCGGAGAAACTTTAGTCCGTGCCACCTTGATCTTTTTACCACCCTCACCCTCTAGTAACACGTTAAATTCTTTTCCGGCGGCAAACAAGATAGCACTCCCGGTACCCGTTCCCAAGTTGTATCCTACCGTAAACGGAATATAGCTGTGTAAGTTGTCTATATCAAAGTAAAGGAAATCAATTCCTTTCCTTAAATGGTTAGGAACCTCAGAATGCGTTGGCGGGATGCTGTGTTCCCGAAAATAATGCCCTAAGCAAGCCCCGCGTGCGACAGCCAACTTGGCTTCTTTGGATTCAAACAGCAAATTGTGCCCATCGTTCTTAAATGGGGCTGGCAGAGGGTAAGGCACCCCGGCGACGGTAATTTCAAAGGGTTTGCCCAGAATGTCATAAGGCATGACTTCACGTACTAGGCGTAATTGCGAACTACTGCCGGCCAGAATCACTCTATCAATGTAATGTTCTACGACAGGTTGACCGTTTTTGAGGCCGACGCACAAATTTCTGGCTTTCTCAAAGGTATTTTTAACGTCCAGCAAAATCGCCTGTTCCATTTCCTCACGAGTGACTTCGAGGCCTAGCAAGTCATCCGTTTGAATGCCTAACTGGAGATGATCGACTACGTTGAATAACGTGGGTGCTTGCGCGGTTGCAACGTGGCCGGCACCCTCGGTACTCAAATCGCATTTGATATTTTCAGATTCTCGCCACAGCTCAAAAAAGGGCGTTTGCAAATTGGCGTTGTCGTGGAAATTGGTGGGTACGAGGGTATTGATTTTCGCTTTGACTTTGTCCTCGAATTCTTTTTGATCACCACTTTGAATCCACGCGGTTAAAGAAACTGTTTTTTGCGGATCGCGCTCAATTTCTTGTAAAACCTCTGATAACTCTTGAGGCTGTTGAACCTCTTTGCGCTGTAGTAAAAGTTCAGCCAGCCTGGCGGCCAATTTAGATTTGAGGAGACGAAATATCGCTAAGGTGACATTATCACCGGCAAAGTTTTCTCGACCGGTTAGCCCTAAAATGCGGGGATAAATGACAAAACATCTCCCCCAGTTGCCGCTGGTGTCTCTGGCGATATTGTCCACTTCACCAATGCCGATTTCCAACAGCGCAATGTCGGTCGTGCCGCCGCCCATGTCGTAGAGCAAGAGGTTTTGAAAGTGCAATTTCACTTTTTCTCTTGCACCCGTCCATTTGGAAATTCGCCATTCTTCACGCACTCGACTGCGAGCCAGAAAACCATCAATACCGGCAAAGGTGTCAGTAAACAATTCACGCCAGACATAATATAAGGCCGCCGCGGTGGCTTCGTCAAATCTGAGGTCAATTCTGCTGGCCCCCAAACTTTCTACCAACTCTTCTAAATGTTGCCGTCGGTGTTGAGACAGGCTGGTAGGGTAGGTGACGACCAAGTTGTTTAAACATTTTGAGCCGGGGCTTTCCGGTTGGTCGCCCGGATTCAAAAATTTCTCAGTTTGGGTGATCAAGTATTTAATCCCGAGCTTAGAGAACGGATCGTAGTTGTCCTCAAAAATGTTGTCCTTGCGGTCAACAAAATAGGCCTCGATAAACGACTGTCCTAGCCAACGTTTGACACCCGTGACGTAGTATTTATGCACTTCCTTGCGGCTGTCCTTATACACTTGTTCTTCTTTCAGTGGTTGTTCTTTGGGTTCTTGTTCTTGTTTGACCTCACGGGGTTGTTTCATGGTCAGCCCAACAGCCGTCCCCATTCTGATTTTGGATTTGAACGGGTGAACCGTCGGATAGCGATCTTGTCTTTCTTCTTGTTGAACCAACTCGTCCAGGAGGATCGCTGAGAAGATTTTGCCATCCTTGCGCCCTCTCTCCAGTTCAGGCAGAAATAGGCTAGAATCTGCTTGGATGTCAGTATTGATGATGCTGTCTAAACAGGCGTGGTATTTTCTCGCGAGAGATTTGGCAACGGCTTCACCCTGAGTTCGTCGCAATGCGGCATAATTTTCACTTCCCCAAGAGACTAACAGTTTCGCGTACATTTTATTGATGTAGCTTGGTTCTTGGGCCGTTTTACGAAGCGTCTTGAAGTAGTTACGAATGTCAGCAAAGGTTCGCACTCTCCAATCTTCAGTGATAAGATCGCCAGCCAGTTTGATGAAGTGCGTTGCTAAGGGCTGGAATTGAGCGTCGTTACTCTTCTCTTCCAATTCGTTCATCAAGTTCTCAACGGTTTCTCGCAATACCGTGGTTTGTACCGGAGAAAGCGTTCTACCCGGTAAACTGGATGGCCCCTCATGAGGTGAATAGTAAACACAGGCCGAGTTGCTGGTGCCAAAATCTATGGCTGCAAAGCCTAAATAAGCGGGACGTTGCAACAAGGCCGGTACGTTGTACTCAGTGGCTTTGGCAAAAGTGAGTTTGAGGGTGACCGGTAAATCCTGAGTCAGTGGTTCTTCTTCATTGCGTTTGAGAGGAATTTTAATCACGACACCCTGATCAGGTTTTTTCACTATGGTAGCCTCTTGAATGGCTAGTGCTGAAATCACAGTGTTTTTAACCGATTCTGGCAAGTCAGTGCCTTCCTCAGGCACAATGTCAATGCTTGTTTCCAAAGCCGTTGGGCTCTCAGAAAGCTTCGTCTTTGCTAGCCATTCTTGCCCGGCACCTTCTTCATCAAGGTCAATTATAAGTGTACCACCTTCGGTTAAATTCAAGGTGACTCGTTTTTTGAGTATAATCATTGGGTTGTAGCCTCTGGGTGTGTCAGGAGTTGGAACTGTTTTGTCCTCTTCATCATCGGCCGTTTTTCCGGCTTCATCATCTACCGTTTCCTCTTCATCATCTACCGTTTCTTCTTCATCTACCGTCAGAATCAAATAAAAAGGTGTTTTCTGATCAAACGCCGTTGTTGTAATTGTGACATCAAACGTTGTTGAGGGTTTAATCTGTTCCTTAAAGAAAGAATCCCTACTCAATTCGTTTAGGGAGACATTGAAATGCATGATCGAGTTAGATTCAATGCGTACCCACTTTTGGGTTCCCCAAAACCGAGAGTGATTAAATTTCTCTCGGATGACTTGGTTGATTTGTTCTTCGATAAGGGTTTCTAACCGATGATGAACATCATCATTTTCAGGTTGAGGGTTGGGCCAATTTTTGGCTTGTACCTTAAATGTTTGATCATCTATCAATATCTCTTTGGTTTCATTGTTGTTGTAAATTTCTAAAAGAAATCCACTTGACTCGTTGCTAAGCGTCACTGAAATGGATTCATTTTGTAGAGGTTTTTGAATTAACATCGTTTTCTGTCTCTTCAGTAAGTACAACGACATTTGGGATAAACGAATTATTATACGCCGTACAACGAGTAGTTGTACTGTCGTCTAGGCGTTCCTGTTTGTAGTAGTCGCTTTAGCGACTATTACGCTCGTTATGAGCCTCCCTCAAAAAGACTTTTTTTAACTTGGGCGGGCCAAACTAAAGTTTGGACTCCTGCCAAACTAAAGTTTGGACTCCAAACCTTAACCGATTTCCAGCAATTTATGCCATGCTTGGATAATTTTGATGACAGCTTCGTCTGCTTTCTTGGCGCGTTCTCTTGCGCTCATGTCGTCTTTTTCTGAGTCTTGAGACGACACTTTAGCCAGTTGATCAAATATCCCGCCCCGTTCATTGTAAACATAAAATTGTGAGTCGATGTTCTTCAAACGTGTTTTGAGCAATTTCTTTAACTCAGTAAAAAACACGGTGGCGTAAAACGAAAAATAACTGGCGGTACGACGCTGTAAGGTGATAGTCAATTGGTATTGTACCTTCATCACTTCTTCAGGTGACCAGGTAAACACCTGATTCTCATTGAAAGGGACTTTGTCATTCGGCAAAGAGGAAGCGGTGTACAATTTCTCTTGTGATTCCTTGCGTGCTTCCAACTGTTGACGTAGTTCTTTGGCAAATGAGTCAACGTTAAAACTAAACATTTCTTGTAGCGTCTGCTTGTCTTCTTCTGGAAGCTCAGTCGCTTTGGAAAGGTATTCCGTTACCAAAATGCTTTTCAAGTCCTTCAAACTGACTTGATCACCGGTTTCCAGCGTCAGCATTTCAGCTTCTAAGCATTCAAGGGTTTGCTTGATAGCTTCATCGATGACTGTCTCGCGCCATTGTTCTAACGCGTTTACGATCTCTTGATAGGGTTTCACCAAGTCTCGCAAGGGCGTTTTCTGATCAGCAGGCACCGTATCTTTTTCTTGCCAAAAGACGTTACTAAGCACTTTATCCAGCACTTCATCTTCACAGACTTCTATAGGTGAGCGGTATTCCTTAGAATCTGGTGCTCTGTAACGCAATTGCGCTTTATCACCACTGCGTAACCATTCTTCAGTAAATTCCTGCATTTGTTGCCATAATTTGACAACTTCGCGTCTGGCCTCTATCGGCACTATATCCTCTGGCTCTGCGTCTTCGTTCTCATCATCAATTCCCAATTCTTCGCACTGAGCGACAAAAGGAGCGATTAATTCGGTTAACACATACCGCAGCGGTTGTCGCGCATCTTCTGCAATGAGACGAGCCCCTTTGCTTTTCAACATCTGGATCAACTCGTCTCGCAAGTTACTCACGCCACCGTCATTGTTGCGATAGTAGTCATCCAAGGCTTGGAGCAAACGGTCGTATTTCTGGATTTGTTCTCGGTTAGCGGCACGATCCTTAGTCAAGGTACGTTTAGCGAGGTTTAAATCATCCAATAATTGCCCATAGCGCACTCTATTTTTGTCGTATCTATCACGAGCATGTCCTTCGTTATCTGAGAGTAGATTGCGTTCCTTCGCCGCCGCCGGGGTGAGTAAAAAATAATTCCATCTAGGCCCTAAGCGCAAATTACCCAAAACGGCTTCGTCAAACACGTCAAAACCGTTCTCTACGCCAGCGGTTTCTTTTTTCGCGAAGAAATTTTCGACACGTTGAACGATGGAGTCTTCAGAGTCTTCAGGGGTACTGACGACTTCTTCAGGTAAAGGGGCGTACTGTTCAAAGAAGTTGATGGCCGGAATAATCCGATCGCCTATTTGTGTGGATTCTTTTTTGGCTTCTGCAATGATGTCAAGCAATTCATGCGCGTCTTCCGATTGGGGCCGATCTGCTAAGAAAAACAATAGGTTGACGTGAGCTAATTGCAATTCTCTCAGACACAAGTAAACATCACGCCGATTGCCGCTACCAACGCCGGGAAAATCGAGAAAGGCCACTCGCTGAATATCGCCCCACCCTTCTTGTAATTCCATTTCTCGCGTCAACACAATCCGTTTATAGAGAGGAAACAAGGCGCGTAACGATTCAGTTGAAATCTCGCCTTTTTGACACGAAGCCTGTAACTCTTCTAAGGTTGGCGGTAATGCTTCACTGAATTTAACGACTTGGCCTTCTAATTGATCGGGATGCAATTGCTGTAACGACATTTCCATGCCCAACATCGCGACGGCTTTGAGCCTTTCCTCGGAAGACGGTTCTTGTGGCGTATAAGGCACAGACAGTGTGATTGACTCAGTGGGCGAGACTGAGGGATATTTTTCTAAATAACGGCTGGCTGATAACAGGATAAAATAAAGAGAGGCCAGTGCTTTGACGGATTCAAAAGAAACATTGTTGCTTCGATTGTTCCGGCTCCGCCAAACGTCCCTTAATTGTTCTTGGGTATGAGTCAGCAAATCTTGAGACTTATTTTTTAAAAAGCCTTCTTGTTCCAAGACATTTCCCGCTGGTAAACGAAACTTAAATTGGTCGGCTAACCAGTTGAAATAATCTCGTATCATCTCTTCCAATTCGACGACAGAAAAGAGGAGACATTTGATAATTTGCGTTTGTTGTTGAGCCTCGCCGGGTGGCACGATATTGACTTCCACTACGTTGCCGCTGGTGGGCCTTTGAGCGGTAGGTAATAGGCGAGGATTGTTGAGTAACGCACATAAGGTGGCCGTTTTACCAGAGGTAAAGACACCAATCAAGGAGACTCTTAACGGTAATTGGCTTTTTTCTATGACGTCATCGAGTTTTTTGTTGGCAGCAACGAGTAAATTGTGTGAGTCTAAACCATATTGTTCCTCTAACAAGTCGCCTTCTTCCTCTAATATAGAGAGGAATTCTGGACGTAATTGCTGAGAAACAAAGTGGAGGACGCGACTGGGCGTGTTGAGTTTTTTGAGTTTTGCCGGTATGTAGTCTACTGTTGAAGGCATTTATCAATTCTCCTTGACTTGTAATATACTAAGCGCGGTAACAAACTGAACTTTTTTAATGAAGATGGTGGGCAACCCGTTGCCTACCTGACATAAAAGTCAAACTTTAGTCAAACTTTAGTTTGGGCGGATGGAGTCCAAACTTTAGTTTGGGCGGCATGCGTCCAATCTACGCCAAAGTTTTTGCTATGAAAAACTTTTGATTGTAACGGATGAAAGGGGAGAGGGCGAACATGCCAGTTCGCCCCGACATTATTATGTTAAATATCAATGAGATACCAAAAATGTCAAACTTGCCGACTCCGGCTCTATCGTTCGTGCCATTACCCCCTACCCCTCTTTACCTGGACGGGGCTAAGTCCGCAACGTGATTGCCACGGTGACCAAACTTTCGGGATTGGAAAGCAAACCCGCTCCCGCTGCCAAGTCATTGGTAATTATTCTTCAAT
>NBMI01000318.1 GCA_002085445.1 Candidatus Parabeggiatoa sp. nov. 2
CTTTTTTTAATCCGCATTGATTAAGAAATTGCTTAGATTCACATTCGGCATAAAGCGAGTGCTGGGTACAACGAATTACGCGGATAAACGAATGGCCGTACAATTAATATTGCTCCTAAACGAATTAAAAACGCGGAAGATAAAAATTGACTTTTATCAATCCTTATATTAGGCATAATCGCCATCGTTATTAACTTTCGTACCCGGAAAATGGGAATGCGCCCGATGGTGTTTAGGCGTTGCTAAGCGTCGGGAGCGTTCTTTGCGAGCTCATAACCGTGACTTTAATTTCAAACGTCAAGTGCTAAGTATGACGGTTAAAAAATTAATTCTTTGACTTGTGTCAAGTTTTTTTTGCTAAGCATTTTTTCGTCAGCCGAGGCACTAACTAATGAAAAATGAAAAATGAAAAATGGGTAATGGCGAGTGGGTAATGGGTAATCGGTAATGGGTAATGGCAAATTAGCGGTTATCGGTTATTAATTATCAATGACTAATTACCAATTGATAAATCAAATTAGCTATTACCAATTACCCATTTCCAATTATGGTAATGGCGGTATTTGGTAGATGATTGGTTTTTCAAGGCAGCCGTACATGATGGCTCAATGCCACACAGTTTGCGGAATTAGAAAGAAATAATCCCCCCGCCTTTGGTAAAGCCGTCGTCTAATAGCTGAAGTGCCCTAAAGGGTACTGAAGACTCAATGCCATATCGTGTGCTTCTGAAAAAATCCGGAATTTACCAGTGATTCTGGCGCTAAAACCACAGTAAAAATGTTAGTATTGGTTAGCGATATAAGGCCAGACTTTAATTTGAAAACTTCTAAAGTCTTTTATGGCCCCCAAATAAGGCAGTTCAAATACACTCAACACCGGAACCAATTATTTAATCTCGGAGTCTGGCGCTAAAGCCACACTAAAAATGTTGGTATTGGTGAGCGATATAGGGCCAGACTTTAATTTGAAAGCTTCTAAAGTCTTTTATGGCCCCCAAATAAGGCGGTTCAAATACTCTCAACACTGGAACCAATTATTTAATCTTGGAGTCTGGCGCTAAAGCCACACTAAAAATGTTGGTATTAGTTAGCGATATAGGGCCAGACTTTAATTTGAAAGCTTCTAAAGTCTTTTATGGCCCCCAAATAAGGTTGTTCAAATACTTTCAACACCGCAACAAAATTTTATAAAGTTTTTCTCAGAAAAACTTTAGCCTAAAAAAGACTTTTTGACCGGTCAAAAACGTCGTCAATGATGTCGATAAAGGCGTCTTCGCGGCCGGTAACTGTGAGGGTGTCGTTTTAAGTCTAGTCGGACGGCCTTTACGCCGGCGTGTCGGCGAAAAAAGGTGTGCCGTTTTTGCGGATATTTGGTGGCCGAGTAGATGTGTTGTAGACGTTTATGGCCTTGTTCGTTTCTAAACACTAGCACTCTGTCAATGTTCTATTGACGGGTTTTAGTCGTCGGCTAGTTTTAACTTGGCACGGCCATTAATTCTCTGGCACTGCCGACGTTTGGACGGATTTAAGGGCACTGATTTCCGTGCAGCTACTACCGTCTCTGTTGAGTCTCAAAATTCTGACTCCCTATATGTCAGAAGGATTCCTTTGTAAGGGTTGGGTCAACTTGAAATATAACTTAGGTTCTAGTGCAGGAGAGCGAAAATTCCCGTACCACCCAGAAATCCGATTTTTCCAAAAAAATAGTACCCATTAATTCATTTAGCTTTAGCATTTTTAACCAAGTAATATTTTTGGTGAATCCCATCCCTAAGATTCCCAGCAACGTTATTTATAATAAGCGGTTTGGTAACATAAATTGGCATATTGACTCCTTAGTCTAAGTTAGGAAGACTGTAACCTCAATTTTATGTCGTTTGCGTCGGGTGCATCCCACGCACTATTTCTTTCGTCGCTATTGGTAGTCGTGATGGATAACTTTACAATTTTCCCTGTTTAAATAATGCAAAAGCCATTTTTACAATTTCTTGTTGTTTAATACCTAAAGCGCTTATAAAAAACCGTTCAAATTTATAAAACATAAACCAACGTAGCCGGAGATAAGAATTATCATAAGAACGGGTGCTTTTTTCCAAACGTTGAAAAAACTTTTTGAGTGAGTAATGAAAAATTTCTTCACTAATTTGATGGGTTAAAAAATCGTCAAGATATTCTTCTAATTCTTCTTGTAATTGATGTAAGACTTTCTTACGTTTGAATACCAAGCTTTTTCTATTTAAGTTACAAATATCAATCGTTTTTTTACCACGTTCTGTTATGCCTTTTATTTGACCATTCGGTAAAAAAACTAAATGCTCTTCCGGTTTATCTATTTCAGGATTGAGTAATAATGCTTTTTCATCTAACAACAATTGTGAATCAGCCCGGCATAATGCTTTATTTAATTCTCCTTGATTATCTAGTGGCGGAGTCGTTACCCTGATACCTGTTGGTGCAATAGGAAATTTGTTAGATTTAGCACTTTTGCCATTACATTGGGAGCAAATCAACATGAGATTGCTCCATTCATATCCCAGCCAATAATAACCCGTATGGTTACTTTCTTCTTGAATTTTATTTTTGGGACGATAGTGATCAACTTGTAGTGTAGCCCCAGCCGTTGTATTCGTTTCACAATAGGCACATTTATAATCATACAACGCTTCCAAAACTTGACGGACCTTATCTTTATTTCCGTAATAATAACTGCTGAAATGGTGATGATTTTTTTGGATTAAGGCTTCTTGAATTTTTTTGTGACAACCATCACTTAGTAAAATGGCAGGCGGATTGTCGAAATATTTTTTGATATTTCTCATTTTGCTTCTATATATTTTCATAAAAATAAACTCAAAGCCAGGGGCAACGCCCCTTCCGCCGGTGAAGTTATTTTTCTGAACATCTATATTTCAAATAAATCATCGGGAAAGTTTCTGTCACTTTCTTCAAAGGCTTTGAGTCGTGCTTTGATTTTATCAACAGACTCTATTTCATCATAAGTGTCTTCCATTCTAATGTCATCTACCTTTTGGTTATTTTCTTGGGTGATTTCTTCACCGTCTAAATCAAAAATGGGTGATGTCAATATGGAATTAGGTAGCAAATTTTGAATTTCTATGTTGAGTCGTTCTAACTGAATACCATCCGCTTTGTTTCTAGTCACTTTCAGAAAGACAGAATGGGCAGGTGCGCCCAAAAATGGAATGACGCTATGTGTCGAGACAATGAATTGTATCTTGGGAAAAACCGCCGACAGTAAAATAGGTAACTGTCGTTGTAACTTGGGATGAAAATGCACATCCAATTCATCAATCAAAACAATGCCACAGAAATCTTTAGGATCATTGACTTCAGGTTGTTGTTGGTAAAATCGAATCAACATATCACCATACATTGCGATGATGCTTTTATAACCCGCCGCGAGTTTTTGAAAAGGAAGCGGTTGATAAACGTTTTGACTGGTTTCGTTTTCTTGTTCAAGATAAACAACTTCATTATTGTCCGTGATTTGTATATCAGCTATAGAAGGCAAGAGTTTGAGTAAAATGGCTTTGACAATGTCGTATTTAGGATTTCTTTTGAGATACCAGATAAGCAATTCATATTCGATATTTAACAGGATACCATCCACATTAAATAAGCCATAAGTCGTTGTACTCTTTTCTGAGATTTCATTTTGAGCTTGTTTATTTTGGATTTGTAACCGCGAAGCTCCATAAGCCACAAAGTGGGTAAATTG
This sequence comes from Candidatus Parabeggiatoa sp. nov. 2, assembly GCA_002085445.1. Taxonomy (GTDB): domain Bacteria; phylum Pseudomonadota; class Gammaproteobacteria; order Beggiatoales; family Beggiatoaceae; genus Parabeggiatoa. The sequence goes on from NBMI01000318.1 coordinate 3,739, forward strand.
TGGATGCCCTAAAAAATGAATTTGATTGTGCCCATGATTTTTTAATTCAATAGCAATTGCACAATCTTCTTTGGTTAAAATTTTATTGTCATCAAACTTTCCAAATAAACCAATTGCAATCGCTTGTAAGACAGTCGTTTTACCAAAGCTATTTTCACCCGTTAAAAATAACCATTGACTATCTAGCGGGATTGCTGACAGACAGGTTTTAATAATGCCTTGATAATTTTCGATGTGAAGTTGTTTAATGGCACAGGGTAAAGGTTGTTTTTGCGCTTTTGAAAAAAAGATATCGGGAGCGTTTGACAGATTGGCTAAACTTTCTGCCGTACCGCTGTTTGATGGCACAAGATGATTTGCTTGCTTTAAAAGACTTTCACGCATGGACTCATCAAAACGATACACAATTTCATGACCCATATCATCTTTTTGCAACAGCCCTAACGCTGTCAGTTCAGCAAGCAACAAGTCCAGTGATGGTGTTGTGGCTTGGGTTTTCCAGACATTTTGCAATAATGACAGAGGTACAGACTTGTCAGCCAAAGTCACTACCTGTAACAAGTGCCGTGCTTCTGGACTGGCACGTTTAATTAATGAGTAATAACTGGTATTCATTGTCTTCTTGGATGAAAGGATGAAAGGATTTGAAGAGCTTGACTTGATTGAATGTGAGATCGGTGCCATCACGAGAGTGTGATATCCATTTTATGATATTGAAGTCTTTCGCTGTAGCGTAGGCTGCACTGAAAAATATCTATTTATCATAGTCTTTTTTTGTAGCTATGAATGAAAGAATAATTAAAGAAATTAACACACAGCATGAATAATACAATAGTCACTAACCAGAAAAATTGTTCTCCACCTAATTCATCAACACGTTTAACAAGAGTGTCAAAGGAACCTTGAGAAAAAAACAAAAAAAACAATGACGCTAATATGCCAATAAATAATGCGGCAAATCCCAGAAAAGTACGTACGGTTTTAGCAAACTCAGATATGCTTATAACAATACCTAAGTTCTCTAATAGTTGCCACAATGATTTCAGATTCATAATTCAATTTAATCTCGCTAGAAGAAAAGAAGACAAAAGTAGGGGACAAACAAATCACATTTTGAACTCACAAATAAAGTTATCCCCAGCACAGAAATTTTAGCGCCCCCCTTGCTCATCATGGTAGAATAGCCATTTACCCGAATGGCCCCCTCACGCTTTCCTTTGTTCTGAACTGATACCGAGCCTTTCTGCATAAGATTGATTTGCATAATGCACACACTTTCATCGTCTGCATAACGACATTGAGAAGCTTTACCTGCCCAGATTTTGGCAGAGCTAGTGTGAACGCCAGCGCGTTCTTGGTTGCGAGATCGATAGCGTCTGCTGTGTATGCCAACTAACACTGGAGGACTCATTTTCGTGATTACGCCATGCGGATGTCGTTGCGTTAATTAGTAGTATGACACGAAAAAATGAAAAGGCAATATTAATTAATCCGCTTCGATTAAGAAATTGCTTATGTTCACATTCTGCATAAAGCGAGTGATGGGTTACGCAAACGAATTACGCGGATAAACGAATTGAGTTAGTACAACGAATTACGCGGATAAACGAATTGAGTTAGTACAACGAATTACGCGGATAAACGA
>NBMI01000080.1 GCA_002085445.1 Candidatus Parabeggiatoa sp. nov. 2
GTGAGGATGTAACACCTTCCTTACGGAGCCGTGTGAGTTGGAAACTCTCATGCACGGTTTTGAAGGCGAGTCCCCTATGGCGACATAGGGGGGCTTAGCCACCTAAGTGAGAGTACAACGGATGAAAGGGAATAAATGGATTTTTTCTAGGCATTTAGTGCCCTTGGACGCCTGCCAAACTGAAGTTTGGACTCCTGATCACTGTTCACTGATTACTGTCCCAAGACTGAACGATAAAAAAAACCTCCAAGGTTTGTTTGCTAAACCTCGGAGGTTTGTCCATCGGGTTCAATCGACGCTATATTTGTCTTCTTGCAATTTCGCCAGTGCGGCGGCAAGGCGAGCGATAGGCACGCGCGGAGCTGAACAAGACACGTAGTCTAAACCAATGTGGTGGCAGAAACGAATGGAACTAGGGTGTCCACCCTGTTCTCCGCAAATGCCAACTTTCAGTCCATGACGGCTCTTGCGTCCCCATTCGACTGTCATGTTCATCAGTTGCCCGACACCTTTGACATCTAGCACTTCAAAAGGATTGTCTTGCAAAATGCCGGTTTCGTTGTACAACGGCAAGAATTTGTTTTCGGCATCTTCACGCGAGAAGGAGAAAGTCGCCTGAGATAAGTCATTAGTGCCAAATGAGAAAAATTCCGCCACTTTAGCAAGTTGCGTTGCTCTCATGCAGGCACGTACCACTTCAATCATGGTGCCAAATTCAAATTTAAGCTTGATGCCGTAGGCCGCTTCGACTTGCTGTTGGGTGGCATCAACCGTCTTTTTGACACACTTTAATTCTTGGGAGGTGGTGACTTGTGGCACCATGATTTCGGGGTGAACGTCAATCCCTTCTTTGACGCATTCGGCCGCCGCTTCGAGAATGGCGCGAATTTGCATGGTGTAGATTTCTGGGTAAGTTATCCCTAAACGGACACCGCGATGGCCGAGCATGGGGTTGACTTCGTAAAGTTCGCGCACTTTGCGGAGCATTCGTTCTTTTTTGGCGATGATTTCATTCACCCGTTCTTCGCCCATTTCGTCAAATGGCACTGGCAGCGGCGTGGGCAAGTCGTTGGGGTTGGGCTGGCTGACGCGAAGGGTATTTAAGACATTCGCCACCCCTTTGAGTGTGCCGCGCAGTTGACGCAGGTTTTCGATTTCTTCCGTCAATTGCATTTCCGTTGGCAGGAACTCGTGCAACGGTGGATCTAATAAACGTACCGTGACTGGGCGCGGAGACATGGTTTTAAACACGTCTTTAAAGTCGCCGCGTTGAATCGGTAGCAACTTGTCTAAAGCGGTTTGGCGAGCTTCTGGCGTATTGGCGAGAATCATATCAACGACGATGGGCAGACGCTCAACGTCATTGAACATGCGCTCAGTGCGGCACAGGCCAATACCCATGGCGCCATACTCGACAGCACGTAGGGCCTCTTCTGGAGTGTCGGCATTTGCCATGACTTTGAGTTGCGCGACTTCATCGGCCCAGCCGAGCAGCGTTTTCAGTTCTTCAGAGAATTCAGGCTCAATGGTGGGAAGTTCACCAAGGTATACGTTACCGCTGCTACCGTCAATGGTAATGATGTCGCCTTCGTGCAGAACTTGGTCGCCGATTCTCGCTTGTCGCGCTCTGGTATCTACCGCAATGCCTTCGGCCCCGGCAACGCATGCTTTACCCATGCTGCGTGCGACAACGGCGGCATGGGAGGTTTTGCCACCGCGACTGGTGAGAATACCTTGTGAAGCAAAAAAACCGTGAATGTCTTCCGGTTTTGTTTCTTCGCGCACCAAAATGACTTTTTCACCAGCACGGCCCAACACTTCAGCACGGTCAGCATCAAATACGCACTTGCCATAAGCGGCCCCCGGTGAAGCGGATAAGCCTTGCGCCAACGGTTCGGCATTATGATTTGGATCCAAACGCGGGTGCAGCAGTTGTTCTAGTTGTTCGGGATTGACGCGCAACAGGGCTTGGTCCTTACTAATTAGGCCTTCATTGACCATTTCCACCGAAGTACGCACCATTGCGGCAGCGTTCATTTTGCCGTTGCGAGTTTGTAGGCAATACAACAGGCCTTTTTCAATGGTGTATTCGTAGTCTTGGACTTCGTGGTAATGGCCCTCAAGCTTGTTACGCAAATCCACCAGTTGCTTGTACAGTTCTGGCATTTCCTTTTCCATTTCCTGTACCGGTTTGGGGGTGCGAGTGCCGGCAACCACGTCTTCACCTTGGGCATTGACGAGGTATTCGCCATACATTTCATTTTCGCCCGTGCCGGGGTTGCGAGTAAAGCCGACACCAGTGGCGCAATCGTTGCCCATGTTGCCGAATACCATCGCCACCACGTTGACGGCCGTACCATTTGCCATATCGGGGGTGATATTAAATTCGCGGCGATAATCGACAGCCCGTTTGCCTCCCCATGAGTTAAACACGGCTTTAATGGCAATTTCCAGTTGTTCATAGACATTGGAAGGAAACGGCTTGCCGGTTTTGTCTCTGACGACTTGCAGAAAGAGTTCGCTGATTTCCTTGAGTTCTGTCGCACTTAAATCGACATCGGCTGTTGCGCCAACGCGCTTTTTGACGGTTTCAAATTGTTTATCGAAGTGTTCATCGGCAATATCCAATGCCACTTTGCCGAACAACTGAATAAAGCGGCGATAGGAGTCATAACTAAAGCGTTCATCGCCGGTTTGTTTGATGAGGCCTTGCAAGGTTTGAGCGTTGAGGCCCAGATTGAGAATAGTATCCATCATGCCGGGCATGGACATGGCGGAGCCGGAGCGCACGGAGACAAGCAGCGGATTATCGGGATCGCCAAAATTTTTGCCGCTGGCTTTTTCAACCGCTTGCATATGTTTTTTGACACCCTCCATTAAGCCTTCTGGCAAGGCACGATTGGGATCATCAAGATAAATTAGGCATGTCGCGGTGGTGATGACAAAGCCGGGAGGGACATTGAGGCCAATTTGCGTCATTTCGCACAAGTTGGCCCCTTTGCCGCCTAACAAGTGTTTGTTTTTTCCATCTCCTTCGTTATAAGAATAGATGTATTTTTCGGTCATTAATGATCTCCATAAAGTAGGGTTTGCGATATAAAAAATTCAGTGAACAGTGATCAGTTATCAGTGTTCAGTGATCAGTGCTCAGGAGTCCAAACTTTAGTTTGGCAGGAGTGTTTGGCAGGAGTCCAAACTTTTGTTTGGCAATGACAATTTCTATCCATCCAAAAAAAATCCTATTTTTTAACGGATTTTTAACGGAACAAAAACCGGTGCCAGACGGAATTTGCAAAGGAATTGCAAACGTTTTTTTTGAACCAAAATATTTTTTTTGTCTGGCGAAAGCCTTAGGGTATAAAACGTCGTATGAAAAGATTGTGTTTTATGCCAAAAAAATCAAGTATTTATTTTAAGTTTTTTCTGGAACCGAAGGGAAGCTATTTAAAAATGAAAAAATGAAAAATGAAACTTTTTTCATTAGTTAGTTTATACGGAACGTACTTGAAAAATGTGAAAATGGGATAACTATTGAATTAGCAAGCCTTATGATTCTCAACTCAAAAATCAAACTTAAAAAATCCGTTTATTCCTAAAAGAAGTTGTACTTTCAGTCTATTCAACCCCTTCGGGGTTGGGGTATTTCAATCACCTTTACCACAGGTTGCACCTGTGGCTATTCATATTTTACCCCATCGGGGTAATTGATTATTTAAGCGGGAATTGACTTATAATAATCAATCTATTCATTTTTCATTTTTCAGACACCAAGTGGAAATGTCACCGTAAATGTTGAGCCTTTCCCTAATTGGCTCTCACACCACACTTTGCCATTCATCGCTTTGACCCATTTTTTGACAATAAATAACCCTAAGCCGGTCGAATATTCCTCCCCGGTGGGTTTCGGGGTTAGCCGGGCGAATTTACCAAATAATTGTTGTTGATCTTCCTCACTCAACCCCGGGCCTTCATCTTGTATTTCACAACGTGTAGATGTCTCGTTTTTGCTGATACGGACATAAACCTTTTTGTTATGAGGTGAGTATTTGATGGCATTCGAGATAAGATTATCTAATACTTGGGAAACAATGTTTTCATCGACCAAAGCAGGGTATTGTTTTTCCAACCATTGAAACTGTACCTTGATGTTCTTTGCCTTTGCAAATTTTGTATAACGATTCACCAGTGATTGCAAGATAGGTAAAAGGTTAATAATGCTAAGTGATAGATTCAGCTTGCCAGACTCAATGACATTGACATCAAGTAGATTTTTGATGAGAGAAAACATTTTCCGAGTACCGACCGAAATCATACTCGCCATTTCAACGACTTCTTCTTTAGACAGTTTATCATAATCGTTTTCAATCCAATCGGCCGCCATATGAATGGCGGACAGTGGATTTTTAAGATCATGTGCCACAATGCCTAAAAACTCATTTTTTTCCTGATTGAGTTTGAGTAAAGCTTCATTTTTCTGTTGCAGTTCAAGGGTAAATGCCGCCAGCTTCTTTTCTTGAAGATAGCTGTTTAATGCTTCTGTGATCGTCAATCTGATATCTTCAGATTGCCAAGGCTTTTTGATGTAACGATACAATCTGGCATACTTGATAGCATTACTTACCGGTTCAAGTTCGGTTTGCCCAGTCAGCATAATTTTGAGGGTTTTTGGAGAAAGCGCGTGAATCCGCTTTAAGAGTTTATCTCCTTTCATACCTGGCATGATGTAATCGGAGATGACTAAAGCGATTTCGTGGTCATTTTCCAGCAATTCTTCACACACTTCTAATGCTTCTTTCCCATCTTCAGCTATTTCAATGAGATAGTCATCACCAACGGTTTTTTTGAGTTCTATCTCTAGGCTATCGCGTATAGCAGGATCATCGTCAACACAGACAATAGCCACCAATTTACTCATATTTTGCTAAACCCGCCTTAATTGTTTCAATGAGTTCTTTGCTATCCCAAGGTTTGTACAAACAGCGATGCAGGTGAGCTTGATGTTGGGCACGTTCAATGGCATCCTCATCAGCTTGTCCCGTCAGCATGACTTTAACAATAGTGGGCCATTTTTTATGAACCTGAATGAGTAACTCATCTCCTTTCATACCTGGCATAAGCCAATCTGAGACGATCAGCAAAATATCAACACCCTCCTCATCGAGTTCTTCAATGACTTCCAATGCTTCTTCAGCACTTTCAGCAAATTCATAGTTGTAAGCATTACCAAAGGCTTTTTGGAATTCTATTTCAAGCGTTTCCAAAACGACGGCTTCATCATCAACACATAAAATAGCGGCTTTAGGCATCGTGGGTTTTCTCCTTTATGGTCAAAGAAATCCTATTTTTTGGAAAAATAGGATTTCTGCGTTTACATAGGCAAGGATACAATAAAGGTGGTTTTACCGGGTTGACTTTCCACCGCAATTGTTCCGTCATGTTTATCAATAATTTTTCGGACAATATCTAAACCCAAGCCGCTTCCTTCGCCGGGCGGTTTGGTGGTAAAAAACGGTTGAAATATTTTCTGTTGAATAGTCTCTGGAATACCGTCGCCGCTATCGGTAATACTGACAACCACTTGATTATCCTGCCTACCCACCTCAATCGTCAAAGTGCCCTTATTTTTCATGGCATGTAAAGCATTATGAATCAGATTGGTCCATGCTTGGTTTAGCTCATCAGGATAACACAATAAAGGGGGTACCTCGGCATAGTGTCTGATAACTTCTACACCCTGTTTAAGTTGATTCTGATATAGGGTTAACACGGTTTCAATGCTGTCGGTGATATTGGCTTGTAGCTTTTCACCTGACAAGTCAAAACGCGCAAAGCTTTTCAGAGCGAATACCGTTTTGGCGGCACGATCTGAGGCGGTAGTGATGGCGCGTGTGCTTTTTTGAACAATGGCAAGCTGATAGAGCATTTCTAATATAGCGAGACTATCAGGATATTTTAATAAAGGCAAAAAGGCTTCAACGTCCTCATAAACCCCTATATTTACCAAATTATCGGCCATGATATCGGCATTTTCAATGCCCTGTTCTTGCAGTTGCCGCTTCAACGCTTTTTTAATTTTGCGTTTTTATCGAGTAGACAAAGTCGTGTCCACAAACGCGGTTTTTTGCAGTAAGGCAAAAAAATCATGCTGACGGGCTACCGAGAGTGATTGAAAAAATGCCGGTAGCTGTTTTAAATCCTGATCGATAAAATCGGCAATATGGCCCACTGAGGAACGAATCGCGCCCAGTGGTGTATTGATTTCGTGGGCAATACCGGCAATCAAATGTCCCAACGCGGCCAATTTTTCTGATTGAATCAGTTCTTCTTGCGTTGCTTTCAGACGCGCTAATGCTTTTGCCAAGTCTTTGGCATGTTGTTCTTGTTTACGTTCGCTGACAAGTAATTTGAGATCACCATCAACGATTTCTTTAAACTGCCATAACAGGGCGTAATAGAGTGAAGTGTAGTGCCTTGTTTCGCTATCCAAGACGCAAATAGTCCCAAATATTTCATTGTTGGGCCATACCAATGGGACTCCCAAGTATGAAATCATATTTAATTTCACGTCGGGATTATCTTTCCATTTGACATCTTCCAGTGCATTTGGAACATGTAGCTGTTCTCGCTTAGCCATCACTGTTTCACAGTATAAGCCGGTATTCAAATCGGCTTTTTCACCGATTTCATAAGGGTTGTTTTTTGTTTGGCTAGAGACAAACACTTCGATTTGTGTCGGATGCGCTTTCATTATAAGCCCAGCCGGCACTTCAAACATGTCAGCCATCAAATCCACCGTCTTTTGCCACTTTTCCAAATAAGACTCTAAAAATTCGATGTCTTTATTGGCAATAGCTGCGATGAGAGTTTCGTCATAAGAATCATCAAGGATGGGCATAAATGTTACCTATGAGTGTAAAAAACGATTATATAGATTTTCAGGTAAATAATTTCTTTCATAGCCAACAGCTCTAAAAGCTCAAGTCCCTTAAAGGGGACTAAATAATTATCTGAATATCTATAGGACTTACGCAGTCATTAAATCAACTAATTGATTTTATTTAAAGGCCGTGGCCTTTTAGAGGTAACTGATTGAATAGTCAATCAATTTATTTTGTCAATGCGTAACTAGATTATATGCTTTTTAAGATATACGGAGCGTACTTGAAAAAGGTACTGAAGGAAATAAGGGATTGAATTAGCATGTTAGCATATTTTCAACTAAATTTTTACAAATAATTCGACCTGTACGATTAAAAATGTTCCACTTGAGGTACGCCGACTGATGATGGTTTTGTGTGTTTATTTAGCACCATGCCAAAGTCGGCCATCTGTAGGTAATTTATTTATTTTACAGTGTAAAAAGTCATATTTTTAACCGTACAGTGTGAAATAATTTAATTAATTAATGTAGCCACCCTTCGCTGCGCGAAACCCACCTACATTGGCTTATTTCCGATAATGTCTAATAGACTCACCGCTGGAACAAATTTAACTTTTACTCATGAGGTAGGTGGGCAAAACGCAAGCCCACCCTACATAAAAGTTATATAAAATTTATATTAATCAATTGTTTTACAATAATTAAATGATAAAACAAACTTTTTTCACGATTAAACCCTTAACATTAATACGTCAATAACCTATAAATTGTGGGCCATAGAGTGAAATGAGCCAGCAAATGTGTTTTTAACTGATTGATAATCAAGTAATTATAAGTAACTAGTTGATATAATTAATAATTATATAAGTCACTGATATTTAAAGTCGAACTCACGTTAATATATACTTTGCACCATCAAAAATGATATCGCGTCGCGAAGAAATCCTAACCGTATTTGGGCCCCTGAAAAATCGGATATCGATGGTATTCATATTACCCATTACCTAGGGTGGTGAAAAGGAGGTTCCAACGGGTTCTTAAACGTGATCCCATTTTTATTCCGCTTAGTCAATTTATTTTCAAAAACAATAATTTAACTCATTAATCATTAATCATTAATCATTAATCATTAATCATTAATTATTTTCACCGCCCCACCCATTACCCATCCATCCGCATTAATACTTTAAGGTGGGCCGCCACACTGCGTCCCAGCGCGTGCAATTTATAGCCGCCTTCAAGGGTGGAGACGATACGGCCTTCGGCATATTTGTCGGCTACCGCTAAGGCTTCTTGCGTTACCCACGCATAATCCTCGTCACGCAAGCGCAAAAGAGACATACCATCGTCTTTATGGGCATCAAAGCCGGCTGAGATAAAAATCATTTGGGGCGCAAATTTGTCCAAAGCCGGTAGCCAGTACGTTGTAACGGCCTCACGGAATTTTTCTCCGCTGGTGCCGGCAAGTAATGGCACATTAATAATATGGTCACTGACCGTATCGGCCCCAGAACAGGGATAAAAGGGATGTTGAAAGGTTGAACAGAGCATCACACGCGGTTCGTCCGTAAAAATGGCTTCGGTGCCATTGCCATGATGAACATCAAAATCGAGAATCGCCACCCGACTCAGCCCATATTCTTCAATCGCGTGTGCTACACCAACGGCGACATTGTTGAAAAAGCAAAAACCCATCGCCTGATCCCGCAGGGCATGGTGCCCGGGTGGCCGGATATTGCAAAAAGCCACATCATGTTTTTTGGTTAAGACTAAATCGGTGGCGTGAATGGCAGCGCCGGCGGCACGTAAGGCCGCTTGTGGCGTTTTTGCCATCAGCATGGTGTCAGGATCGAGATAAGTATCTCCTTGCTCGCCATTGAAAGTGAGAATATTATCAATATATTTGACATCATGCACCCGTGCCAATTGTTGGCGCGTGGCTAATGGTGCCTCGTAATAACGCGCAAACTCCATAAGCTGAGAGGCCTTCATTTGGTCTTCTATGGCATTGATTCTTGAGGCCCTTTCTGGGTGTCCGGTGCCCATATTGTGTAGTAGGCAATCGGGATGATGAAGATAGGCTATAGGCATGATTAGTTTTCCTTTATGTCTACTTAGCACGGGAATTTTTTGGACTTTTTAGCCACGCAAAGTATATATAATATCAGTTAGGAGTTTAAGTTATCAGTCTTTAACGTTTTTATGTATAGTCTTTCAGATAAATATTTTGTTGCTCTAAAAACCACCAAAGCGTTGGCAACGCTTTTTGCCCCGACATTTTTCTGAACGAGTCTATACGGAACGTACTTATGCGGCGGATGAAAATTAAATGCATAAGACGGTAACGAAAATACGCATAAATATTTACCAAGGGCACTATGCCTAGAAAAAATCCGTTTATTCCTTAAAGAAGTTGTACTTTCTTAAAAGCAGGATGGGGCTTGCATTGTTTTAACTGGGTATGTGACAATACGTCTGTGTCTGCGATTGAAACAAACTAATCTCAGGAATGAGTGTGAGACACAATCGGCGAAAACCATTGAATCCATTGACAGACGTAAGCTTTTAATTGGCGCGGGCGCTATTGTATCCGTCGCCAGTGCCGGCGCGGCTTGGGGAGCGAGCGTTCATCAACATCAACCAAGCTATAATAAGCAAGGTATTATAGATGCGTCAATTGACTGCATAAAAAAAGGCCAAGCCTGCGTGGATCATTGTCTTGAACTTTTTAAGACGGGAGATACCTCTGTTGCTGAGTGTGCAGATGCCGTACATGAAATGCTCGCCATTTGTACCGCACTTTCTCAATTTGCCTCTTATCAATCGCGGCACTTAAAGTCTCTCGCCAAAGTGTGTATTGATGTGTGCCAAGATTGTGAAAATGAGTGTCGCAAACATGCAGAAAAACATGCCGCCTGTAAGGCGTGTGCAAATGCCTGTGCTAATTGCATTGAAGAATGCCAGAAAATCGTGGGGTAGTTATTTCAACACAGAGACACGGAGCTTTACTACGTTTCACAGAGATTTTCCATAAGAGATGGCTCTGTGTGACTCTGTGGTTCTTTGTGAGCTCGGTGTTTAAAAATAATGACTTTTACAAACTGATAGGTGGTAAGGGAACTAGGACTTACGCATTGACATCATTTATGTAATTTGGTTACTTATACTTAGCACCGTTACAAACTTCAGCAAATTTTAGCTTGACTTTCAACCCTTCGATTCGGCCTGAATCAAAAATCCGTTTATTCCCCAAATCCGTTGTACTTTCACTACATAATCATGCAAGGAGTGAGTTAATGAAATTGTTCCACAAGATGTTAATGACGGGAATCTTAGGTAACCTCACGTTACCCATGTATGCGGCCCAATGGGAAGTCTTACCAGACACGCCCCCCATTCCGGCTAATAATTCCCAAAGTGAGGCCAAAATCAAACTCGGACAAACACTGTTTTTTGATCCGCGTCTTTCGAGTACAGGCACGGTATCCTGTAATTCTTGCCACAATGTGATGGCCGGTGGTGACGATAACCGCCCAAATTCGGTGGGGGTAGAAGGCAAGACTGGTGGACGCAGTGCGCCGACAGTCTGGAATAGTGCGTTTTTATCCGTACAATTTTGGGATGGGCGTGCCCCAACGCTTGAAGAGCAAGCGAGAGGCCCGGTGACTAATCCAATTGAAATGGGCATGAGTGATTGGGATGCCGTTGTCAAACGACTCAAGTCGATTCCCGGTTATAGGGCCTTATTTAAAGCGGCTTTTGGTCCAGATAATCCAATAACGGCCGACAATGCGGTTAAGGCTATCGCCGCTTATGAGCGTACTCTCATTACTCCCAATTCGCCCTATGACCGTTATGTCAAAGGGGATAAAAAGGCCCTGACTGAGCAACAGGTGAGAGGCAGGAATACCTTTGCCGAAATTGGGTGCCCGGCCTGTCATTCTGGGCCCAATTTCAGTGGGCCACAATTAACGATGGGGTCTGGATTTTATATGACATTTCCACTGGTGCCGGGCAGTAAGTACGAGACTAAGTATAAGCTGATGGAAGATATTGGGCGGTATCAAGTGACTGGAAACGAGGCCCACAAGCATATGTGGCGTATACCAACTTTACGCAATATTGCTTTGACAGCGCCGTATTTTCACAATGGTGCCGTGCCATCGCTTGACGATGCGGTGCGCGTCATGGCGAAAACCCAACTCAATAAAGACTTGGATAATGCACAAGTACAAGATATTGTGGCCTTTTTGAAGGCCTTGACGGGAGAATTTCCTAAGCAGACGATGCCACGTTTGCCCGGAACACCGGGTAGAAGTGTTATTCCGTAGCCCCATCATCCTAACCCTCTCCCATACAACCGATAACCGCTGGAACTTTAGCCGTCCAAACAACCGCTGGAGTCCAAAGCTTCAGCTTTGGCGTTTTAGCCGTCCAACCTATGGGGCGAGGGTTAAATAAAAAAAACGTTAAGAGGAGTTCAATCATTAAGATTCATACGCTTTTAGAAAAACTGGCAATTCCGTTATTGTTAATAACGCTATTTTTCATATTAACGACTTTCCTAGCCCACTTGAGTCAAGGAGCTGAGTGGCAACGGGGTTTTGGAATTAATTGGCATAGAGTCTTGGAATTGTTGGACTTGCGTCAGGAAAATACGCTGGCTACTTGGTTTTCAAGTATGGTTTTTCTGTCCGTTGGAATGAGTTTTTTGTTACTTGGCTGGGGTTCATCACCTGATTTTGCGATTTCACGCTTGACACGCTTTGTATTTCAATTGACAGCGATAGGCGCGGTTTTGCTATCTGCTGATGAAGTTGCCAGTATTCACGAAACAGCCGGAAAATGGTTTCAACGCCTCGTCAGCAACCTTTGGGTTAATGCGCCCCCTGATAATAGGGGTTACTCTTGGATAGTGCTATTTGCTCCCTTTTTATTAGGCGGTTTCTTAGCGGCAGCCTATATTCTGCGAAAACTGATTGCCAATATGTCAACCACCCGTGACTGGCAACGTCAATCGGCATACCTTGCTTTATTCGTTGCTTTTCTGTGCTTGCCGGGGGTATTTGTATTTGAACTATTTGAATGGCACTCAGACTCTCTCAACCAAGGCGTTAGCATTTTGACTTGTTGGGAAGAAGCGTTTGAAATGATAGGTATGTATAGCTTGTTCTTGTGCGCGATGCTGATTGCGAGGCGGTACCAATTGTGAATAGATCACGTCTTTTATTGTTTATATTACTGGCGGTGTACAGTGTTGTTTTGATAGTGATTGAGTGGCAAACGTCGCAACCTTATGTGCGACAGTTTTTCACAGATATTAAAGGCGACGTGTTTTTTTATGCCATCAATACGACGTTCAGTGTTTTTTTGTTATGGGCTACCGCCTTACTGTTTGGTATATGTTTGTTATGTATCGATAGGGTAAAACAGCGCCAAGACTATTTGTTTTATCTGTCGCAAGTCATTATGTTTGCTTACCTTGGCTTTGATGAACGCTTTTTGATACATGAAACTATAGGACTTTGGTTGGGGCGCAATGACGCATACTTGTTGTTGGGTTTAGGCTTCATTGAAATTGGGCTACTGGTGTTACTTGGCAATCTCCGTCAAAAACCAAAAGCGGCACGTTATTATTTATATAGTGCCGCCATTTTCTTTGCCGTGATGATTGTCATTGATGCGAAATTTCCGTCACAGATGGTATTGCGCCTATCACTTGAAGATCTCACCAAGCTGTGGGCAGACATAAGTTTAGCCTTATTTGCTTGGGAGATTTTGAGGCAGCACATTTATCAGTTATCAATAAACAGTAAGAATTTGTAGTAGTCGCAGTTTGTAGTAGTCAGTTTGTAGTAGTCAGTTTGTAGTAGTCGCTTTAGCGACTAAAACCGTTAACTCTAAATAAATAGACTTTTAAGACAGCCCCACGTCTATCCTCTCATGAACTTTGCTCCTAAACGAGTACAACAAATTACGCCGGTAAACGAGTACAACGAATTACGCGGATAAACGAGTACAACGAATTACGCGGATAAACGAATTAATTTTGCGGATAAACGAGTACAACGTAACGAAGGATAAACGAATTGCTATAGGGCGTAGACTAAGAACTCAATGCCACACAGTTTGCGGAATTAGAAACAAATAATCCCCCCGCCTTTGGTAAAGCCGTCGTCTAATAGCTGAAGTGCCCTAAAGGGCACTGAAGACTCAAGAGATTTGTTTATCCCAGTCATTTTTAATTCGTTTATCCGCGTAATTCGTTGTACTTAATTAATGAGTTGTACTTAATTAATGAGTTGTACTTAATTAGTTGTAAATTCGTTTATCCGCGTAATTAGTTGTACTTAATAATTAGTTGTACTTAATTAATGAGTTGTACTTAATAATTCGTTGTACTTTATTATGTTCTATAATACTAATAACTAATAACTGATAAATGACAACTGATAACTGATATGAAAGCTATTTTGTTCGCTGATCGCACTGGTTCAGAATTGCAGCCTCTCACCGATAAAACCAGTATTGCCTTATTGCCAATAGCGGCTAAACCCTTGATTGAATACACGCTTGACGCGTTATTGATGACTGGCATCCGCGAGGTGATGGTGGTTATTTCGGCCTTTGCCGAGGAGATAAAACGCCTTTTGGGCAATGGTGAACGTTGGGAAATGCAGTTTGAATATGTGCGAAGTACCGAACAGCCAGCTACCGTGCTTACCCGCCTTGGTGCCAAATTGAGCGATTCTGAATATCTGCTTGTTCGTGGCGATGTGTTGCGTAGTCTTAATATTAAAGCGTTTTTGGAACAAGCCCAAACACTTCAACAAGAACAAATACTGGCAACCATTGACGGCTATAATGCCGGTGTCTGCCTGTTAAAAACCTCGCCTAATTCCGAAATTCCCCCTAACCCCAAAATACCCCATAACCTGGAGGAATTTGAGGAAAGTGAGGGCGTTCAAGCGCTCGCTGTCACCGGGAATTTGTCTTGGCTTGATTCTCTCAAGGCCTACCATCAAGCTAACTTGGCTGTATTGGCTGGGCATTTCCCAAGCTTGGTTTTACCAGTGCGACAAGTCAACGACAAATTGCAAGTCGGCCGCCGTTCCAGTGTTCCTAAAGATAACGCCGGGCTAGTTGGCGCCTTTTGTCGTGTCCATAAAAAGGCCGCTTTGTTGGGCGATGTTGTGTTGTGTAATGAAGTGATTGTTGATCGTTATGCCAAACTCAGCGCGACAGTGGTATTGCCCGGCACTTATATTGGTGAAGCGGTAGAATTGCAGAATGCCATCGTTTGGGGCAATCTGCTGATACAAATCGACACGGGCGCGGTGGAACAAGTTGATGATAGCTTGTTACTGGCCGATTTGAAAGCAAAAAACTTCAACGCTCTCTTCAGGGATGCCGCTTAGTATGTATATAGTGAGCCTAAATGAGTTGTTAAATTATCGTATCGCGCCAACAGATACTATCCCTTTGATGGATAGTAAGTAGCTTCGCTAAGAATTTTATTCAGCTATACGGAACGTACTTGAAACAGATGAAAATGAAATAAGGGATTGAACTGAGTACCGGACATTTTTTCTACTGTCATTTTGGTAAGAAATATGACCTTCAATGAATTCAATAAAATCTCCACAATCAATGACTTAAATAAATTGTCCGCTGCAAAGTTTGAAAACTTCCAAATGGTTTTATGGCCCTCAAACCCGTGCCAATAACCATACAAAAATAATGGTCAAAATGACTGGGGCCAGAGTTTGATTTGAAAACTTCCAACGTCGGCAAAAGTTTCGCTTCGCTGTACTTTTGCCGACGTAATGGTTTTATGGCCCTCAAACCAGTGCCTAATAACCATACAAAATTCATGGTCAATATGACTCCTGTAAGGCCGTATTTTAATTTGAAAACTTGCAAATGGTTTTATGGCCCTCAAACCAGTGCCAATAGCCATACAGCACAAAATTAATTAAATAACACCGAGTAGATAGCGCAAAACGCCGGGTAGGCACTACTTGCGTTGTGCTGTGCTTTGTAAAGGAAATCGCAATGAACGAATTCGATAAAATTGAAGCTTTTGCGATGAAATAAAATCGCCATTAATTAGGATCGAAGAAAAATTAATTTCCCAAAAATGGGTACAGTGCCCTTTAGGGTACTTTAGCTTTTAGATTGGCGGAAGTTATTTTTTAGCTGTTCCTTAGCTATTGGGTTGTCATTGCTGTATTTTAAAAAAGTTGAGTGAGGTGATTTGAGGCTTAAAATAAAATCCCTTATTATATACAATCCTTGTGCATTGTCAGACTAAAAACTTGATCATCAAGCAATAGCTAATGGAGAAAATGAGGATGTCAGGGAGAGGGTGTGCTGTCAATCTCCCCTGTTTGAACCACACCGATAATTATTTTCTCATTCCCAATTCCTCTTAACAACTTGGGAGTGATGAAAGTGAATACGATACTCGTCTTGATGAAAAAATGTTCTACTTTGTCACATTACGCCTAAGTAATTGATTTATATAGAAGGCCTCTTGGGGCCATTCTGTTGAAATCAATGAGTTGCATTAACTCTGACAAAGTAGGAATAAATATCAAGCTATACCTAGCACCACAAATTGCGCTTACTTGATGATCAAGTTTGGAACGAACGCCATGAGCGGTTCCTCTGTGCTCAAAGCTAAAGTACGTATCAGGGTACTACGAAAAGCCACGCCGTTGGGGTTAGTCTGCTTTAGCAGGCTTGAGCTTTTAGCCAGGGGATTGATCCCCTGGCGATATTTTGGGCTAACCATCAAAAACTTGATCATCGAGTTAAAGGTGCCGTTGCAAAACTTGCCGATCCCTACGAGGGAAAAATATCATTTTTTGTAACGACTCAACCTTGAGATAAATCTCAAAGATGCTCAAAAATAGTCATGGCGGAGTAGTTACCATTTTTTTTCAATTTCCGGTACAAAGTACGTTCACTCACCCCAAGCTGTTTAGCCAAGGCTTTATTATCGCCCTCAAAATGTTGTACTACCCATTGTAAATATTGTTGTTCCACTTGACACAACGGCATCACAACTGGCGACACGGGTTCATATTCCGTTTTTTCCACAATCTGCCGGCATTCTTGGGGCAAATGTTCTGGCAAAATAAAGTCACCATCTACCAATACACTCGCTCGTTCTAAAATATTCCGTAATTCTCGAACGTTCCCAGGAAAATCATACGACTGCAATATTTGCAACGCTTGGGGGTGTATGGATAAACGGCGTTGAGGCAGAATTCGTTGCAGTTGGTTTTCAATTAACATAGGTAAATCTTCATGCCGTTCTCGTAAGGGCGGCAAAAAAATAGGAAATGCACTAATGCGATAATAGAAATCTTGGCGAAAACCACCCCGGCTTACCATTTCTTTAAGATTACGATGTGTCGCACAGATTAGCCTAAAATCCGATTTTTGTGGTTCAACGCTGCCCACACGACGATAAATGCCAGTTTCCAATAAGCGTAATAATTTAACCTGCAAATTTAACTGAATATCCCCGACTTCATCAAGAAAAAGTGTGCCGCCCTGTGCTGCGGCAACTAAGCCTTGTTTACGGATATGCGCCCCGGTGAACGCGCCTTTTTCATGTCCAAACATTTCGCTTTCAAACAAACTTTCTGATAAACCAGAACAATCGACAGGTACAAAACGCCCTTGCGCCCGATTGCTGGCGGCATGGATCGCTTGAGACACTAATTCTTTGCCCGTTCCAGATTCACCGAGTAGCAATACGCTAGTTTCTCTGGGTGCCACACGGGAAATCTGCACGAGTAAACGATTAAATGCGTCACAAAGCCCTACCAAGCCTTGGTTCTGTAGTTTTTCTTTTGCGACTTTGATATCGTGTATGGTTTGAAGCAAGTAAATAATGTCGCCTTCGTCATTATATATCGGTAATATTTGTACCTTGACGTAGGTTTCACCGTGTAGTGTATGGTGTGAATGTAGTGCCTCTTGCGGTTGTCTCGTTTTTAAGCTGGTTTTTAATGGGCAAGTTTCTCCCATTTGTTCACAGGGCACTTTGCAGTGATGGGAAACTTCATAGCAATAATGAGACAAGTACTCTTCACCATAGTGGTGTTGATAGGCAGCATTGGCTAGCAAAATGTGGTAATCCTTACCGAGCAAGATGGCAGGTTCGGGATAACATTGCAGTAGGGCTTTGACTTCAGCTGAAATCGTCATCACTGATATATAAGTTTTTAAGTCATCAAATGAATTATCTCAAGAATTATTTCTTCTTATGAAAATAATCATAAGCCAAATTTGTCAGCCTTGTAGAAGCAGTCTAGTGATAGCTTCAGGCTGCCCCTTTCAATTAAATCGGGGTTGTGCATTCCATAACGAGATATCGTGGTTTGAACACCCCCTTTAAAAGTTCAATTTATAACCGTGTTTAAACCTAATCATAAGCCAAATTTGTCAGTCATCGTTAAAACGACATGACATAATTGGCAGAATATTTTCTGATCTACAATTTGGTATTTGAAAGACACAATAATTGAAATCAGTTAAATTAGAATTTACTAATAAACTAATGTCGTGCTAACTTATTGAAAAATAACGGTTATTTTTAATGACACGGCTTATGATTAGGCCGTAATCTGAAAAGTTAGCCTTATGAGATTTAGCGTTTTAGAATGGAAGATAATTATATCCTAATATAGGAATTTCAGAATATTACCGTCTTTAAATAGGATTTTATCTTTTGGCATTGGTATTGCAGTCAGTTTTATTATAGATTTACCCACGAGAGTGAGGAGTTTTCGTAACTCATTGAAATAGAGAAGAGAACTCTTCACGCTCAACTTTTTTAAGGAGATAAAATCATGCCTAAAGCACTATCAACTCCAGTAGTCATCTTAGGTGCTGTGCTATTTACGCCTGCTATTATTATAGCGCTAAGCATTGTTGGTATCATTGCTGCTGTTGTTCGTCCGTTCTATTCTTGGACGAAAGAAATTTTTGCTCACAATGATAGCCACCACGCTAAGGCAGCCTGATTATTAATACGACTCCTAAAGTCTAATACTTAGTCTTTTGTATACTTAGCACGGGAATAAATTGGGCTTTTAACCGGGCGTTTTTTGAAAAACCTGGGTTCGATCATCACTAACCATAGTTATTTATAACCGCGTTCAGTATATAAGTCATTTAGAATATATTTGTTTATGAAATTTTCGATTTTAGGATGTTGCTTATCAATGTTCGGATACTTGACGGTAAAACGGTCTTCGAGGCAAATTGATTCAGAAAAACTTTTGCCTCGAAACCATTGTCTTAGTTGACGGAATAGTTAGAAGGCTCTGATGACTCTATAGACGTTCAGATAAATAACTTCATCAATTGGCAATTTCTTATCAATTGAAGGCAAGCTACTCAACTTCTTGGCTAAAAGCTTGTCTGAGGCTGAAGCCGGCTCAATTTTTCAATTTCATAAATTATTGTTTTTTAAATAAATAGTTTTTGTCTTTTGTTAAAAAAACCGGCTTTTTACCACTGATCCGTCGGGCTAAATGCGATCCGTTAACCGCACCTTGATTATCACACGCGAAGCGATGCGATACCACTATGTCTCGGTAAAATCGGCGTTTAAAGTGGAAATTATATAAAAAATTGCCTTCATCATCAAGCGATAATCGCAGAGAGTCCTAAATCGCGTTGCGAATGATCCAGCGCGTCAAAAAGCCTTGTGTCTCAGCATGTTGTGGCTTTTCTCGCCGTAAATACTTGGCAACTGCATACGCACGCTCTGGCGATAGCGTCCCCTCTTCAAAGCCCCACCTCGATGGCGTGATGCGCCCCTCAACACCTTTTCAACTTATCCTCC
>NBMI01000319.1 GCA_002085445.1 Candidatus Parabeggiatoa sp. nov. 2
TTATTACGAAATAGTTTTAAAATTAGTTTCAAAATTTATTCTTTTTTATCTTTTTTATATTTTTCCATTCTGCAAAAATATAGCAAAATCGCTACCGATGTGAATTAATTATGCTTTATCTATGATTACACAATACGTAAAAAAAAAGGTGTCCTGACTAATTATTTTTTAAGTTGAAACATAGCTTAAGTGTTTTCGTTCTTATAGGCAACTATTACTTCAAGCTACAAAGCCAAGTATAGTTTATAAATTAGTGATGCTTTCAGAGAATTAGCATCGATTGTTATGTAATAATAAAAATATGGGGACAACCATGGAACAAAATCAATTTCAAGAAGTAGTAAGCATGCCACGTATTGGCGATGCTGCACCAGAGTTCAAAGCCGTTACAACACAAGGCGACATTAATTTTCCATCTGATTATAAAGGTGAGTGGGTAATATTATTTAGCCACAGAACTATCAAAGAAAAAATTGAATACAATGGCATGAAAGATGTGGAAGTTAAATTTCCACTGATTGAAGATATTAAAATGGATATTGCCAAGAAATATGGTATGATCCAACCAAATGAAGATACAACTAAAGCTGTTAGAGCGGTCTTCTTTGTAGATCCAAAAGGTATCATTCGCGCAATGATTTATTACCCACTAAGCTTAGGTAGAAACTTTGACGAATTATATAGAGCTTTAATTGCTATGCAAGCTGCTGACGAATTTGGAGTAGCTACTCCTGCTGATTGGGAACCAGGAAAAGATGTAATTATTGGTCCTGCTGGTTCATGTGGTGATGCTCAAGGCAGAATGGATGATAGCGATATAGATTGCCAAGATTGGTTCTTCTGTACTAAGAAATTAGACAAAGATACTGTCTTGAAGAAAATTTTAAAAAAATAATTTGATTTGCAATCGTTCATCCCACAGTGGGCTCGTTTAATACAATAATAATTGTATTAAAACGCCTACTTTTTTTTAATATTATTTGTGAGGGTCGTATGAAAATTTTAAGACGAATTATTATCTTACTACTTATTCTTATTGCCGTAGCTTTAACTGCTTCATTATTTATTGACAAGGACTACTCTGTTCAAAGAGAAGTCATTATAAATAAACCTAATGCCGAAGTATTTGACTATTTGAAATACTTAAAAAACCAAGAAGAATTCAGCAAATGGGCAACCATGGATCCACATACAAGAAGAACTTATACTGGTATTGATGGGCAGGTAGGGTTCATTTCTGCTTGGGAAAGCGATAGTGCCAATGTTGGTGCTGGCGAACAAGAAATCATGAAAATAATCGGAAGTGAGAGAATTGAAATAGAACTAAGATTCCTTGAGCCTTTTGAATCTACGGAGTTGGCATATTTTGTAACAGAAGAAATATCTCCAGAGCAGACAAAAGTCATTTGGGGGTTTGATGGTAGCATGAATAGACCAATGAATTTGATGTTATTATTCATGGATTTTGAAAAAATGCTTGGAGAAGATTTCGAGTATGGTCTTGGAAATGCCAAGAGAATTTTAGAAAGCAAATAAAAGATGAGATAAGCACAGCGGGCTAAAGCCACGCCGTTGCATTCTCAAGGACAAGTGTCAAGCAACCGACTGCTTTAGCTGTCGGCACTTTAGCACAGCGGGCTAAAGCCACGCTGTTGAATAAGCGATATTACTAATCATTTATATCAAACACTTTCTTCCCATTAGAATATGTTTGTTCTACTTTCTCAGAGAATATTTCATTTACAGGGCAACGCATTATATCTTTAGATAGAATAATGAAATCGGCGAGTTTTCCAACCTCAAGACTGCCTTTTTCTTTTTCTTCAAATTGGGCTTTTGCTGCCCATATTGTAGTAGCTTTAAGTGCTTCCTCTCTTGTTAGCATTTGGTCTAGATAAAAGCCATCATTAGGCTTGCCTTCAATATCTTGGCGAGTGATAGCAGCGTAAAACCCGAGTATAGGATTAATTTTTTCTACAGGGAAATCAGAGCCATTTGGCAACCAGCCATTTTCATCAAAAAGCTTTCTCCATGCATAAGCATTTTCAATGCGTTTATCACCAATTCTATCTATTGCCCAATACATATCACTTGTGCAATGAGTGGTTTGGATAGATGGAATTATGCAATAATCCCCAAAAATCGAGAAATCATCAGGATGTATTATTTGAGCATGCTCAATACGCCATCTTTTATCATTCTTTTCTTTGAGATTTTCAGCATAAATCTTTAGCATTGTACGATTGGCAGAATCACCAATACAGTGGGTGCATACTTGATAATCATATTCATAGCATAGTTTACTATAGTATTTTAAGCTATCAATATCAGTAACGAGCAAACCAATATTGCCAGGGTCATCAGAATATTCTTCTAATAAACAAGCACCACGAGAACCTAAAGCACCATCAGCATATAGCTTCAATGAACGAACATTTATATGGTCTGTTTTGTAATGTCCTTTCTTTAAGAAATGTTCAATATTTTCATTACTTGGCGCAATCATAGCATAGATACGCATTTTAATTTCACCTGATTTTTGCATAGAATCTAGTAAGAGTATGCTTTCCTTACTCAATCCAGCATCTCCAACAGAGGTTAAACCATAAGAAAAACAAGTATCTTGTGCATTTTTAAGATACTGGATAGTTTCTTCTTGAGTGATTCCTGGGATAATATTTTTCACTAAATCAATTGCCATATCTATCAATATTCCAGTTGGCTCACCATTGGATAAGAGAATCCTGCCTCCATCTATTTTTGTGTCGCCAGTAATTTTTGCCAGTTCTAATGCTTTGCTATTTGCCCAAGCAGCATGCCCATCAATTCGTCTAAAGAAGACAGGAATATCAGGAAATACTGAATCCAATATTTCTTTACTCGGAAATTCTTTTATTTCCCAATCATTTTGATCCCAACCTCTACCAGTAATCCATCCGGTTGGATTGGTTTTTTGATATTCTTTTGCTCTATCAATTATTTCTTCTATAGAATTGGTGCCAGATAAATCTACATTTGCTAAAGTAGTGGAGTATCCGTAAAAATGACAATGTGGGTCAATCAGTCCCGGATAAATATATTTACCGCTCATATCAAGTTTAGTTTCGGCTGTATAATTGCCGACTATTTTTTCATTCGAGCCTATGGAAATAATTTTGCCATCATCAATAGCCATAGCAGAATGTATTGAGAAATTCTCATCGACACTATAAATTGTGGCGTTGGTAATTATTGTATCGACTTTTTGTCTAGAATTGCAGGAATGAAGCATCATAATTGAAAATATTATTAAGGTTAAATATAGACTATTTTTTAACATACGAGTCTTAGCTATTAATTATAAAAACATTAGGGACGGAGCTATGATTTATTAATTGCATTCTTTATACGGCAAGAAATTATTTTGATTACAGTATATCAAAATAATTTCTTGTCTATGTTAATGACTTTCTAAGTGCCGACTATTTAATTTTGAGAAGGCACCTGAAATTTTTTCAATATCTCTTCGGCTGCTTTAACAATCAAATTATGTGCGGGATAAAAAGACTGGTAAGGCTGTGATGAATAAGAGAAAGATGTTAATTGCTCTACCGTAATTCCAAATTGTAGTGCCATTGTAATCTGATCTACTTTGTCTGCTACGGGCTCTCCACTAATAAATTGACCACCAATGATCTTATGTGTATTTTTGTCTGCAATTAATTTTAGCTTTACTTTTTTGGCACTTGGCATTATCGGAAACGCTGTTGTAAATTCTGCATATCCAACTTCAACCTCGAAGTTTTTTCGTGCCGTTGCTTCCGTAAAACCCGTTCCACCAAGAAAAACATCATTTATTTTTGTGGCGGCTCCATTATAAAATCCCGGATACTCTCTATTTTGTCCTAAAAGATTAAATGCTAAAACCCTACCCATAGGAACCGCATTTGTCGCAAGTTTACCAGAAATAACTTCACCCGTAAGAGCACTAGTAAATTGGCAGCAATCGCCAACAGCATAAACATCTGGTATATTTGTCTCCATCTTATTGTTGATGACAATACCATCTTTTTCTATTTCTAATTTTGTACCTTCAAAAATACCAACAGTTGGTCTCATGCCCACAGCGAATACGACAAGCCCAGTGGTAGTTTCCTTATCTAATTCAGTACAATTATCATCAAAACTAGACAAAGGAATAACTTTATTATTATCCAGTATAATCTCTTCTGTTTTTCCTTTTACTTGTATAGCTTCGACTTTACTTTTTAAATGTAAATGTACGCCCGCTCTTATCAATGTTTCCTGCGTTTCTTCTATCATGTCAATATCCATCATGTTTGGGAGAATTGATTCTGCCATATCAACAAGATGCGTCTCCACTTTTCTTTCATTCAAGGCTTGAGCTAATTCAATACCAATCGCTCCCGCTCCAACCACGACTGCTTTTTGCAACCCATTATCAACAAGGTCAATGATTTTTTTCAAGTCATCTTCTGTCTTAAATGTCATGACATTGCTACGTCTATTGCCCTCAATAGGGGGTAAAATAGGGACCGCACCAGTGGCAATGATTAATTTATCATAATTAATATCCTTGTTTTTTTCCATTGAGATGGTCTTCGTATCAAAATCAACATTGCTTACTGTATCTCTAATTAATTCTGCCTTTGCATCAAAAACTATGTTGTCGCTTTTAAATGTTTTCTCAAAAGTCAATAAATTTTCAATTGCATAAGGCATAGCACAATAAATCATTGAATGATCTTCAGGGCGAATGATAGTTACTTTCATTTTGTCTTGTATCGTTTTAGCTATTGTAATTGCAGCAGGTCCACCACCGATAATTACTAAGTTTAATTTGTGTTCTTTTTCTTTGCGAACCATGTACCGTCCTTTCATCAACATTTTTAAACTTATTCTCAATGCAAGAATCAAATTCGACTAAGCCATTCTGTGAAATCTTGTAAATATAATATTTTTCAGCATCTCCAAAGTGATTTGATGTTAATTCTACCCCATCATTACTGGCAAACACAAATCTCAACTCATTAATTATCTTGTCCACAAGAACTCCTTTTTTAGTACTAATTGTTTTTTACTGGCAAACCCTATCTTCAAAATCAATATTGATTTTGTTTTTACTTTTTGTTTTTACGCTATATTTGTCGATATGTATGTTTACCTGTATTGCTGGGTACTATACTATTTCCAGTGAAGATATTACTACATTCTTCTATTTTTTTTAGGAAATACGAATAGTGCCACAAAAATCAGTACAAAATTACATAAAAAGATTTATATAAACCCTCAGAAATAAAAAAAATGTGTTGATGCAGATCGAAGGAGTGAGTGTTTGATAAGGAAAAGTTGAAGAAATGCTAAATGTAAAACCTATGATTGAAAGGCATGTGGGAATGATTATAAACTATTTTACGGCAAGTGTGAGTAGCACATAAAAATAATGTTTAACCTAAAATATTTTAGATATAAAAGCGTCAAAATAAGTTATATTATCCTAATTAGGATTATATTAATTAATAAGTTATTAAAATTATCGAGTTAAACATGAGAACAAACATGCTATTTATAATTTCAATTTTGTTGATTTTTGTGTATGTCGCTGAGGCACAAAACGACCCAACAAAAAATCCGGTATCGGCTAATAATCTAGAATTAGTAGAAAATCAGAATAACCCTTTATTGGGTACTTGTAGTGATGGAATAATTCAAGCAGCCGGATTTGCAAAAGAAGACAAAAAGTTAAGAGGGGTTGCGGATCTCTCTAATACAGAATTACCAAAAATGAATGTAATAGAAAATCCAAACTTAAAAAGAATTTCTAGCTCTTCTGTTGAGAATGTTTTGAAAGAAAACTTGATGTTTTCACCTGGTGATGTTGTAGGTGAAGACACAGGGCAAGCAATATTAACTCCCTGTGAATATACGGTTTTTGAAATAAACACCGTTGATAATAGCGTGGAGTTTATTTCAAATACCTATGAATTGGCGGAAGAATGTTATATAGCAATTGAGCAAACGCCACTATGGTTACGCGAACAATTAACTGTGAAATTTCGTGTTTTGCAAATCTATAAACTTGCTGATGATTATGCACAATTAATTATTGACGCTGATGAAAAAATAAAAGATGAAGTCGCATTTCAAGTAGCAAACATTTCTAAGCAGGAATTATATCTAAATATACAACTAAGAAATGACAAAGAGCTAATCATAAGAAATGCAGAAATGATTTATAAAACTGCTGATTCTTTACATTATGTAAAACTTGTTGAACATGGTGATTACGAATCAAAAGATTATTATACTACAACTACATATAGAGTTATTGATACACTAACAAGTGATACTATATGGGTAGAGGCTCCAAGAGATATTTATTATTGGTATATTGTACACCCAAAACTTAGACAAGAGAAAATCAGAGCAACTGATGATACAACCAGTGAACAACAAAGAACTTATGATTATTTTTGGCGAGATTATTACTGGTCAAATCCAAATGCTGAGTATGATTCATTGGAAAACCATCAGGTCTAAAACCAGTACAACAAGATACACTCCACCCATTTCTTTCATAGCCTGGATCTAAGTTGGTCGCACCAGATACTTCTGCTGATTCAGGAGTTAAACCACCTCTGAAAAATTCATAGTGATTCCAACCTGATTCCCAAAAAGCATCATAAACATGATCTTCACAAATGATAGATCTAATAAGACAAGGTATTAGAGCTGTTCTGCAAGCAGCTGCAACAAGATATGAATCCTCTCCACAATTCCCGTCAGGTTCAAATAAAATTTGGTTTGGCTGAATAGGTCTATTTCCCATTGCCATCAAAGGGATAGCTCGTGATGACCAGTTACCAATTGCATCAATAGCATGATCTGAATC
>NBMI01000320.1 GCA_002085445.1 Candidatus Parabeggiatoa sp. nov. 2
CGGATACGCGAAATAAACGGATAATATTTGAGTTGAAAATCATAAAGCTTGCTAATTCAATAGTTATCCCATTTTCACCTTTTTCAAGTACGTTCCGTATATTATACTGATAGTACAACGGATACGCGAAATAAACGGATAATATTTGAGTTGAAAATCATAAAGCTTGCTAATTCAATAGTTATCCCATTTTCACCTTTTTCAAGTACTGCTAATTCAATAGTTATCCCATTTTCACCTTTTTCAAGTACGTTCCGTATATTAATAGAAAAAAAATTATACGGTGGATTAGGGATTGGCTGTTACTGTGTAGCGCATGGCTAAAACCAATGTCTTACCGATTGAAAATGGTGTGCGGTTCAGGAATATATTTTAGTGTATTTTCAAGCTGATCTTTTTTGCGGGGGCGGTGCCGGCACAGTGGCAAATCGCTCTCGACATTTTGCAGTCAGCGGTTGAATATTGGGAAAAAACCAATACTGATTAGACTCTAATTATCCTGAAAAATGGTAGTGTTGGTAATTGCTAATTGTTAATTGCTAATTGCTCATTGCTAATTGCTCATTATTTTTTTACCCTCACCCCACTCTCCCAAAATATTTATTTGAAAAACTATAATAAGTACCCGTGCAGGTATTTAAAAAAAATAAACCTAGCAAATCCATAAACCTTTCAAACTTTTGCACGGGTACTTACCATTATGTTAAGGTGATGACTTGGCCTCGTTTTTGTTTTCAATTGGTAAGAACGTGAGTTCGACTTTTCAATAAGTTATAGAAATTTGATATTAATCAAGTGTTTGAAAATAATTAGTTGATTAAAAAAACTTTTTTTGACTATAAAACACTTACAATTAATACGTCAATAACCGGAAAATTGTGGGCCATAGAGTGAAATGAGCCAGTAAAGCTTGTTGGTTTTTTTTAATTGATTGATAGTCACGTCATTATAAATAACTATTTGATAGAATTAATAATTCTATAACTTACTGCTGAGTACAGGACATTTTTTGACTGTCTAAAATCGCTTAGCAAGAATTCTTACCATCAATGACTTGCCAAATTTTTCCACAATTAATGATTTAAATAAATTGTCTGCGGCAAAGTTTGAATATTAAAAACGGTTTGATGGCCCACAAACCAGCGCCAATAGCCATACAAAATTCATGGGTTTTAGGACTCCAAATATTTCTTACATGCAGGAGATTTAAATTGTCCGGTGCAAAGTTTGAATATTAAAAACGGTTTTATGGCCCACAAACCAGTGCCAATAGTCATACAAAATTCATGGTCTTTAGGACTCCAAATAACGATTTCGATTTCTGACATGCCGGGGATTTGTGCTTGGTTATCTGTGCACCAGACAAAAGTGCGAATCGATAAGTTTTCTCTAAGGTATACTGATATATTAAATAAAAATAATGATTTACAGTGCTGCTGACATTTTTTGTCCTGTACTTAGAACTTACTGATATTTAAAGTCGAACTCACGTTAAAAATGCCCAAGCGAGAGCAGAGCGCGTGCTTGCATGTACGAAGGGTTGCTGACGGTTAGGGTGAGGAAAGTCATATTCATGCCCACGACGAGACTATTCAATGGAAGCCCGTGTATTTAAACCAGAATTTGCTCAAGGGGCCGACCGGTTGTGGCAAAACGCGCTTTATGGAACATCTGGCGTGGCGGCTAAAACGGCCCCTGATTACGGTGTCTTGCCATGATGATTTAACCCATGATGATTTAACGGCCTCGGATTTGGTGGGGAGGTTTTTAGTCAGTGGCGGCGATACTGTCTGGGTGGATGGGCCGCTGGCACGGGCGGTGCGGCATGGCGGGATTTGTTATTTGGATGAAATTGTCGAAGCCCGTAAAGATACCACTGTCGTGATTCATCCGTTGGCCGATGATCGGCGCGTTTTGCCTATAGAAAAAATAGGTGAATTATTGGTCAGCCCCCCAGAATTTTGTTTGGCAATGTCCTATAATCCTGGCTATCAAAGCGTACTTAAAGATTTAAAGCAAAGTACGCGACAACGTTTTGTGGCCTTGGAATTTGATTATCCGGCCCCAGAAATTGAGGCTAAAATTATCCGCAATGAAAGCGGCATTGATGCTGGCATGTCAGAAAAATTGGTTAAATTTGCCCAAATGACGCGCAATTTAAAGGGTAATGGCTTGGACGAAGGGGCCAGTACCCGTTTATTGGTACATGCGGCCAAACTGATAGTGACGGGAGTAGAAACCACCACCGCTTGTCGAAGTGCCATTGCTCAGGCATTGACCGATGATGAGGAAATGTTATTAGCAATCAATGAGTTAAGCGTATCATTATGGTAATGGGTAATGGGTAAGGATCAGCGAAAAAATAACCTGGAGTCCAAATCTGGAGTCCAAACCTTCAGGTTTGGAGGGCAAAATCGAGTTGTTCATAAAAATCCGGGCGCTTGCGAGGTTTGCTAACTGAAGAATTATGACAAGATATCGCCAAAGCTAAAGCTCTGGACTCCATGCCAAAGCTAAAGCTTTGGACTCCATGCCAAAGCTGAAGCTTTGGACTCCTTGCGTTTGCCAATTCAAGAGAATAATGAATGAATTTAGAGAGTCTGGTTTCTGTAGAAAACTTGTCGCGTTACTACGGCGGTTTCCGCGCCGTCAATCACATCCGTTTTGAGGTTAAACGCGGACAAATTCTCGGTTTTCTCGGCCCTAACGGGGCGGGAAAAACAACTACCATGCAAATGATTACCGGTACGCTTGCTCCGACAACGGGGCAAATCGAAGTTGCCGGGTATGATTTATTAGATTTTCCACTGGAAGCTAAGGCTGCCATCGGTTATTTGCCCGAACAGCCGCCCGTCTATCGGGAAATGCTAGTCGATGAGTATTTGCGATTTTGTGCTAAGTTGCATCGTATTCAGCGTCACGCTGTCGCCAGCGCGGTTAGTCGCGCTATCGAACAGTGTGGTTTGAATACGGTGAGTAGACGTTTGATTGGTAATTTGTCTAAAGGGTATCAACAGCGTGTCGGTATCGCGCAGGCGATTATTCATTCGCCTACCGTGGTGATTTTGGATGAGCCGACTATTGGTTTGGATCCGATTCAAATCAGAGAAATTAGGACGTTGATACGCAACTTGGGTGAAGCGCATAGCGTAATTTTATCAACCCATATTTTGCCAGAAGTACAGGCGGTGTGTAATCATGTCCAAATCATCAATCATGGGCAATTAATACTTAATGACACCATTAGCGGTTTGTTTTCACAAATGAAAACCACTCACTTACAAGTCGCGTTGCGTCGTCCGCCTGAGGTTGATGTTTTGAAACAAATTCAAGGGGTTGAAGAAGTCGAAGTGCAGGAGAATAACCGCTTTCGCATTCAACATGCGGCCGATAATCCCGCTGAAGCTTTGGTGGAAAAAGCGGTTGCGGGTAACTGGGGATTGTATGAACTGATACCGGAGCTGCGCACGTTAGAACAAGTGTTTGTGGATTTGACGAGCGCTGATGAAATTCTTCCTAGCAGCCCTTTTTCAAACTTATCTTTATCCACAAGTCTGTAATATATTGAAAACCCGTTTTTCAGTGAACAGTGATCAGTTATTTCAGCGATCGCTGAATAACTGATATACTTAGCATGCGAATTAAGGGTTAAATTGGATATGATAAAATCAATAACTTATAAAAACATCTTCATTGAAAGTCATTTTATAAGTCTTTTTTAGCTGAAAAAGTTTTGCTCCGCAAAACTCCTAAAATGTTCATTCTACATTTTTAATTTTTCATTCTTAATTCGCATTTAGCATGGTTATAAATTGGACTTTTAAAATACAGCCCTTACCTCAATGTCATTAAGGCATTCGCTGAAAAACTGATCACTAGACTTGTCCCTTAATAATCATTTTTTGAACGGTTATTTATGTTATTTATCTGAAAAATGTGTTAACTAACGCTGATTAATGAGCTAGGGGCGTTGCCAGGGGCGTTGCCAGGTAGTTACACTGGCTTTAATAATACGCACCAAAGGGGATCGTTGGGGCTAGGTTTTAAAGCCCCTTTGGC
This sequence comes from Candidatus Parabeggiatoa sp. nov. 2, assembly GCA_002085445.1. Taxonomy (GTDB): domain Bacteria; phylum Pseudomonadota; class Gammaproteobacteria; order Beggiatoales; family Beggiatoaceae; genus Parabeggiatoa. The sequence continues at coordinate 4,060 of NBMI01000320.1, forward strand.
ACGAGATTAATATAGCCAAGGGCAACGCCCTTGGAACTTTCATAAAAATCACCAAAATCACCAAAATCACCGTTCAAATTATTAAGGGACAAGTCTACTGAAAAACTGATTATTGATAACTGATCACTGAACACTGAAAAACTGATCAATGAAAAACTGATAACTGATCACTGAAAAACTGATCACTGAAATGATCACTGAAAAACTGATATGTGGACTATAGCAACACGAGAGTTACGGAGTTTATTTTTATCACCGCTGGCTTGGAGTATTTTGGCAGCGGTGCAGGTGATTTTTGGGTTGTTTTTTGCCCTGCTGGTGTATTGGTTTTTACAACCAGAAATACAAGCGAGTTTGGCAAATGATCCTACGGCACCCGGCTTGACGGCGGTGGTGGTTAGATCGTTGCTTGATTGGATTGGCACGGTGCTGTTGTTCGTGTCGCCGTTGCTGACGATGCGCCTTATCAGTGAGGAGCGGCGCAATAGAACTTTGCCCTTGTTGTTGTCTGCCCCGCTGTCAATGAGCAGTATTGTTCTTGGCAAGTTTTTGGGTTTGATGGCCTTTTTTATCATTATGTTGGCGATGCTGATGCTGATGCCCTTGTCGCTACTGTTCGGGGGTACACTCGATTTTGGTCAACTCGCCTCGGGCTTGTTGGGAATCATTTTGTTAGTGGGTGCATTGACGGCGTTAGGGCTATATATTTCCGCCTTGGCTCCTAATCCCACCGTTGCCGCTGTCAGCACCTTTGCTGCTTTCCTTTTGTTGTGGATGTTTCAGTGGACTGAAAATGTAATTGAAGGGCAAACGGGTGTTTTAAACTTGGCCTATTGGTCAATTACCAAGCATTATCAACCCTTACTGGAAGGGCTGTTTAGCACGGCCGATGTTGTCTATTACTTATTATTTATTGCGCTATTTTTGATGTTAAGTATTTACCGTTTGGATGCTGATCGTATTCAGTAAAGCCTCACCTAAGCAATAAAACACCTACAAAAAGTATAACAATGAAGCGCGGTAGAGGGCCATAACTTAATTTGAAAGCATCTAAAGTATTTTATGGCCCTCAAAGGCGATAAATCGCCTACTACAAACATACAAACATACAAACATACAAACATACAAACACTACAAACGCTTTGTATTCCACCACTGATATCTGAACTATGCAAGTTACAAAAGGTATTCATTTAGAAGCTCGTTTGCAAAAGACGACTTTTACGGTGTTGTTAGTCGTAGCGGTCGTTTTAGTCGCTTGGCTAAGCACCCATTATGAAAGAAAGGCCGATTGGACCGTTAATAATCGGCATAGCTTGTCGGAGACAAGCCAAAAATTGTTGGACGAACTCTCAGGGCCGATTACCATTACGGCTTATGTCGTTAAAGAGAGTGGCTTACGCCAACCCATTCAGGAATTGGTGGAACGCTATCAACGGCATAAAGCCGATATCAATTTGCGCTTTGTCGATCCGCGCCTCGCCATTGCTGAAGTACGTGAACGTGGTGTTCAGTTCAAGGATGAACTTATCATTGACTATCAAGAGCGTGCTGAGCATCTGCAAACAATGGGGCAGGGCCTGTCTGAACAAGATTTGACCTCCGCTTTGCAACGGGTGGCGCGTACTGATAATCGCCTGATCGTCTTTTTAGAAGGGCACGGTGAGCGCAGTCCTACCGGTTCTGATTACCACGATTTTAGCCAATGGGCACTGGCCTTGAAAAATACCGGGTTTTATGTGCAAACCTTGAATTTCGGAAAAACAGTAGGTATTCCTAAAAATACTCATCTGTTAGTCCTCGCCAGTCCGCGAAAAAAGTTGCTACCCGGTGAAATCAACTTGATCGCAGACTATATTGACAAAGGCGGTAATCTACTGTGGTTTATAGAGCCCACGGTTCCGTTGCCGGGTTTGGAAGCGGTAGCGGACAAATTTGGTTTAACGGTGCAACCGGGCATAATAGTCAAGCATGGTCAGAAACAGAAGATATCATTGAGTACAACGAGAAAACGGATATTGGTGGGCCTTTGGATATCGCCTTTGCCCTTGTCCGAGAGATA
>NBMI01000081.1 GCA_002085445.1 Candidatus Parabeggiatoa sp. nov. 2
CGCCCGATGTCTCCCATTTCGTCTTGACGAAGAGTGATTTGGCTCATTTCGTCGCGGCTTTTAATATCAACCATTTGGCTCAGGTTTCCGGCCACCATTTTGTTAGCCATATTGGTCAGTTTTGCCAAGGGACGAGTAATGCCACGCGAGATGGAAATACCTAGCAGCAAACCAATGACGAGACTGCCCAAAGTAAAAATCAGGGCTTGTGTCTGCACCCACACGACATTTTGTTTAGCTTGTTCAGATCGCTCCGCATTCAATTGATTTTCTGTTTGGATAAAGGCATCAAATTGGGCACGCACTTTGTCTAGGAGAGCCTTGCCCGTTCCAGCTTGGATCAAGGCTGATACATCGGCCATGGTGACCGGGTTAGCGTTCATCTCCTGTCGTGCCTCGATTTCAGGCTTGGCAGCTTTTTCTAGCCATTTGGTCGCCAGCAACTCAGCCCGCTTTAATAAGGCTAGGTTATCCGAGTCACTTGCCAGTCGAGCGCGTAAGGCCGCAATATAAGTTACTAATTGTGCTTGACCGTTGCGATAAGGCTCAAGAAAACGGTCTTCACCAGTGATAAGAAAGCCACGCTGCCCCGTTTCTTGGTCAACCAGCGCTTTGGCGATTTTGACGGTTAGGATGATGCTTTTTAGGTCGCCCTTGGTTACCAAATTGGCCTCCAGTTGTTCGAGCACTCCGCGCAATTCATCCAAAATGCCCTTACCCACTCCAACCTTGAGTACTTCTTGAAGGTGTTTGGCACTAACGGTGGCCTTATTGGCCTCGCGTCGCTTGGCGATTTCCGGCTCACCGGCCACCCGAATCCACTCGTCGTGAAGGTGGCCTATTTTTGTCAGCACGGCAACTTGGGACGGATTGTTGCTGACCAGCTGTTTTTCGGTCTCAAGTAGCGTCTCAAATTCGGCTATGCCGTTATGGTAAGGCTCAAGGAATTCATCTTTACCTGTAATCAGAAAACCGCGTTCACCGGTTTCCATATCGACAATCAGTTTCTCCAATCGGTGGGCATTGGACAGTACCGGCTGATCGTGTTCAACCAAAAAACTAAAGTCTTTTGTTAAGTCGTTCAGGCTGAAGAGCAGCACGGCCGCCAAGCCCATCATCAGTATAAGTATGGCAATGTAGCCAAGGAGAATCTTTTTACCCACTTTGAGATTGTTAAAAGCATTCATAATAGAAAATGAAAAATGTTAACAGGAGGTTTGGCAGGAGTCCAATCTACGCCAAAGTTAATAATAACTACAAGGATTGTATATAATAAGGGATTTCATAAACGAGCATAAAATCACGTCAGTCAAGTTCTCAAAAGCATTTGCTGATTGAATAGCTTTCTTAAAACGAGCATGATTTTTTTATCGAATTTGTTCATTATCAGAATTAGCGAAGAAATCCTTTTTTATAACAATCCTTGGGCGTTTGGGCGTACGAAAAAACTTGATCATCGAGTTTCAAATTAAAGTATGGCCCTACAAACGACAACAGGGATTGGGTATAAGCAAGGATAAATCCTTGCTTTGATTCAATCCTTGTAGTTATTTGGAGTCAGTTTTATTTTACCCTGATTTTTGTCTGGCTATTGGGCGCTGGTTTGAGGGCCATAAAAGACTTTGGATGTTATCAAATTAAAGTCTGGCCTTACAAACGACAACAGGGATTGGGTAAGTACCGAAGCACATATTATCAGGTATTTTGTCGGAACCAAAAGGGCTTTGCACGTGGGATTGCCCCTACGAACCGTCGTGTCATGTAGGGGCAATCCTTTATGGTTGCCCCTTTGATATTGGCTTTTCTTAAAATACCAGAAAATTTATGCTTCAGTACTTATAACCAAGGATAAATCCCGGCTTAAAATCCCGGCTTATATTCAATCCTTGTAGTTGTTATTTGGAGTCAATTTTACCCTGATTTTTGTCTGGCTATTGGGCACCGGTTTGAGGGCCATAAACGACTTTGGAAGTTTTAAAATTAAAGTATGGCCCTACAAACTACAACAGGGATTGGGATAAACCTGCGGATAAATCCCTGCTTATATTCAATCCTTGTTGATCACTGTTCACTGAGAACTGAACACTGAATTTACCGATAGAGCCATACTCGCATCAGCGAAACCAGTTTATCAGTATCCACCGGTTTAGACAAATAGTCATTCGCGCCGGCTTCAATACATTTGGTTTTATCGCCCTTCATGGCTTTAGCAGTCAGAGCGATAATAGGGAGTTTGCGGTAGCGGGGTTGTTTTCGGATTTCCCGCATGGCTTCATAGCCGTCCATTTCGGGCATCATAATGTCCATCAATACAATGGCAATATCAGGGTGCTCCTCCAACAATTCTAGGGCTTCGTGGCCGGTGTTACCGCCGATAACTTCCATGTTTTTCTCCTCTAAGACGGTTGCCAAGGCAAAAGTATTACGCGCATCATCATCGACAATTAACACCTTTTTCTTGGCTAAAATGGCCTCTTTGTCATGCACCATTCGTAATATTTGGCGTTTATCAACCGGTAAATTGGCTTCTATCTGATGGAGAAACAAGGTGGCTTCGTCTAATAAACGTTCTGGCGAATTCACTGACTTAATCGGGAGAGCATCCGCACATTGCAACAATAATGCTTCCTCGACAGAGGTTAATTCGCGCTCAACGTAGGTAATCACGGGGGTTTGGCAAAGGCCTTCGACTTGTTGCATCTGTTCAAGCACTTGGCACCCTGACCGTTGCTCTATATCCATATCAAGAATAATACAATCAAACGAGGTTTCTTTTAGCTGCGCTAAGGCCGTCGTCGTTGTCATCGCCAAGGTGATTTGGACATTCACACCCCCAACTAAATCCTGAATCTGCTGTTGATGTATTTCGTTGTCCACAACCACCAACAGATTTTTCACGGTTTTGGTCAGAAACTTTTCTATCGAATTGAAAGCCTCCCCAAGTTGCTCCATACTCACCGGTTTGTGCAAATAACCAATCGCCCCCCGCTTTTTCGCTTCCAGACTGTTATGATCGGCTGCGGAGATAAAATGCACCGGAATGTGCCGCGTGTCGGGATTGTCTTTCAATATTTCCATCACCGTCCAGCCATCCAGTTGTGGTAACCCTACATCAAGAATAATGGCATTCGGTTGATATTCTTCAACCAGTTGCAAGCCGGTTTGACCCTCTTCAGCAACCAGGCATTTGAAGTGTTTTTCTCTGGCTAATTCCATAACAATGCCGGAAAATTTTCGGTCATCTTCAATAATCAAAAGGGATTTGTCCTCCGGTTTGACTGTCGCTCTATCATCCTTAATCAAAAGGGATTTGTCCTCGGCTTTGAGTATTGTTCTATCATCCTTGAGAGCGGTTTTGACCTCCGCAGAGGTTGTTGGCAGCGTGGGTGCGGGTTTAACGGTTTGGGAGGGCACCGAAACTTGCGGTACCTCACTATTTGACCGGGTTAATTCTTGGGTGCCGGCATTCCTTGGACGGGTTTGAGGCAAATAGAGCGTGAAAGTACTGCCCTTGCCTTCTTCACAGTGTAATTGCAGTTCGCCACCGAGTAGTCGGGCTAACTGGCGGGAGATCGATAAGCCTAGCCCCGTTCCGCCAAAACGCCGGCTGGTGGAGCCATCCACTTGCTGAAAGGCTTCAAAGATAACTTGTTGTTTCTCTTTAGGAATACCTATCCCGGTATCTGACACGCTGAACGCAATGAAATTCCCTAACCCCCCGTTTTCAAAGCTGAGAATTCGCTCTTTCGCAAAGGGTGGCTGGAGGGATTTGGATTTTATCTCCAGCTTTATTTCGCCTTTCTCGGTGAATTTAAAAGCATTGGAGAGCAGATTGTTAATGATTTGTTTGAGTCGCTGCTCGTCGGTGTTGAGTACAGGTGGCAACTCGTCAGCTAGGGTGATGTGGAAAGCTAACCCTTTTTCTGAAGCCAGATGACGGAATTTTTGTTCAACCATTTCTACCAAATCGGTCAACGACAGATCCTCAGCATTCACGTCAATTTTGCCGGCTTCCACCTTGGATAAATCTAAGATTTCATTGATAAGCGTCAGCAAGTCGGAACCGGCACTGTGAATCGTCTGGGCATATTCCACCTGTTTGTCGCTCAAGTTACCGGCTTTATTATTGGCTAACAGTTGGGCGAGAATCAGCAAACTGTTTAACGGGGTGCGTAATTCATGCGACATATTGGCCAGAAATTCTGATTTATACTGACTCGCCAGTTCGAGTTCTTGGGCTTTGGTTTCAATCGCCGTCCTCGCTTTTTCCATCTCGGCTTGCGTTTGTTCCAGCACGAGATTCTTATGTTGAATTTCCGCTTTTTGTCGCTCTAAGTCTTTGGTACGCTCTTCTAACGCTTCGTTAGTCTGCTTCAATTCTTCCTGTTGAGTTTGTAATTCTTCTGACTGGCTTTGCAGTTCTTCGGATTGACTTTGCAGTTCTTCATTCTGTTGCTGAAGTGCCGCTTGCTTACTTTCTAAATCTTGCCGTTGAGCTTGCAAGGCCTCATTCACCTGTTGGAGTTCTTCCTGTTGACTTTGTAGTTCTTCCGACTGACTTTGCAGTTCTTCGGTTTGCCTTTGGCTTTGCTGTAACAGTTCTTGCATTTGAGTGCGTGACTCGGCCGTATTCACCGCGATTCCAATGCTCGGCATCACCTGTTGAATAAATGCCTGTCGAGTCTCAGTGAGTGCCTCTGAAGAACCGATTTCAATGAGGCCTTTGACAACATTTTCATAAAAAAATGGAATCAGTCGCACATGGTTGGGTAAAACATCGGCCAAACCCGATTGAATCACATGGACGCATTCTTCCAGTCTCCGAGTGAAGGAAATCGGTTTTTGTTCCAGAGCAGCCTGTCCAACTAAACCTTCACCCACCAAAAATTCAGTGGGTCGATTATCGCTGGCGGTGTAGGCATAACTGGCGGTCAGTTTCAGGGAAGCACTTGAGTTTAGGGAATTGGACTCTATCAGCAAATAAAATAAGCCAACCTGCGTCTCTATGTAAGTACTCAGAAAGGAGATGATTTTTTTGGCCAGCTTAACGATATCTTGCTCGCCACTCATCAGATCATTTAACTGTGCTTGCCCGGTTTTGAGCCAATCTTGCGCGGCATTTTTGGCGGTGGTTTCTGCTAACTTAGCCGCTGCGGTTTCTAGGGCATTTTTAATATGGACAAAGTCGCCTTGGTATTCCGCCTGAGGCGCGACGTTCTGAGCGCCTTCTGCTAATCCTTGAGAGACGTGGACAATGTCCTCAACCACATGCCGCAGATTGGACAAGGCCGTTTCCAAGGCATTTTTGATTTGAACGAAGTCTCCCCGGTAGATTGCCTGAGACGAGACGCTCAGGTGGCCGCTGGCTAACTTCTGAGACACTTGGACAATGTCTTCAATCACTTGCCGCTGGTTGGATAAGGCCATTTCTTGGGCATTTTTGATGTGGGCAAAGTCTCCTTGGTATTGCGACTGAGGCGTGACGCTTAGGTTACCCTCTGCTAACCCTTGAGAGACGTGGACAATGTCCTCAATCACTTGCCGCTGGTTGGACAGGGCTGTTTCTAGGGCATTTTTGATTTGGATGAAATCTCCTCGGTATTCCGACTGAGGTATGACGTTTAGATTACCCGCCGCTAATCCTTGAGAAACTTGGACAATATCTTCAATGACTTCCTGAAAATAACGGGTTAAAGCGTCAAAGGCTCGTCCGATTTCACCCATTTCATCTCGACGAGTGATGATTTTATTTCCCTCAATTGAAGCTATCCCGGTTGATTTCAGGTTGCCGGTGGTCAATTGGCGTGCGGCTTCTGTGATAATTAATACGGGCTTGGCTATGGAATTGGCGACCAAAAAAGCCACGATAACCACGATAACGGTGATCACCAAGCTGGCTATTAAAGTCAGAATGACCCCAGCGCGGGCTGCTTGATCCGCAGCTATCTTGGCTTGCTCAGAACCAATCACGTTGGTTTCACGCATGCTCTTCATTAAACCTAACGCATTTTCAAAGAGGTCATTGGCCGTGCCAATACTCAGGCTTTGCGCTTTTTCGTCCTCATTTTTTTGAGACAGCAAGATGACTTTATCGTTAGCCTGCCAAAACTCATCAAGAACGGCCTTGAATTTTTCAAAGGCTTTTGTTTCTGTCCCCTCGTCCAGAGTTGTCTCAAACCCAGCGAGTGCTTTGATGAGGATTTCTCGCTGAGTTTTAATTTCTGTTTCCATGCTCCTCATCGTCGCATCATCCGGCGCTATGATGTGGTTTTTCTGTGCTTCAATGATATGCAGCAGGGCGATTTCGGCGTTATCGAGGTTAATGATGCTGGGAAAATAATTGTCACTCACTTCGTTAGCGGCCGCTTTGGCCGCATAGAGTTGGGTAATGGCTACCCAGCCGACGATAGTCAGCGGTATGAGTGACACAGCGAGAAACAACAGAATCAACTTGCCCCGCATGGAGCGGAAGAAGGTGATACGTGTTTCGTAGTATGATTGGGTAGAAGAGGGTATGTTCATAATATTTACTCAATTATAAATTATTCCTATTATTTATCCTTTTTTTATAATAACTTATTAAGTATTATTTATCAATCATAAGTTATCTTATGCAAAAAATGTTCCAAGCACCACAACCCTGAAAGGGTTGAATGTGAAACGCAGTAACTCGCTACGCGAGATAATAGCACCTGGTAAAATCAGGGGGGGAAATATTTTAACATTCAAACAACGTGGCGCCTCGATGCCAAAACCCACAGGTTGCACCTGTGGCTATTCACATTCAAACAACGTGACGCCTCGATGCTTTTTTTATTTATCGTTCCCACTCGAATTTTATAATAATCTGCCACACGGTAGTATGTGTTATAACTTGCTTTGGGGCTAATAGAGGTTAACAAGGAAAGCCCCAGGCAAGCGAAATTAATATAGCCCCAACGGGGCGAAATTAATATAGCCTGGGGCACCGCCCCAGGAAAGCCCCAACGGGGCGAGATTAATATAGCCTGGGGCACCGCCCCAGGAAAGCCCCAACGGGGCGAAATTAATATAGCCTGGGGCACCGCCCCAGGCTTTAATAAATACGCCTTATATATTAACCCGTCATAAAAATCCTGCCTTATGGCCACGTTGAGTATAAATTTGATATAATTTTGTGTTTTCTTTTGGGTGTGTCCCACTTATCCTACAGACTTTGAGTTGTCTTGTCGCTTTAAAGGTAAGGTTTCTTTTTTAGAAAGGTTTTAAAATTGATTTGGCAAGCTTTTGTTAATGGCTTATCATAATCAAAAATGAAAAATACTAAGGTGTCTTTCCAAAGCGGTTTTTTTAGGGCCAGGTTGGCGAATTTGATTGATGGCCCTATCGATAAAAACTTGCGACTTGAACAAGTGGGAAACACCCTTTTTTTTCACCCTGCTAAACTAAAGTTTGGATGCCGGCCGCCAAACTAAAGTTTGGACTCCTGCCAAACTAAAGTTTGGAGTCCTGCCAAACTTAAATTTCGCGGAGCGAAACTGGAGCAAAGTTTGGACTCCTGTTTGGATTCCAGGAGAGCGGCTCGGCTGAGCGGTGAGCTTCTATGTCAATCAAATCCCTAAATAACATTATTTCTATAAATACTGGAAAATTCCCTCTGAGAACAGTTCTTATTATCGCATTTGTGACCCAAATTTTCGCCGCCGTAGGGCTGACGGGATGGCTGTCATTTCACAACGGGCAACGGGCGGTTGAAGATATCGCTACTCAGTTACGTAGCCAAATTACCGCTCGTATCCACCAACATCTCCAAAACTACATGGCGAAGCCACATTTCGTTAATCAAATCAACGTTGATGCCATTCGTCTTGGCATGTTTAATTTAACAGATATACGACAACTTGACAACTATTTTTGGCATCAAATACAACGTTTTAATACCGTCAGTTACATTGGTATTGCCACCGAGAAAAGCGAGTATATCGGCGCTCAAATTCGTGATAATGGCTCAATCATTGTAGAAATATTAGATACTACCTCCGCTGGAAACTTAGAAACATGGGAAAGCGATTGCCAAGCCAATCGTACCACCATGTCAAGAATGATGCCCAATTATGACCCTATAAAGCGACCTTGGTATCAGGCTGCTGTGAAGGCGGGTAAGGCCGTTTGGACAGATATTTATGTCTATTTCGCCGGTTGGAGTACCACTATTTCAGCTAATCAACCGTTTTACGATAAACAGGGCAATCTCCTTGGTGTTGCCAGTTCCGATCTGACACTTTTAGAAATTGGTAAGTTTCTCAGGAACTTAAAAATAGGGCAGCACGGTCAAACATTCATCATGGAGCGTTCCGGTTTATTGGTAGCCACATCCACCTCTGAAAAACCCTATCGCATCAATCCGCTCACACGCAAAGCCGAACAGTTTCAAGCGATAGAGAGCCGTGATGCGTTAACACAAGCGACGGTTAGCTACTTAACTCAACACTTTGGCGATCTCACTAAAATTAACCATAATCAGCAACTTGATTTTGCACTGGAAGGCGAGCGACAATTTTTTCAAGTCATGCCATTCACCGATAAGTGGGGGCTGGATTGGCTAATTGTCGTGGTTCTCCCAGAGGCCGATTTCATGGAACGCATCAATGCCAACACCCGCGCTACGATTATATTATGTCTGGTTGCCTTGATGCTCGCTACTTTAGTTGGCATTTCCACCGCCCGTTGGATTGTCCAACCGCTTTTGCGCTTGAACACCGCCGCCAAGGCACTCGCCAGAGGCGAATGGCAGCCGTTGGCAGAAGTTAAACGCAAAGATGAAGTCGGGCAACTTGCCAATTCTTTCAGTAGTATGACAAGGCAACTGCAAGACTCGTTTACCCACTTAGAAGAAAAAGTCCAGGAAAGAACCAAAGACATCGAGGCAAAAAATGCAAAACTTACGGAACTCAACGACGAATTGGTCAAACTCAATCAGGAGAAAAATGACTTTTTAGGCATTGTTGCCCACGATCTAAAAAATCCACTGTCAGCCATTGCCGGGGCAGCATCGCTCATTCAAAGCGATTATGATGAATTGTCTAAAAAAGGAGTGATTGAGTTTGCCAATATGATTTCTACCAGTTCTCAGCAAATGTTTGAATTGATAAGGAATCTGTTAGATGTCAACCGAATTGAAGCGGGCCAAATGAAGTTGTCACTGATAACAATAAACATGTTGCCGATTTTGCAAGCGCTGGTGAATAACTATAGTCAAAGAGCGAAGGCTAAGGGCATCATATTACAATTTCAATCTCCCGAAAAACAATTCTTAGCCATACTTGATGAAAACAGCATATACCAAGTTTTGGATAATCTGCTCTCAAATGCGGTCAAATATTCACCGGCTGGTAAACATATCACTGTCCGCCTCCGCAAAGATGAATACCGTGTGCGCTGTGAAATTCAAGACGAAGGCCCCGGCTTAAGTGAGCAAGACAAGCAAAAATTATTTGGTAAATTCACCCGCCTAACCGCGCAACCCACTGGTGATGAACATTCGACGGGCTTAGGCTTATTTATTGTCAAAAAATTAGTCCAAGCCATGAATGGTTCAGTGTGGTGTGAAAGTGAATTAGGACAAGGAACAACATTTGTGGTCGAATTTCCAAGTGACAATTAATTTCCTGTTTGTAGTAGTCGCTTTAGCGACTATTACCGCTCGTTAGACTTTTGTTTACCCACTTATAACTTGGATGTTTCGGGAATTAGCTTTGCGAACCTTCGGTTCCTTTGTCATTCCCGGAACAACAACATGTCGAATTTCCAAATTCAAACTTGGTAATGAATAATTGGTAATTGGTAATAGAGATATTTTCAAAGTATTTTAAAAGTGAATATACTTTGCATTGCGCTTTTGTCTGGTTTTGTAGGCGGCAATTTCTCAAGTTCAAGTTGCGCTTTTGTCATAGAAATCTGGTTTTCATGGCTCAATTATCGCAGCGTGAGACCTGAAAAAAAACTTAAGGATGATTTTGAGGGCCAACTCATTAAATTTTACGTAAAATTATATACTTGCTGATGTAATCTCTTTTCAGTTTTCATTTTTCATCAGTAGGGTGTGTATACTGAGCATCGCCATCCTTAAGCTGTCATGTCTTTTGAGCGATAAATCTGTAAGTGACAAAAGCGCAAATTTGTCAAGTATATAAAAAGTTCAAATTTTAATCGTGTTATTTCTACTTACAAGCTTAGCCAAAGTAAACAGGTAGAAACCAAGTTTATAAAAAACTTAGTTCATAAGGTAGAAATTTGTTGGAGTCCAAGCTTTAGCTTGAACGGCCAAAACTCAAACTAAAAACGGAAAGTTAAATGCTACTTAAATCTCTTACAAGCCTAGCTTCCAAATTCTCTGGAAAATTTTCCATCAAAACCGTCCTCATTGTACCTTTCGTTGTTCAACTCATCGCGGCGGTGGGGCTAGTGGGGTATCTCTCATTTCGCAACGGGCAACAGGCGGTTGAAGAATTCATCAGTCTGCTACTGAGCGAAGTCACGACTCACGTCCAAATTCATCTAACTCACCACATTCAAACGCCTCATCGGGTTAATCAATCTGTGCGTTTGGAACCGTTTAATACAGAGGATGTTTCTACCAGAGAACACCTCAATAATTTCCTAAACAGTTTGAACTTCAGTTTCTCCGGACAAATTTTTATCATAGATCGCTCTGGACAAATAGTGGCTCAAACTACCTTTGACAAGGCGGATAACAGAGTTGTACCGCTTGATGCCAGTGAAAGTCACGTCCCATTGATTCGCACCAGTACACAACATTTGACTGAACAGTTTGGCAACCTCTCTCAAATTAAAGGTATCAAGCAACTCACTTTTGATTTCAACGGGCAACGGCAATTTCTACAAGTGACACCGCTTTCTGAGGCGATTGATTGGCTGATTGTCGTCGTCGTGCCAGAAACTGATTTCATGGAACGCATTAATGAAAACACCATAGAAACTATCGTGTTGTCTATATTAGCTTTTTTTATAGCCATTTTGGTTAGCTCAAGCACCGCTAAATGGATTGTCCAGCCTATCGAGGCGCTGAATAAGGCCGCTCAACGCAAATGGAAACAAACTTTACCGGTTGAGCGTGCTGATGAGTTAGGGAATCTCGCCAACTCTTTTAACCGTATGGCAATGCAATTGCGAGAATCCTTTATCAATCTAAAAGAATTGGAACATATTGTCAACCACAGTCCGGTTGTCACCTTTCTCTGGCGAGCCGACGAAAATTGGACGGTGGAATTGGTTTCCGAAAATGTTCAACAATTCGGATATAGTTGCGACGACTTTTACAGCGGGCGTGTGCCGTTTGCCAGTATCGTTTATCCCGATGATTTAAATCGCATCGTGCAAGAAGTCACTCAGTACAGCCAAGCCGGCGTGACAGATTTTACTCAAGAATATCGAATTATTACTCAAACCGGCGAAGTGCGTTGGCTTGATGATCACACTTGGATTAGACGGGCGACTGATGGCACTATCACTCACTATCAAGGTATTGTTATGGACATCACCAAGCGCAAACAAGCCGAAGAAAACTTGCGCGAGAGCAAGGATCGCTATCGTTTGCTTGCCGAACACGCCACCGATATGATTTCAAGGCACACGCCTGAGGGCGTTTTTCTCTACGCCTCGCCCGCTTGTCGCACTTTGCTTGGCTATGAGCCGGAGGAATTGATTGGACATTCCGCTTATGAATTTTTCCATCCCTTGGATTTGGAAGATATCAAACTCAAACTACGTTCAACTTTCCTTGCCTCACAGATAGGATACCCCTTTGGCTACCGAATCCGCCGAAAGAGTGGCGAGTACTTATGGTTTGAAACCACCAGCCAGGTGGTGTACGACTCATCAAGCGGCGAAGTGCAAGAAATTGTAGCCATTTCACGCGATATCACCGAGCGTAAAAAGACAGAGGCTCAATTAGAAGCGGCCAATACTGAACTGAAAAAATTCAAAAAAACGTTGGATATGACACTAGATTGTGTGTTTATGTTTGATGCACAAACCTTTAAATTTTTTTATGTCAACCAAGGGGCCATTAATCAAATCGGTTATGCACAAGAAGAACTCTTACAAATGACCGTATTAGACATTAGCCCCTCTCTGACTGAAAAAGAGGCACGTCAATTTCTGGCACCTTTGCTTGAGGGTTCGCAGCCATCACTGATGCGTGAAACCATACATCAACATAAAAATACGACGTTGATTCAGGTAGAGGCGTTTTTTCAGTATATTCAAATCCCCCTCTCGGAATCCGTTTTTCCGTTGCGGAAAAACGCATTCCGAGACCCCCCTTTTTCAAAGGGGGAGAGTAACACCGCCCTGCCCATTCAAATTTCCCCTCGCCCCCCTTTTTCAAAAGGGGAGACGGCCGCGCTGGAGGGAACCCAGGCAGCCCGGTTGGAAAAGGGTGGAAAGGAAGAATCCTTTTTTGTTGCGATAGTGCGTGACATTACTGAACGCAAACGTGCAGAAGCGAAATTACAACAAGCTAAAAAAGCCGCCGATGAGGCGAGAAAAGCCGCAGAAATAGCCAACCATGCCAAGACAGCCTTTCTTGCCAATATGAGCCACGAGCTACGCACACCGCTGAATAGTATTTTAGGCTATACACAAATTCTAAGGCGTGATAAAAGTTTGACAGGCAAGCAAAAAGAAGGCATACAAATCATTCACCGCAGCGGCGAACATTTATTGACACTAATTAATGACATTTTAGATTTATCCAAAATCGAAGCTGGTAAACTAGGAATTATTCCGGTCGATTTTTGTCTGCCGGAATTGTTGCAGAACATTGCTGATTTAATGAAAATGCGGGCGGAACAAAAAAACATCAAATTGGTTTATGAGATATTATATCCATTGCCAACCGCCGTATGGACAGACGAAAAAAGATTGCGGCAAGTGTTGCTGAATTTGTTGAGCAATGGTATTCCCGTTGATCAACTGGATGCGATTTTCTTACCTTTTCGACAAATCGGCTACCAAAGTCAGCAACAGGAAGGCACCGGCTTGGGATTAGCCATTAGCAAACAGTTGGTAGAAATGATGGGAGGGCAATTGCAAGTTGAAAGTTTACTTGGCACCGGTAGCGTTTTTTGGTTTGATATACCGTTGCCAGAGGCTCAAGGCTTTGTGGATACCAATCATAGCCAACAAGCGACTATTGTTGGCTATAGGAGAACGGATAAAGTAGAAAGGGGAAATGAGCAAGGGAGGATGGGCGAAGGGGAAAGGGGAAAGGATAATGAGCCATCACCCACCACCAATTACCCATTCAAAATCTTGGTGGTGGATGATAAGTGGCAAAACCGCGCTTTTTTAGTTAACCTGTTGACAGATTTGGGTTTTAGTGTGTTAGAAGCGAATGATGGGAAAGAAGCTTTGGACTTAGCCCGAGAAAATTTGCCCGATCTGATACTTACCGACTTAGTGATGCCGGTAATGGATGGTTTTGAATTGACACGCAAAATTCGCCAATCCACTCGCTTAAAAGACGTGGTAGTGATTGCCGCTTCAGCCAACGTGTTTGAACATCAACAACGTCAGAGTATGTTTGCCGGGTGCAACGAGTTTATTGCCAAACCGATTAGCACCGACCATTTATTAGACTTGTTGCAAAAGTATTTGCCGTTAGAATGGATATATGATGGCACCGGTACGCCGTCAACCTCTCCCTGTACCGATGCGGCCGAGACGGCTCCTTACGCGCGGCCCATTAAAGGGCCTTCGTCTGAACAAGCGTCAGCACTCTTCAAGCTCGTTATGAGCGGCAACGTCAAAAAAATTATTGAGAACGTGACACAACTAGAACAACAAGATGCCAGACTGTCACCGTTTGCGGATGAGGTTAGAAAGTTGGCAAAAAGTTTTGAAATGTCCAAACTTAAAGAACTTTTCAGTTCTCTGTGATCAGTTCTCAGTGAACAGTGATCACAGATCAGTTATAATTATCTGAAAATCTATAGCAGACTTGAGGTTTTAGCCAAGGTTGGGGGGTGAGTCTGCTTTAGCAGACTTGAGCTTTTTTTCTTAAGGATTGATCCCCAGGCTAACCATCAATGCCATTAGTGTAGGGGCAATCCCTTGTGGTTGCCCTACAAACCGTCATGTCGCGTAGGGGCAATCCTTTATGGTTGCCCTCACCGAAAAGCTTAACTTAAAAAGAACTGATCACTGAAAACTATGCAACAATCTCCTACTATCCTTATTGTGGATGATATTCCCGAAAATATTAGCACCTTATTCCATTTTTTAGACGCTAACCACTTTGAACTGTTAGTGGCACGAGATGGAGAAAGCGCCCTTGAACTTATTGAATATGAGCGCCCCAATTTAATTTTGTTGGATGTGATGATGCCGGGCATATCAGGCTTTGAAACTTGTAAGCGACTGAAAGCCAATGCAAAAACCCAAGATATTCCCATTATTTTTATGACGGCGCTGTCTGATACGGTAGATAAAGTTAAAGGCTTTGAACTGGGAGCAGTAGATTATGTCACCAAGCCCATTCAACAAGAAGAAATCTTGGCACGGATTAATACTCACCTCACCATTTGCAATTTGCAACAACAAATGAAAGCAAAAAATGCCGAATTAGCCGCCAAAAATGCCGAGTTAGAGACCAAAAATGCCGAATTAGAAGCCAAAAATGCCGAACTTGATGCCTTCTCCCACACCGTCGCCCACGACTTAAAAAACCCGCTAGGTTACTTAGTCTCGATATCAGATTTCTTGCGGGAAGAATATTTTGAAAAGCTTGATACACTAGGCCGTCAATCTTTGCAACACATTTTCAAATCGAGCAAAAAAATGATAGAGATTGTGAATGCGTTATTACTGTTGACGACTGTCTCAAAGCAAGACGTTGAACTGACACCTTTGAACATGGGCGACATCATTTATCGAGCGCAAGAACGTTTAGTCTTTTTGCTCAAACAATCTCAAGGCGAAATCATTACTCAGAAAGAATGGCCTGTCGTTCTCGGCTATGCAGCTTGGGTGGAAGAAATTTGGGTAAACTATTTGAGCAATGGCTTAAAATACAGTGGGCAACCGCCGCGTTTAGAACTCGGTGCCACAAAAAGCGGCGACATCATTCGTTTTTGGGTGCGCGACAACGGCCCCGGTTTGAGCCAAGAGGCTATCGCTAAATTATTTACGCCATTTACACGACTTCATAAAGCCACGGTTGAAGAAGGACATGGTTTGGGCTTATCCATTGTACAGCGCATAGTAAAAAAGCTTGGCGGAGAGGTCGGGGTAGAAAGCCAACTTGGCGTTGGCAGTGTTTTTTACTTTACGCTCAATCCCTCACCTCAAATTAGAGTTGATACCGATTTAACATAAGTGATTGATTTTATGGCAATCACTTAACGACTGACTCTAAATAAATCAATGAGTTACATTAAATCGGTATAATGTCTATTGTTTAACCCGTCCAAACCTAAAGGTTTGGACGGAAGCCCCTAGTGCAGGAGAGCGGAAATTCTCAAACCACTCCAGAAAGCTTAAGTACGTATCAGGGCACTACAAGAGGGTTAGTAGGCTTTAGCCTACTTTAGCTTTTAGCCAACCGCTTTAGCGGTTGGCGGTAGGGTGGTATGAAGAACCTTAAATTGAACCATGCCTAAATTAATGAGTTATAAAAAATAGATTCAACGACTTATCATTTTTAATTTTTCATTAGTCTAAGACGAATGTTTCAACACCCAATCCATTGCCCGATGTGGGAGCAGTCGTTTCAAAGTTGCCAAAAGGTACGTGGGTTTGGTCACGTAATAACGCGGCTGGGGGCGTTTTGATTCTAAAGCATGGATGACTCGTTTCAACACCGCTTCAGGTGGCAAAGTAAACGGAATGACGGCCCCTTCTGCTAACAACCGTTCTTCCATTTTGGCATACGCTTTTTGGTGTACACTGTGTTCAGCATCAATATACTTTTTGAACATGGGGTAACCATTAGCACGAAACCGACTTTCGATGGGCCCCGGTTCAATCAAAGAAACAAAGATGCCCGTGCCGGCTAATTCCAAACGCAACGTATCGGTTAACCCTTCCAAAGCAAATTTACTGGCATTATAAGCGCCACGATAAGCCAACACTATTATGCCCAACACAGAACTATTTTGGATAATCCGTCCCTCGCCCTGTTGACGCATGGCGGGTATTACTTGACAAGTCAACTCATGCGTCCCAAAAAAATTCGTTTCAAATTGTTGGCGCAAGGCCTCACGGCTTAAATCTTCTATCGCCCCCGGTTGCCCATAAGCGCCGTTATTGAAGAGGCCGTACAATCGTCCCTCCGTGCGCTCCAACACCGTTTGCACGGCCTCAACAATGGACTGCGAATCGTCCAAGTCCAAAACAAGGCTTTCCAAACCCTCTTGTTGTAAACGGGCGACATCTTCAGACTTACGCGCCGTAGCAAATACCGAATAACCTCGGCTTTTCAAGCCGTGTGCAACGCAGTATCCTATACCGCTAGAACAGCCCGTGATAAGTACCGAGCGAGAAGAGATTAAAGACTTAGACATTTTAAACCTAACCCGTTAGTGAATTGGTAATTGGTAATTCAGGAGTCCAAACGACGCGTCGTTTTTAGTTTGGCAACCTGAGTTAGTTTGGCAGGGTGAAAAATATAACCAAGTCTATCGTGAAAGTTGCATAAGACGTCAAACTTATACTATTCTATTATCCATAATGCGGATTAAGGGTTGAATTAATTATTATGAAATCAAGGATTTTATTTCATTTTGTGGGCCATGATTTGATTTGAAAACATTAAAAATGTTTTATGGCCCCCAAATTAGGTCGTCTAAATAACCCATTTTTTCAAGTTCACAGAGTGCCACAGAGTGTCACAGAGTTATAATGCTAAGAATTAACGCACGCAAGTGACGCTAAAGGCATTTGGATGTCTCTTGCGTGCGTCTTTTGCGTTTTTTTTTCATTTTGTGGGCCATGATTTGATTTGAAATGTTTTAACCCTTAATTCGCATTCATAGTCTAATAATCAACGTTGGTGTGACTTTATACTTTCTTTGAGGAATATTTATGCTTATCTCTAACTATAAATCCGTCAGTGTACTCATCATGCTGGCATTCCTACTTGGCAGTTGTGCCACACCGCCGCTGCTGCCACAGTTAACCTACAGTAATTTCACCAAGATTCAAGAGGGTGTGACAACTGAAGAAGAAGTGATCAACCTCTTGGGTGAGCCGACTGAAGTCAAAAGCGGTAGTTTTGATATTAGTCAGATTGGCTCCGCGTTGGGCCTCGACAAACTGTTGGGCTTGGACAAATCCGATAAGCCTTTATCAGGCACCACCGCAATCTGGAAAACGGCCAAAGCCCAAGCCAACGTGATATTTTACAAAGGCAAAGTCCTAAGCAAGAGATTTACAAAGAAATAATTTTAACGGCGCTATAGTTTATAAGAAGTTTGGCAGGAGTCCAAACGACGCTAAAGTTTCGCTCCGCGAAACTTTAGCGTCGTTTTTAGTTTGGCAGTCGTCCAAACTTTAGTTTGGCAAGACGCAAGGAGTCCAAACTTTAGTTTGGCAGTCGTCCAAACTTTAGTTTGGCAAGACTCAAGGAGTCCAAACTTTAGTTTGGCAGGAGGAAGGAGTCCAAACTTTAGTTTGGCAGTCGTCCAATCGTTGTTCCAGTTTTTTGAAAGCTTTAAAATGAAGAATGAAGATAAAGAATGAACAAAGATTTCATTTTTCATATTTGGGCAAGTTATTGTTGCTTGTGTGTTTTCAGAATTTTCAAAGGGAGGATAGGGAATTTTGCCTTCATTTCCACAACAGGTTAACTGATTATGCAACGTAGACGTTTTCTAACTTTATCAGCATCCGCCACCTTGTTAGGATTCATGCCGAGACTCAGTTATGCATCACAAATCCGCGAAATGCGAGGAAAAGTCTGGGTAAACAATCGACTTGCCACCTTAGATACCCCGATTAAACCGGGCGATACCATCAAAACAGGTGCCAATAGTCGGGTGATTTTTATTATTGGCGACGATGTTTACAAACTGGGAGCGCGTTCAACCTTACGATTACGTTATTCGGGCAATCGTTTCGTGAACGCCATGCGCCTCATCAGTGGAACACTCTTAGGAGTCTTTGGCAAAGGGAGGAAAACAATTGACTCCCCAACCGCAACTCTAGGCATCCGCGGCACCGGCCTATTTATCAAGATTGAACCTAACAGCACCTATTTTTGCACCTGCTATGGCGAAACAGAAATCTACACTCGCGGCACTCAAATACGCAAACAGTATATGACTGCCACCCATCACATGGCCTATTCTATCAGTCATGATGCCCAAAATCCCCGTATTTATTCTGATATAATGAAAGACCATACTGATGACGAACTATATTATTTAGAATCATTGGTAGGACGTAAACCGCCCATTTAATGGACTGAAGGACTCAGTCGTCCAAACTAACGTTTGGCAGTGTGAGGCGATAAATCGCCTACTACAAACGGGCCTTTTCCGTACGGTATGGCATTGACTTAAGGAGTACAAAGCCCAAAAGTCCAAAGCTAAAGCTTTGGACGGAATTAACAAAGCTAAAGCTTTGGATTCCGGCATTCTGAAAAAATCAATCAACAAGGACTCAAACTATGGCCCATATATTGATAGTAGATGATTCGCCCCAAGATGTTGATACCATCAAGAAAATTTTGGAAGCTCAAGGCCATCAAACCTCGGCCGCGGAAAATGGTGAACAAGGCATACAAAAAACAAAAGAACTCCGGCCGGACTTAATTGTGATGGATGTCGTCATGCCCGGTTTAGATGGTTTTAAAACCACTCGCAAGATTGCCAAAAGTCCTGATACCAAATCCATTCCCATAGTCGTTTTGTCCTCCAAAAATCAGGAAAGTGACAGAGCTTGGGCAAAAATGCAGGGCGCGAAAGAATACTTGGTTAAGCCGGTTAAAGCAGACGAATTAGTGGAAATGGTCAAGAAAATGCTTGGATAATTAAAAAAACCTCCAAGGTTTTAGAAACCTTGGAGTTTTCCATAAAAAAAACCTCCAATGTTTTAGAAACATTGGAGGTTTCCATAAAAAAAACTCCAATGTTTTAGTATAAACCTTGGAGGTTTCAGTCAGTGGGCCAGGTTGTAGAATTGATAGGCCTTGTTTTTGTCATTTCAGGAGTCCAAACGACGCTAAAGTTTCGCTCCGCGAAACTTTAGCGTCGTTTTTAGTTTGGCAGGAGTCCAAACTTTAGTACCCCAACGCCAATGGCTAAAGAAAAACCTCCAGGGGCGTTGCCCCTGGCTTTAATAATACTTACCGAAGGGGCTAATAGAGGTTAACAAGGAAAGCCCCAACGGGGCGAGATTAATATAGCCAGGGGCACCGCCCCTGGCAAGCCCCAACGGGGCGAGATTAATATAGCCAGGGGCACCGCCCCTGGCAAGCCCCAACGGGGCGAGATTAATATAGCCAGGGGCACCGCCCCTGGACAGCGCCAGGGGCACCGCCCCTGGCAAGCCCCAACGGGGCGAGATTAATATAGCCAGGGGCACCGCCCCTGGACAGCCAGGGGCAACGCCCTTGGCTTTGGGTTCGGAATGACAAAAGTACAAATTATGCTGAGTATAGATTAAACTTGAACTCCAGCCGCCAAACTAAAAACGACGCTAAAGTTTCGCTCCGCGAAACTTTAGCGTCGTTTGGACTCCAGCCGCCAAACTAAAGTTTGGACTCCGTTGCCAAACTAAAGTTTGGACTCCTACCAAAGTTTGACTCCTACAAAAAAACTTTTTGATTATACCATTATAAGTAAAAAAGTCAAGGTTAAAATTGCAATCGCTTGGACTGAACCCAAATACCGCCAAGGTTTTAGAAACCTTAGAAGTTTCAGCAAAAAAAACCGCCAAGGTTTTAGAAACCTTGGCGGTTTCAGTCAAAAATCGGCTCCCTACCATGCAATCGCTTGGACTGAACCCAAATACCTCCAAAGTTTAGAAACCTTGAAGGTTTCATAAAAGTGGCCTGTCTGTAGAGGCCGATTACGCTGGCACTAATCGGCCCCCTACCATTCTTATCGGCTACGAGGAGGCTTCTTGAACCTAAACATCTTATAAGTCAAGGTTCGGTTTTCCAGAGCGGTATAGACTTCGGAACCCGGTAAACCCAAAAAGTTACTCATCGCTTCGTCATCCTTCTTGCTAAAAGCCGCTAAGTGTCTGCTTGCCACATCCTCGCATGATAACAACACATTGCGCGTGATATCGCGCTCAATTTCGATAATAAAGCCCACCTCCTGTAAAGTGGATAAATAGCCTGATATCAATTCCGTTGGCAACGCATCTGTG
This sequence comes from Candidatus Parabeggiatoa sp. nov. 2, assembly GCA_002085445.1. Taxonomy (GTDB): domain Bacteria; phylum Pseudomonadota; class Gammaproteobacteria; order Beggiatoales; family Beggiatoaceae; genus Parabeggiatoa. The sequence goes on from NBMI01000081.1 coordinate 20,380, forward strand.
TACAAGAAATAGCCGCCCTCTTTTAACACCCGATAGACTTGTGCAAAAAAAGCGGCAATATTGGGATAACTAGAAGCAGACTCGATGTTCATGACAAATTCAAATTGCTCATCATCAAAGGGCAAATCCTCAGCATCCCCTTCAATAAACTGCACCTGATTGTAGCTGTAATTGGCTTGGCAAAATGCAATAGCAGTGGGAGACAGATCAAGGCCCGTAATGAGGTGCTTGGGCAACTCAATGGGTGCCTGCTGTGGTGTCTCATCTGCCACATAACCGTAATTCAAAAAGATGGCGTGCGGCCCAAATTCTGTTGAGTTGAGTTGTTGAGTGATAGCATTATAAAAGAGTCTAGTGCGATCTTTTATCTCATCATGGTTGATATTCTCACGTTTTAGATCCTCAATCAAATCGGCAGCACTGAGGTTGGGCCAAATATTATCAGGATTGGCACTCTCAATAGATGGCTTCAACTTTTCGGCTATCGCTTTCACATGAGGGAGGCTATTCATGGTGATGTGATTGCCCGGCACTTCACAAATTGCTATTCCGTCCGTCACGACCTTCTCCCAGCCTTCGTTCTAACATATCCTCAGGCCAGTTTTTAATAGAATCGTTCTGGACAAAAAAATCTCTTAATTGTTCCTCACTCATTTGCCGAATCTCATTCTCTGACAGCGTCAACCCTTGTCCAACATTCAACAAGTAAGTCAGAATAACCGCATCATCGTCAAAACCGACCAGTTTATTACCCTCACAAACCGTGTCTATCATGGCGAGTAATGCCACTTTCTGGTCAACCGCCTGAAGTTGTTGAGCCATTTCAAAGGCTATGGTACCGCCAAAAGAAGAACCGCCTAAAAAATAAGGGCCGCTTGGCTGAACCACACGCAAAGCCTTAATATAATAAGCAGCCAAGTCCTCAACACGATCCAGATGAAAAGCCAGTTTACCTTCAGAATCAACCTGTTGTAGCCCATAAACCGGTTGGTTTGGCCCTAAACACTGGACTAAATCACGATAAACGTAGATCTGTCCACCGGCCGGATGAACCAAAAACAGAGGTCGATTAACTCGATTGCCCACCTGCATTTCCACTAAAGACGGAGGTGTGGGTGTTGAGTGCTGAATAGCCACCGGCTTTGATTGAGTTTGGATCAACTCGGCTAACCGCGCAATAGTCGGTGCTTCTAAAAAGCTATTGGGAGATAACTCCACTTGAACCACTTCACGTAACTTGGCAATGAGTTGAACCGCTATCAAGGAATCTCCACCTAACTCAAAGAACTCATCAAAGATGCCTATCTGAGCAATACCCAAGAATTGTTGCCAAATATCGGCCAGCGTTTCTTCAAGTTGATTGCGTGGTGCGATATAGGGTGTCGGCAAATTCGGTCTTGAATAGCGCGAATCTGATTCTTCTTTCTGAGATTGATCTTGCGCTTTTCCAAAGTCCTGTTTTATCCATTGCTCAATCCGCGCTTGTAAGTCTCCCGTCGAAACAATTAACTGATTGACTTGAGGAGCGGCTAAAATCCGTTGAAACGCATTAACACCTTCTTCAGGTGTCATCGCCAATTCAGCTAAAGTGGCCCCAAAAGAAGTCCCATGTTTCGTCACGTTCCCAAATCGCCAACCATCCCAGTTGACGCTAAGCCACGGCACCGTACTGCTCTGATTCTGCTGATGAGCGAAAGCGTCCATGAAGAGATTCGCGGCTGAATAGGCCAAAAACCCTAATCCCCCTAAAACAGAGGACAAGGAAGAGAACAATAAACAAAAATCAAGCGTTCTCTCCGACAAAACATTTTCTAAGACTAGGGTGCCATGCACTTTGGGTTGAAATTGCAGCTCGCCATCCGTTTTACCGATCTGTTCAAGAGTGCGAAATGACCTCTCGGAGGTGATTCCCGCCGCATGAATCACCCCATTGAGTTGACCAAACCGTTTCTCGGCCATGGCTATCACTTCTTGCATTTGTTGCAAATCAGCCACATCCGCGCTGACGACCAAAACGTCGGCCCCTTGCTCTTCGAGTGCTTGCACTTTCCTGATTTTGCAGCTAATACTATCATCTTCATTATGAGTGGTCAGCCACTTGTCCCACCCGTTTTTCGCTGGCAAAGCTGAACGCCCCATCAGTACCAGTTTGGCTTGTACCGTCTTTGCCAACTGTTCTGCCAGAACCAGACCAATACCGCCCAATCCACCGGTAATGAGATAGACTCCCTTTTCCCTTAACCGCTGAGTCTCTTCGACCGGTTTATCCAATCGAACTGGCTCAAAGGTGGGCACCCACCGATGCTTGCCACGGTAGGCAACCACTCGGTCAGAGGATTTTGTTGTCAACTCAGCCAGCAACGGCTCTATCAGTCTATCCCGTGAATTATCGTGGTGTAGGGGGGATTTTGGTATAACAACATCAATGCTACGACAATTAAGATTGGGATATTCTTGCCCAATGACCTTAACCGGGCCGAGTACGGTGGCCTTTTCTGGGCATAGCATCTCGTCGCCACTCACGGACTGCATGTTGTTTGACACCACCACGATTTGAATCGCCTCAGTCACATTCTGTTTGCCAAGGGCCTGTGCGAGAAACAGCAGACTATAAAATCCTAACGCTTGCGCTTGGTCAAATCCTTCAACGGCCAATTCATTGTGCGGCTCATTCGGTGTGACACCCCATAAATGAACAATTGTTAGTGGCATCTTGTCGCGTGTGCGAAGTTCTTTGACCAAAGCCTCATAGTCAGAACCAAGTTGAGGATTCAGAGTATAGTCGTTATCACTGAGCTTAGTAAACGCTGAGCCAACCTTCACCGTGATGATCTCTTGACGTTGCAATTTTTTCACCAGTTGGGTACCCAAGCCACACACATCATCAAATACTAGCCACAATGCAGACTCTCTCTGTTCCTGCGGTATTGGGGAGACTGATTGCTTCCATAACGGTTGGTAGAACCAATCGGCAATATCTGGCTTTTTGCCTGAGAGTTCATCGCTCTCCGAGGTTTTGAAAACCTTGGAGGGGTGCTGTTTGGGCGGTTCGATCCAATAACGTTGGCGCTCAAAGGGGTAGGTCGGCAAGGAAAGGCGATGACGACGCTCAGCGGTATAGAATCCCGACCACTTCAGTTGTCCACCGGCCAACCAGAATTGGCCCAAGGTCTTCAATAAAAACGCGACATCCGATTGGTTCTGTTGCGGATGGCGTAACGAAGACAGTACCACTTGCTCCGCGGAGTGATCTGGATGCCGTTTGGCTAAGGTACTTAACGTCCGTCCCGGGCCAACCTCCAGCAGAATTCGCGCTGGTTCTTTCAATAATTGTTGCAAACCCTCGGCAAAGCGCACCGTGTATCGCAAATGTCTGGCCCAATAGCTCGGGTTGGTCGCTTGTTCGGCGGTAATCCAAGTCCCGGTGAGGTTGGACAAATACGGAATTTGTGGCGCACAAAAAATGACTTGTTCAACACGTTTGGTAAAGGACTCCAAAAGGGGAGCCATCATCTCGGAATGAAACGCATGGGAGGTGTGGAGACGGCGACACTCCACGCCTTGTTCTGTCAACTGATTCTGCAATGCCTCAACGGCCGCCGTGGAACCAGACACCACACATAGGCCGGGGGCGTTAATCGCGGCCAGAGAAAGTTCCTTGCCTAATAAGGATCGCACTTCTTTTTCAGGCCGTGAAATGGCCAGCATTGCACCACTAGGCATTTCTTGCATCATCTTGCCGCGGGCCGCAACCAGTGATAAGGCCTCTTTCAGTGAGAAAACGCCCGCGAGACACGCAGCCACATATTCACCAATGCTGTGACCAATCATCGCTTCTGGATGCACCCCCCACGTCATCCATAACTTAGCGAGGGCGTATTCAATCACAAACAGGGCCGGCTGTGTTATCGCTGTCTGGTTAAGTTGATTCTCCGGATCGAAGGGGCTAGAGGCGTGTGGAACCGTAGGATACAACACACTTCGCAAATCCAGCCCCAGATGTGGTTTAAGAAATTCTGCACAACGGTCAACTTGTTCTCGAAAGATTGACTCCGTTTGGTAGAGTTCTAACCCCATATTGACGTATTGGGCACCTTGCCCAGAAAACATAAACACGATCGGCCGCTCTTTTGGCTCTTGGAACTGGGTAAAAACGCCGGTTGGGTCAAGGGTACGAAGTGCGGTTGTCGCTTCATCAAGATTCTGAAAAACCAACATCCGTCGATGGCTGAAAGCCTTGCGACCTTTGCTCAGTGTGTAAGCCACATCGGCGAAGTTGATATCAGGATGCTGCGCCAAATACGCCGCCAGATTGGCGCTCGCTGTCTCAAGTGCCGAGTCGGTTTTGGCTGACAGCACCAGCAGTTGCCACGGGCGGGATTTTCCGTACGGCACCGGTGTTGGGGCCTCTTCAAGGATAACATGAGCATTGGTGCCTCCGATGCCAAAAGAACTGACCCCAGCGCGGCGGGGCATCCCGTCTATTTGCTTCCATTCCGCCAGTTTGGTATTTACGTAAAAGGGACTATTGGCAAAATCAATTTGAGGATTGGGCTTAGAAAAGTGCAAGCTAGGGGGCAACTTCTGGTGCTTAAGCGCGAGAACCGTTTTTATTAAACCGGCCACCCCGGCGGCCGTATCCGTATGTCCAATATTGGTCTTCAACGAACCGATGGCACAGAACCCCTTTTTCTGGGTACTGGCCTGAAAAGCGTTGGTTAACGCGGTGATTTCAATCGGATCACCGAGCGCGGTGCCAGTGCCGTGGGTTTCTATATAGGTGATGCTCTCAGCATCAACCCCAGCCACAGCTTGGGCTTCTGAAATCACGGCCGCTTGCCCTTCCACACTGGGCGCGGTATAGCCCACTTTCAAAGAACCGTCGTTATTGAGGGCCGAACCTTTAATAATGGCATGGATACAATCGCCATCCGCTATCGCATCTTCTAATCTTTTTAAAACCACAATGCCCACACCATTGCCACCCACCGTGCCCTGTGCCTTGGCATCAAAGGCACGGCAGTGGCCATCGGGAGAACTAATCATACCCTCTTGATACCAATAACCCACTTTTTGGGGAACATGGACGGTAACGCCACCGGCCAACGCTATATCGCATTCCCCATCCTGCAAACTTTGGCAAGCCAAGTGAACAGCCACCAATGAAGTTGAACAAGCGGTTTGAACATTGATGCTGGGCCCGGTTAAGTTGAGTTTGTAAGAAACGCGGGTGGGGAGAAAATCTTTATCATTTTCAATCAATAGTTGAAAACTACCCACTGATTCTGATAACAGCTCACGATTCGGATACAGGTTACTGAGTAGGTAAGTGTTCATACCTACCCCCGCATAAACACCTATTGAATACTCGTCAGTACCCGCTTCATAACCGGCATTTTCAAGTGCTTCCCAAGCACATTCCAAAAACAGGCGGTGTTGCGGATCCATTACTTCGGCCTCTCTAGGACTGAAGTCAAAGAACGCCGCATCAAACTGCTCGATGTCTGACAAAACGGCACCCGCTTTGACATAATTGGGTTTATTCAGCGTGGCCGTGTCTATTCCTGACGAAATCAGTTCCTCATCGGAAAAAAATGAAATGGCTTCTTTTCCGTCTTGCAGATTGCGCCAGAACTCTTCAAGCGTGTTTGCTTCAGGAAAACTGCCTGACAGACCAATAATGGCTATCTCATGAGACGCTTGACGGGCACGAAGATTTTTCGTCCGCTTCTGGCTGGGTTGCGGCTGAACCGCCAGTGCCGAAACACAACTTTGTTTCTGGCTTAAATGTTGGCCCAACGCGTGTATGGTGGAATATTCAAACAGTTCAACCATAGGAATATCGCAGCCCAACTTTTCCTGCAATTTGGCTTTAATTTGGGGTACAAGTAGTGAATGGCCCCCTAAGTCAAAGAAATTGTCATAAATCCCAATGTTATCGATATGCAAGACTTCTTGCCAAACGGTCGCAATGACGCGCTCAACCTCCGTTTCGGGCATAGAAGCCTGTTTTGGTAAGTAAGCGGCCTCTGGGGCAGGGAGGGCACGGCGATCCAGCTTGCCGTTGGGCGTTAGCGGCAAGGCATGGAGTAACACAAAGTTGGAAGGCACCATATAGTCTGGCAGCTTATCTTTTAAGTAGTCGCGCAGATTGCCCGTCAGTAAGCGTTGCACCACTTTCAATAAGCCTTGACTTTCAAGCAGATACTCTATACTTTTTTCAAGAATCGCCTGCTCTTTAGGCGTCAGCTCAAACTCAATTCCAGCCCATGAAGCTCGCGACCATGCCACTTTGCCCTTTAACCAACGCGCCTCAGACTCTCCTGGCAGCCATAAGCGTAGACTGAGTTTCTTATTTTCTTTAAGGCTAACATCCGTCCCGAGTAGAACGCCACCACTGGAAATATCCTCCGTGCGGAGTTTCAAGGTTTTGCCATTCAGTTTCGCAAGGCAGTCGCTCTGATAAGGTATCCGCTCAGGAATCAGATCGGAAACAATATAGGCCACTAAACGCTTGTTGCCCGGTTGGTCTTCTCGTGCTATGAGCACGGTTTCTTGTATATTGGGGTGTTGAGTCAATACCGCTTCTATTTCGCCCAGTTCAATACGAAAGCCACGCAGCTTGACTTGGTTATCTATGCGACCAATGTATTCAATATTGCCGTCAGGAAGGTAGCGAGCCAAGTCCCCCGTTTTGTAGAGTCGTGCACCTGGTTCATCACTAAAAGGGTTGGGAATAAATTTCTCTTGAGTTAAGTCGGGGCTGTTGAGGTAGCCTCGGGCCAGTCCGACACCTTCAATATGGAGTTCACCCGGTACTCCAATTGGCACTGGATGGAAATATTTGTCTAAAATGTAAATTATAGTATTGGTTATGGGACTGCCTATGGGAGGTGACATATCATTTTGCTCCTCATAGAATACTACCTGCCCAGAACTAGTCACCACTGTATTCTCAGTTGGACCATAGTTATTGACCACTTTGAAGGGAACTGAAACGGGTGGATACTTATGGAGTTTATCCCCACCTGTCAATAAGAGCCGTAAAACAATATTCCTTGGCCATTCTAAGGCCAACATTTGTTCTGCGAGAGGTGTTGGCATAAAACTGATAGTTATTTTTTTTGACAATAGCCAATCTTGTAAGTGGTGCGGAGAATTAACAAAATCAGGTTCAGCTAAATAGAGTCTAGCGCCTGTGGCAAGGTAAGGCCATACTTCCCAAACCTGAGCATCAAAAGCGATGTTTGCTAACTGAGTAGCCCTATCTGAACAAGTGATTTGAAACGCTTGTTGATGCCAAAAAACGAGATTGAGGAGACTTTGATGACAAATCAAAACTCCCTTTGGCTTACCAGTAGAACCAGACGTATAAATCACATAAGCTAAGTTGTAGGGTTGAACACGACTGGCAAGATTATTTGAACCTGCCTTTGAAAGAATTTCCCAATCGGTATCCAAATAGACAATACGATTGTCGATTTTGTATTTTGTCTTATTTATATTTTTAATAAAATCTATTAACTTATGTTGCGTCAATAACACTTGTACCTGCGAATTTTCTAACATGAAGGCCAGCCGCTCTTGGGGATAACTGGGTTCTAATGGTACATACGCGCCCCCGTCTTGAGGATAATCGGTGGCCGTGTTGTTCCATTCCACCAGTAATTGGTGCCGTTCCGCGTCGCTAAGCATGGAGAACGCTGAAATGGGCAGCTCTGGCTGGGTGGCAATGGACGCTAATAACGTCTGAAAGTGTCCTAACATCCTAACGATGGTGGTGGGCTCAAACAAGTCTCTATAGTAATAACAATGCCCCACGAGTTTGCATGAGGCTTCCCAGAGGTGGCATTCAAAATCAAATCTCACCGTCCCGCTTTCAACTTCCAGCGGGCTTAGGGTCAAGCCCTTCAGTTCTATGGGTGGCATCTGTGCATTTTGGAAGACTAACGACACCTGAACCAACGGGTTTCTACTCATATCCCGTTCTGGCTGTAATGCTTCCACCACTTGTTCAAAAGGCAGTTCTTGGTGAGCGTAGGCCTCCAAAGTCACCAGCCGCACACGCTTGAGCAAGTCTAAGAAAGTGGGATTAGCTGATAAATCAACGCGTAATGCCAATGTATTGACAAAAAAGCCAATTAACGGTTCGATTTCTTTGCGGTTACGGTTAGCAATGCCAGAACCGATAATAAAGTCTTCCAGACCCGTATAACGTTCTATTAAAATGGCGAAGGCCGCCAGGGAGGTCATAAACAGTAGGCAAAGTCAACATATTGAATAGGCAGGGCTGGTAAAGGGGAGGGTTGCCCTTGAGAAAAGGCGTCATACAGTGTCGATAATTCTTGGAAAAATACCCCAATTGACCAACCATCAGAAATGATGTGGTGTATGGTCAATAGTAGAATATGTGATTCAACCCCTAACTGTAATAGCGTCGTGCGGAATAAGGGCCCGTTGGACAAATCAAAAGGGCGTTGTGTCTCTTCATGGATGAATCGTTGGGCTTCATGGTCTTGTCCTTCCGGGGGTAATTCCTGTAAATTGATAACGGATAACAGATAACAGATACCTGATAACTGGACCACGGGTACCCCATTAACCGTCGGAAAACAAGTTTGTAAGCTCTCATGACGTTGCACGATTTCCTGTAGGCTTTGTTCAAGGGCCGCACGGTGCATGGGGCCTTCTAAACGCAGAGCGCCACCTATATTGTAGGGATTGACCTTTCGGCCTTCCAGTTGATCTATAAACCAGAGGCGTTGTTGTGCAAATGAAAGAGGCCGTTCCTGATCGCTTGGAATGGGCTGAATTGTAAGGTGCTCTGAAGTCGCTTGTTGTAGAAACAGAAGAATTTCTACTTTGTGTTCAGCGAGTTCAGAGCGGAGTTCTGGTGTCAGTGTTCCTTTGGGGGCATCACAGTGTAGTTGATCACCCTCAGCCCAGAGGTTGACATCGAGTTCATTCAGATAAGACAAAAAGGCTTCAATATTTTTCATAACACTATCTTCTCTCGGTCATTTGATGAGTGATTTGTAGGTGGTGGTCGTTTTTGAGTCATAATATGCTCACTCAAACTCGCCACAGTAGGTGATTCAAATAGATGGCGCAGTGGCAGTTCTACCGAAAATGTTTCACGTATCCGTGACATAACTTGAGTGGCGAGCAGAGAATGGCCGCCCCGTTCAAAGAAATTGTCGTGAATACCCACTCGTTCTATACCCAAAACGTTTGCCCAGATACCAGCCAACAGTTCTTCCACAGGTGTACGAGGTTCCACAAAAGTTTCTGTTGATAACGGCTCCTGACTCACAGACAACTGAGATAACGCACGAAGGTCTATCTTTCCATTTGGTGTCAGTGGCATCGCTTCAAGTAACACAAAAGCCGACGGTATCATGTAGTCGGGCAGTCGCTCCTTTATAAAACCACGTAATTCAGTATTATCAATAACTGGCCCTTCGTTACCAACGACAAAGGCCACTAAACGCTTGTCAGTTTTGGATGCCTCATGGACGATGACGACGTTTTCTTGCACACTATTATGTTGTGCCAATACCGCTTCTATTTCGCCCAGTTCAATCCGAAAACCACGAATCTTAACTTGATTATCAATCCTACCCAAATATTCTATGTTGCCGTCGGGCAAATAACGGGCTAAATCGCCTGTTTTGTAGAGACGCGCATCTGGGGCATCACTGAATGGATTAGGAATGAATTTTTCTTGAGTTAAGTTGGGACGATTGAGATAGCCTCTTGCAACACCCGCACCGCCTATGTGTAATTCACCCGGCACACCAATCGGGGTCGGTTGGATATTTTGGTCTAAAATATAAAGTTGGGTGTTGGCGATTGGGCGACCAATGGGCACTAAATGTGAGTGAGGTGAGTGAGTCTTCGTCGCGGGCACTTCATAGACGCAGCAACCAACCACCGATTCGGTGGGGCCGTATTCATTAATCAGTCTTGTCTCTGGTGCATGAGTTTGCCAAACTGAAATGTGTTGCGCTGTCAGTGCTTCACCGCCAATAATCAACGCGTTAGTTTGATTCGCCATCTCATCGCCGGGTAGCAACTGACTCAATACCTCCAGATGTGCCGGTGTGAGCTTTACGAGACTAAAATGGCTGTTAGAACGAAGGACAGCACTTAGTTCTTCTATCTCTTGTTGTTCTGGCAAGAGTAGCACTTTTTGTCCCACCAATAAAGGCGAATAGAGACTGGTGATAGTCGCGTCAAAACCAACCGAAGAGTGTACCGGCGCACCCTGTCCTTCAGCCACGGCATACGTTTGAGTCGCCCAACTGAGATAATTGACCAGCCCTTGATGGGTCAGCAATGTTCCTTTGGGTTGACCCGTTGATCCAGACGTATAAATCACATAAGCTAAGTTGTCGGCTTGAACATTACTGGCAAGATTATTTGAACCGGCCTTTGAAAGAATTTCCCAATCGGTATCCAAACAGACAATACGCTTGTCGATTTTGTTTTTGTTAATAAAATCTATTAACTTATGTAGCGTCAATAGCACTTGCACCTGCGAATCCTCTAACATGAATGCCAGCCGCTCTTGGGGATAACTGGGATCTAATGGTACATACGCGCCCCCGGCTTTGAGGATACCTAGTAATCCTATAATCATTTCTAAAGAACGTTCTACGCAAATGCCAACGAGAACTTCGGGTTTGACACCCAAGGTTTGCAAATAATGTGCGAGTTGATTGGCGCGCGCATTTAATGCTTGATAAGTGAGTTGTTGATCTTCAAATACGACCGCAATGGCATCTGGCGTTTTTTCTACTTGGGCCTCAAACAACTGATGGAGACATTTTTCTTTGGGATAGTCGGTTTGGGTGTTATTCCACTCGAACAGTAATTGATGACGCTCTGCTTCGCTCAATAAGGGTAATTCAAAGACGCGCTTGACGGGATTCGTCACCAGACTGGTCAATAACGTTTTAAAATGAGCAGACAGACGCTCTATTGTGGCACGTTCAAATAATTCCGTGTTGTATTCTAGCGTACCTTTCAGCCCCTCAGCCGTTTCTTCCAGTGACAATGTCAGGTCAAACTTGGCAATAACACTCTCCCTCTCAACCGGTGCTAAAGTTAGGCCTGAGAGTTCAAAATCGCCAATTGGCGCGTTCTGTAACACAAACATCACTTGAAACAGTGGCGTGTGACTTAAATTTCTTTCCGGTTGCAGTTCTTCAACCAGTTGTTCAAAAGGAATATCTTGATGGGCATAAGCGTCAAGCGCAACTTGTTTGACACGCTTGAGTAACTCTTCAAATGTTGGGTTACCAGACAATTCTATGCGTAATACCAGCGTGTTGACAAAAAAGCCAATCAGTGACTCAATTTGACTCTGAGTGCGGTTGGCAATGGGCGAACCGATGACAATATCCTCGCTTCCCGTGTAGCGGGCCAGTAAGCTGGCAAAGGCCGAGAGTAGTGTCATAAACAGGGTACTCCCCGTTTGCTGGCTTAAAGCCTTCAACTGCGCGGAGAGTTCAGTGCTGAGTTGAAGCGAACAGGTAGTACCTTGAAACAGTTGCACTGGGGGGCGTGGATGGTCTGTCGGTAATTCGAGTAAGGCGGGGGCCTCTGCGAGTTGTTGTTTCCAGTAATTGACTTGTTGTTCAAGCACTTCCCCGCTCAACCATTGCCGCTGCCAAGCAGCAAAATCCGCATATTGGATTGGTAAAGGAGGCAACGGGGAAGGTTTTTCTTGTGAAAACGCCTCATAAAGTGTCGATAACTCGCGGATAAAGTTCCCCATTGACCAACCATCGCCGATAATGTGGTGTACCGTTAACAGCAAGACATGATTGGGTACCAAAGTGCCTCGTTCAGTCTCAACCTTCCCCAACCGCAACAAGCTCGTTCGTAACAACGGCCCATTAACGAGATCAAAAGGTTGTTGGTTTTGCTTAATGCCTAATCGTTGCACTTCATGCCACTGTTCCTTGTCGGCTGACAAAGACTGCAAATCGATGAGAGGTATAAACACAGTATGACTGGGCGCAATCGCTTGGAAGGGGGTGCCATTTTTCTCTGGGAAAGTGGTACGTAGAATTTCATGACGTTGAATAATGGCCTTCATACTTTGCGCTAGTACCGCAATAGTCAGTGATCCTTTAATATTTAGTCCGATAAATTCATTGTAAGGGGCACTTTTATCCGCCAGTTGGGCTAAAAACCATAATCTTTGTTGGGCAAAAGAGAGCGGTAGTTCTTGATTTCTTGGAACCGGCTGAATAGGTGGCAAATGAGAACGTGTGGCAAGATTGGCTTGGCGCAGAAACGTGATAATTTCGTGTTTGCGTTCGGCCAACTCCGCACGTAGGGTTGGAGTCAGTGATTGTCTAGGTATTCTATAACGCAAGCGGTCACCGTCTACCCAAAGTGTCACGTCCAAACGGTGAAGATAAGCCATCAATTCATCAATCGTTTTCATAACTCTTCCTCCACATAGTCGTCATCCAATTGATTAGAGTGAGAACTTTGCATCTGTTGCGCGGCTATGAGGAGCCCATCAATGCGCTCGGCTAGACTCGCAATGGTCGGTTTTTCAAACACAATGCGTAGGGGCAATTCCACGTCAAATGTTTTACGCACCTGAGAAATAACTTGGGTAGCCAGTACAGAATCTCCGCCCCGTTCAAAGAAATTGTCGTCTATTCCCATTTGTTCTATCCCCAATATTTCCGAGAAAATGGCGATTAATCTCTTTTCAGTCAAAGTGCGTGGAGCAACAAAGGTTCTTTGCCGTTCTAGCTTGAAGGTGTCGAATGTGGGCAGTGCCTTGCGATCTACCTTGCCATTAGGGGTTAGTGGTAAGCTCTCCAGAGGTATATAGACCGATGGGATCATGTACTCAGGCAACTTATGTTGCATGTAGTTAAGTAATTCAGCCGGTTTGAACCGCTTAATAGAAGCGGGTGCCTGAGCCACCATCACATGCTGGAAGCGTAATTCTGTGGTTGAATCACACTCTGGAAAAGCGATAAACGCGTTAAATCCCGCTGAGCGTAGAGCGCGATGCCATTTTTCCACTGAGAGCAGAGGCTGATTCCTATGCATTCTGTCATCTTCGTAATGACTAAAACCTTCGATAAACCTCACACTAATCATTTGCAGGTAACTATTTTGTGTTCCTTCTAGGATGAGTAGAATACCACTTGGGGCTAACAGCGATAACAGATATTGCAGACTGGTATCTATATGACGGGCATCATGTAACACATTTGCGGCGACAATGACATCAAATGTATGAGACTCATAGCCTTGGCTGACCGGCTCTTGATTGATATCCAAAAATTGATACTGAATAAAGGGATAGTCCTGAAACTTCTCTTGAGCTTGGGTTGTAAAAAATGTGGAGAGATCGGTATAAGTATAAACGGTCTGTTGAGGGGGTAAAACCGGCAGCAATGATGCTGTCATGCCACCAATACCAGCACCCACTTCCAAAATTCTTATCGGTTTCTCCGAGGGCCACTCTCTGGTGATTGAACTCAGAATTTGACACGCAATTTTATTGTGGTAGTCCATCAACGGGTTATATTGATAAAGGCTTTCGGCAGTATGCCAGTTGCCATCTGGAAAAAATAATTCCAATGGTTCAACTTCTCCTTTAAGTAGGGAAATATGATTTTCTACACTCAGTTGGAAATAGTGGAGTAGCGTGGCATCCCATCCCCCTTTAGCCGCTGATTGCCTGACTTCCTGCCACAATTGATCCAAGGAATCTGTAGGCAAAGGCTGAGCATTGACAAATGTATCTTCCCCAGAACGCTGTAATAGCCCTTCTTCTTCTAGGGCTGTCAACCATTGAGCCAATAATTTCTGGTAGTTGGGCTTAATCTGGTAACGGTGTAATAATTCCTCCAGCGAGTGTCTTTCCTGAGATTGTACAAAGATGCCTAGCTTCTTGAGGGTATGACAGATCGAGAATAAACTAAACCGTTCTATACTTTGCCAAAAAGCCGATAAGGCTTGAAGCTTTTTTTCGGAGGGTAACTGTCGAGATTGTTCTCTCCCCGCTTGTAGCAATTTGGACCAGATGTTATCGGCTTCTACATCCTTGGCGGTTTCTATTTCAAACAGCGTGTTATAAGCCTGATCTGGGACGACATAGGCCACCAAGTGCTTATTCTCACCACCCTCTCCAACTGCGCTAACGACAGAAGCATCGACACCGGGATACTGTTTCAGTACGGCCTCAATTTCGCCCAGTTCAATGCGATAGCCACGGATTTTGACTTGGAAATCCTCTCGCCCTAGAAACTCAATATTGCCATCGGGTAAATAACGTCCTAAGTCGCCGGTTTTATACAGCCGCGCTTGGGTGTGAGGATGAATGATAAAGCTCGCTTGAGTCTTTTCATGATCTCGCCAGTAGCCCTGAGCGAGGCCAATGCCTCCAATATAAAGCTGTCCGGGTACCCACACAGGACAAGGTTCAAGAAAAGGGTTAAGGACATGGAACGTTTGATTGGTCAACGGTTTGCCATAAGGAATACTATTCCAACTCGGATCAACACTGTCAATGGGATAATAGATAGACCAAATGGAGGCCTCTGTCGCACCGCCCAAACTGATAATCTGGGCCGATGGCCATAATGCTTTCATTCGCTCTGGTAAGTTTAAAGGAATCCAGTCGCCACTCATCATGGCTAAACGGAGCCACTTAGGTGCCGTTGGTGGCCGCTCACCGATATAATCCACCAGCATCTGCATTAAGGCCGGCACGGTATTCCAGACCGTGACGCGGTGTTGGGTCATGATGTCCACCCAATGAGCGGGGTCTTTAGCCAAGGCCGCCTCGGGTATTACCACCGTCCCACCTGCGGCGAGTAAACAAAATATGTCGTAGACGGAAAGGTCAAAGCTCAAAGCCGATAAGGCGAGTACGCGATCTTGAGGGCCAATATTAAAACGCTGATTGATGTCTTTGAGAGTATTTACCGCACCACGATGGTCAATCGCAACTCCCTTGGGTTGACCGGTAGAGCCAGAGGTAAAGATGACGTATGCCAAGTCCGTTGAGGTCTGCACTGGCTCTAGGGGGCCATCATTTCCGTTGAAGAAATTGTCATCATCTAGGCACAACCGCTGAATCTCTTCAGGCCATTCCAAGTTTTGGTTGAACTGAGACAGTGTCAAAACAAGTTTCACTTGCCCTTGTTCAAGAAGATACCATTGGCGTTCCTTGGGCAGTTCCGGCTCAATGGGCAGATAAGCCGCGCCCGACATCAACACGCCGAATACCGCGACCACTTGTTCCCAACCTTTTTCCATCACAATAGCGACCAAGGTGTTGGGAGTGGCTCCCAATTGTCGCACTTTTCGGCCTACCTGAGTGGCAAGTTGTGATAATTCTAAGTAAGTTAAGGTGCGCTGAGGTGAAATAACCGCAGACTCGTGTCTGCGTGCCTGAAGTTGGGCTAGGAACAAAGTGTGTAGCATTTCATCAGAAATATGCGCGGTAGTGGCATTGACCGCGGCCCGCTGCGACAGTTGGGCCGGCGGTACTAAAGAAGGGGCCGTTGCCAGCCAAGCAGACTCAGAGGTCGCCAATTGCCGCAGAAAACGGCAGTAGGCTTCAAACATATCGTCCAGAAGCCCAGCCGGGAACAGTTCTTCTACCGCATCCCAATTAAAAACCAAGGCACCCTCTTGCTCAAAAACCTGATGATCCAACCACACCTGAGGGGTTTGAGTGATGCTGTAAACCACTTCTCCGAACTGAGTGAATAATGCCGAATAATCTTGACCGAGTGTACTCGTGAAGACGACCGGCATCATGGCTTTTTGTGTTTCTTGGCCACGGGCCAATTCTCGTTGGACGCGCACACCACTGATGTAGCGATGATCTAAATCTTGCCATAATTGTTGCTGTAGACGCACCGCACGCGCTTTAAAAGTCGCCGGCGTGGTGTTATCCACCGCTAACAGCAGTAATGAGGTAAAATCGCCAATAATATCAGTGAGTTGTGGATGTATCGGTGGCCTATTAAATAGCGTCAAATTGATCGTAAACCGTGGCTGCTTGCTCCAGACGGTTAGAATGTCAGCAAAAGCTGCGAGCAAAACCCCAGAAGGGGTGAGTCCCGCTTTAGTCGCCCGTCGTTTCAATGGTTGCCAACTTTCTGGAACGAGTTGGGCACGGCGACGTTTGAACCAAGGCTTGGTGACGGTAGCAGGATTCTTAGCGATGGGCAGTTCTGGGGCTAAGGGCAAGGTGTTTATCCGGTTGAACCAATAGTCTTTGGAACGTTGATACCACTCGGTATCTTGCCAAGCTTGTTCTGTGAGAACATAGTCCCGAAATGACAGCGTTAACGGTGTCAATCTCAACGCAGGATTCTGGTAAAGTTGCAGCCACTCTTTGAGCAAACAGCGCAGACTCCAAGCATCCGCAATCAGGGCATCAAAGCTGAGGTGAAGCCTAGTCTGTTGTTCGTCCAAGCGCGTGGCTCGAATTTCAAACAGCGGCCACTGTTCAACGGGCCGCACTTGATGGGACATTTGCTGACGAAGGGTTTCTAGTTGCGTCGTGATAACCTGAGGTGCCTCGCCACGCAAATCCAAAATCACCATCTGATAACGGGGTACTTGTTCAAGGACTTGCTGTTGACCCGTTGGTAACACGACCATCCGCAGCATATCGTGACGCTGAATTAAGGTTCGCCAAGCACCATTTAATCGTTCAAAATCTAAACTTGGACAATCCAATTCAAAATAGATATGAGTGGCGACATTGCCTAATTCAAATGTGCGACTGCGGCCCATCCAGTAGGCTTGTTGGATATCCGTGAGAGGAAAGGGCTGATAACGTTGTTCGGGTGCAGACTTTATGGTCGGTAGGGAAGAACTTTCCTCTCCGGCCATTGGTTTGTCTTTCAGCGTTGTTTCCAGAAGCGCGGCCAAGTCCGCCAGAATGGGTGATTCAAAGAGCTGGTGTAGAGAGAGTTCTATTGAAAAGGTGTCGGATATCCGAGAAATCAGTTGGGTAGCAAGTAACGAATAGCCGCCTAATTCAAAGAAGTTATCATAAATTCCCACTTGTTCCGTGCCGATAACCTCGGCCCAGAGGTTGGCTAATTTTTCTTCAGTGGACGTGCGTGGTGCGACATAGCGGTTTGTCAGTCGTTCTTGGCTCTCATGCGGTGATTCGCCTGTGGCTGAACGTTGTTGCCATTCTCCCACACTATTCAGGTGTCCGGCCAACAACTGTTCTCGGCAAGCACGACGCTGAATTTTGCCACTAGAAGTTTTTGGAATACTGTTTGTTTTGAGCAGCAATATAGCATCAACTGGCAGTTCGTGTTGCTCAAACACGGCTTGACGGATGGCATCCACCACTTCATTGACATCCAAATGTCGCAAATAAGTTCGTTGCACTTCTTGAACGATGACTAGCTGCTCTTCGCCCTCTCTGTCCACCGACAATGCCGCACCGCCCCCGACATTCAATGCTGGATGACTGTTTTCTACGGTTAATTCAAGGTCTTGAGGGTAATAGTTCCGGCCTCTAATAATAATAAGGTCTTTGAGGCGACCGGTGACAAATAATTCACCGTCCTTTAAGAACCCTAAATCACCGGTGCGGAGAAAAGGCCCTTCGCCCGTATTGGCGAGATAGGCATGGAAAGTTTGTTCAGTCTCCTCACGCCGATTCCAATAACCTTGGGCCACATTTGGGCCTGACACCCAAATCTCACCCACTTGTTGATCTGAACACGGTATGAAGGATTCTGGATCAACAATAATAATTTTCTGATCTAACCAAGTACGACCACAGCCCACAATTTTCTGTGTCTTTTTGTTATTATCCCGCACTGCCACCACACGATGTTGTTCTAGAGCGGCTTTTTCAACCTCATAAATGAGTGGAGGCGCGGTTTTTAAGCCACCAGACACAAATAACGTGGTTTCCGCCATGCCGTAACCGGGATAAAAAGCCTCACGCTGGAAACCACACGCTTTGAAAGTCGCGGTAAATCGATCTAGCGTTTCCGCACGGACCGGTTCAGCGGCGTTGGCTGCCACTTCCCAACTGCTTAGGTCAAGTTTGGCTCGTTGCTTGGGTGTAATCTTCTGAACACATAAGTCATAAGCAAAATTTGGCCCGCCACCGCAGGTTGCGTGATAGCGAGAAATGGCTTGCAACCAACGAATTGGCTTTTGTAAAAACGCCATGGGGGACATGAAAATATAGGGGGCTCCTAGATAAATGGCTTGCAAGACGTTACCGATGAGTCCCAGATCATGGAATAACGGCACCCAACCGACTCCGATAGATTTATTGGTATGCCCGAATGCCAGGCGGAACATTTCTTCGTTATATAGCACGTTACTGTGACTCACCATCACACCTTTGGGCGCACCCGTAGAGCCTGATGTATATTGAAGAAAAGCCAGCGTGTCACGGTGTATTTCTGGGGTTTGCCAGAGGTTGGCGAATTCTTCGGCAAGATTGTCGGTGACGAGCCAGCGCAGGTTTTTCAACTCTGGTGTATGGGCGAGTCTCTGCTCCATGCCAGAAAGAATATCGGTTGTGGTCAAAACGACTGTCGCTTGCGCGTCGGCAACAATCGCTTGAATACGAGGCTCAGGGCGGTTGCGCCGTGGTGGATATGTGGGCACAGCCACGACACCCGCGTACAGGCAAGCGAAAAATGCCGCGATATAATCCAACCCTGCGGGGTATAGTAACAAGGCACGATCTCCGACAGTCACCTTGTCCTGAAGTTTTGCAGCAATAGCTCGCACACGTTGATCTAATTGTGCATAAGTGAGGTTGAGTTCTTCAGTCTCGCCTTCAATAAGAAAAGTATAAGCCCGCTTATCGGGTTGGTTTTGCGCTCTTTCGCGGAGTAGTTCAACTAAGGTGGTTGGCTGAATAAGGTTTTTAGTCATGGTAATTTCAGGAGTAGTCCTATAATCAATGCCATTAAGTTAAGAATCAATCCATACAGGTAGCCCACCAAGGTGTTTTTTCTTGCCGGCCCCAAAATACGACGATGGTGGGCAACTTATCAACACGCCAACCCCGAAGGGGTTTTCAGGCTAAAGTTTCCGCAACGGAAACTTTAGCCTGAAAATGTGAATAGCCCCAGGTGGAACCTCAATGCCATTAAGTTAAGCTAGGGCGAACATGCCGGTTAGCGAACACTTAGGTTATTTGGAGTATCTATTTTGAGGGCCATAAAATATTTTGGAGGTTTTCAAATTAAGTTATGGCCCTCTGTCGCGCTTCATTAGTTATAGTTTTTGTAGGTGTTTTGTTGCTTAACTTAATGGCAGTGAGGGCAACCATAAAGTGAGGACAACCATTTCGTTCGGGCAACCATTTCGTTCGGGCAACCATTTCGTTCGGGCAACCATTTCGTTCGGGCAACCATTTCGTTCGGGCAACCATAAAGGATTGCCCTGACGGTTTGTAGGGGCAATCCCACGTGCAAAGCCCTTATCTTCATTTTTCATTTTATGGCCCTCTGTCGCGCTTCATTAGTTATAGTTTTTGTAGGTGTTTTGTTGCTTAACTTAATGGCAGTGAGGTGGAACCTGGGGAAAGCAATAAGGCCTTAACCCCGAAGGGGTTGAATATGAATAGCCCCAGGTGGAACCTAGGGAAAGCATATCAAAAATCTATCAACCCCTCACCACCTATCAGTTGAGTACACTCAGGCGTTTTTTTGAACTGATAGGTGGTAAGCATTCAACCCCTTCGGGGTTGTGGCCTCCCGCTTGTACACCCCCAGGTTTTACCTCAATGCCATTAAGTTAAGGAATTAGAAACAAATAATCCCCCCCCGCCAACGGCTAAAGCCGTCGTCTAATAGCTGAAGTGCCCTAAAGGGCACTGAAGACTCAATGCCATATCGTTTGCTTAGAAAAAAATCCTGAATTTATGAGGTTTTACCTGGGGCTATTCATGTTCAACCCCTTCGGGGTTGTGGCCTCCTCCCTGACCCTCCCCAGGTTTCACCTGGGGCTATTCACATTTTCAGGCTAAAGTTTCCGTTGCGGAAACTTTAGCCTGAAAACCCCTTCGGGGTTGCCGCTATTCACTATTGGCTTTTTTTAAATTATTTTTCTGAACATCGATAAAAAGCCGTTTATTCCCCAAATCCGTTGTACTTTCAGTATAAGTTAAGTGGGTAAAAAAAAGTGACATAACGAGCGGTAATAGTCGCTAAAGCGACTACTACAAGCGGTTCCTTAGAGGTAACTGACTGAATACTAAATCAATTTATTTTGTCAAGGCATCAGTCCTATTCGTTTATCCTCGTCTTATGCGTTCCGCCACTGCGTTTCGTTGTACTTTATATTCAAGGATTTAGAAAAAACGGATAGGTGGTAAGAGGTGGGTGAAAAAATTTCTAATCATCTGTAGTATAATTAACTTTCTATAGATTTTCAGATAATTATTTTCAAACGCTCATAATGCGAATTAAGGGTTGAATCGTTATGCTAGGGGCGGTGCCCTTGGCTATCCAGGGGCGTTGCCCCTGGCTGTATTAATTTCGCCCCGTTGGGGCTAAAAAACCAGGGGCGTTGCCCCTGGCTATATTAATCTCGCCCCGTTGGGGCTAAAAGCCAGGTTATTGTTAATTGTTAATTGTTAATTGTTAATGGAATTCTGGTTATTTTTATATAAAATTTTTCAATGCGGAATAAAAACGGGATCAGTTTTTGGGCCAAAAAAAACTGATTTCTCACCACCCCAGGGTCTCATCGTTAGACACAAGTCTTTTGGATATCTTTTAGAGCATTGATTTTTAATGAATCCCCAACGTGGGGCCTACCCTTTAAAATCCATAAAAATAAAATATTTAAAAACTTATGTATAAGGATGAGGGGGTAGGGGTGAGAGTTGAAGGTTCATAGGCATAGTACCCAATTTATTAACAAACCTTCATAAACGATACCAATTCTGGGGCCACTGCTGGAAAAAATGATTGAGATTGACTTTGATGAGATTTTTTTTTATATTGTTCCTTGTTCTAAAGCGGCAGGTATCTGGTTCAGTACTCACCCTGGAGTACTGGTAAAACCGTCGACTTACAATCTATCAATTTGCGAGAACCAAGCGAAATCAGATTGTACAAAGCGGCTATCTCCCATTTTCGGTAGCATGCCGGTAAATTCACCCACTCTTAGGAGTGCTATTGTTAACGTTTGTTAACATAAATGAATCGGACAAGACAACCATGATGACTATTCCTAACTACAAAATTCTTAAAAAGATTTATGAAAGTGCCCACTCACTCGTCTATCGGGGCATTCGAGCCAAGGACAATCAACGAGTCATCCTCAAAATGCCAAAAGAGGACTATCCGCCGTCCACTGAATTGATCCGCTATCGACAAGAGTATGAAATTACTCGCAGTCTGAATATCGCGGGGGTTGTCAAAACCTACCGTTTGGAAAAACACCAAAATACGTTCGTCTTGATTTTAGAAGATTTTGGCGGTGAATCCTTAAAGCAATGGATGGCGCTCGCCCCGGCGGCCAAAGAAATGGGTATTTCAATGCCCCCCTTTAACAACATCCCCCTCTTTGACCAAAAAGGGGGGGTAGGGGATATTTCGGCCTTTCTGTCCGTTGCGATACAAATCGCTGACAGCTTAGGCGAAATTCATGCGGCCCAGTTGATTCATAAAGACATTAATCCAAGCAATCTGATTTGGAATCAGGAGAAAAACCTGTTAAAAATCATAGACTTTAGCATTTCCACCCGGTTAACGCGGGAAAATCCGACCCTTAAAAATCCCGAAGGGTTGGAAGGCACACTCCCATACGTGTCGCCAGAGCAAACGGGGCGCATGAATCGTGCCTTGGATTACCGCACCGATTTTTATTCCTTGGGGGTGAGCTTTTATGAAATGCTGACCGGTCGCCTACCCTTTTCTTCATCAGATTCACTGGAATTAGTCCATTGCCACCTCGCCAAAATTCCTACGCCGGTCTGTGAAATCAATCCCAACGTGCCGCTTGTTGTCTGTGACATCGTCATGAAATTAATGGCCAAAAATGTCGAAGACCGCTATCAATCGGCCTTGGGTTTGAAGGCCGATTTAGAAAAATGTTTGGCATCCGTCAAAGACCTTGGAGATATGGATTTCAAATTAGGCCAAAATGATTTTTCGGGCCGGTTTCAAATCCCCCAAAAACTCTATGGGCGTGATAAGGAAATCAAAATATTATTGCAAGCCTTCGAGCGCGTAGCAACTCCGCCACTGTCCCCTGAAGTGGAGCCAGAGGCGGGAATTCAGGGGGGGGGCCAAATGATGTTGGTGGCCGGCTATTCTGGCGTGGGTAAATCCGCTTTGGTGCGTGAAGTCCATAAACCCATGACCGAAAAGAAGGGCTATTTTGCGTCAGGTAAGTTTGACCAATATCAGCGTAATGTTCCCTATTCGGCCCTGACTCAAGCTTTTAATGAGTTTTGCCGTTATCTGTTGACCGAATCGGCTTTCCAATTGAATCAATGGCGAGAAAAAATATTGGCGGCCGTCGGCAACAATGGACAAGTCATGATAGATATCATTCCGGCTTTAGAGTTAATCATAGGGCCTCAACCGGCGATACCCCAAGTTGGCCCCACGGAGGCCCAAAACCGTTTTTTATGGGTTTTTCAAAACTTTGTCAAGGCCATTAGCCAAAAACAACATCCCCTTGTGATGTTTATAGATGATTGGCAATGGGCCGATTCGGCCTCGTTGACTCTGTTGAAAGTTTTACTGACCGATCCGGACATTCACTATTTCCTAATCATCGGCGCCTATCGGGATAATGAGGTGGATGCCTCGCACCCCTTTAGGATGAGCTTGGAGGAACTCCGGAAACAACAAGCGGTTATCAATACGCTAACGCTTGACAATCTGTCTTCTCAGGAAGTCAATGCGCTTATTGCCGAGGCATTACAGTGTGATAGCCCTTCGGCCCAACCTTTGACGGCGTTGGTTTATGAAAAGACATTAGGCAATGCTTTTTTCACGACGGAGTTTTTAAAGGCCTTGTATGGGGAAGAATTATTAGTCTTTGATTTTAAAGCACTTAACTGGCAATGGGACTTAGAGAAAATCCGCGCCAAAGAGATGACCAACAATGTGGTCGATTTGATGGTGGCTGGGATTAGAAAATTCCCGCCCCAAACCCAACAAGTCTTAAAATTAGCGGCTTGTATCGGTAATCCGTTTGATTTACAAACCTTGGCCGTTATCCACAAGCACACCGTTAAGGCAACGCTTGAGGCCTTATGGCAAGCCGTGGTCGAAGGGTTGATCATTCCGTTGGATGATAATTACAAATTAGTGGGCGCTGTAGACGAGGACAGTTATTCTTCACCAACCGCTAAATCTCAGTTTAAATTCCAGCATGACCGTATTCAACAAGCGGCTTATGCGTTGGTACCCGACAGCGATAAACCGGCGCTTCATTTAGAAATTGGGCGGTTGTTGTTAGCCAATACGAGGAACTCCCAAGGGCTTGAGAAGGGGGGAAGTCAAGGCGGGGGGTTAGAGGAGCAGATTTTTGATATTGTCAATCAATTGAATGGCGGCCACGCACTGATGACCGAGGAAGCGGAGAGAGTTAGCTTAGCCTGTTTGAATTTACAGGCGGGCAAAAAGGCCAAAGCCGGCACGGCTTATCAACCGGCCCTCAATTACTTGGCATTAGGTATCCCGCTCTTAGGGGAGTCAGCCTGGGACAAGCATTATGCGATGGGCTTTGAATTACATAAAGACCAAGGTGAGTGTGAATTTTTGTTAGGCCAGTTTGACAATTCAGATCAACTCCTGGCCCTCGCTTTAGAAAAAGCGCACTCCAAATATGATAAGGCCGAGATTTATGTTATCAAAATAGCCCAACTGGCTGGGCAAGGCAAATATCATGAAGCGGTTGCCACGATGATAGAGGCACTGAATCTGTTTGGCATGAATGTGCCCACCTTAGACCAAACAGAAGTACAGGCAAAAACCACGGCAGCGGAAATGGCCCTTTATCAAGAAAACATGAAAAACCGCCAGATTGAGGATTTGTATCATCTGCCCCTCATACAAGATGAAGCAATGAATGTCTGCTCACAGATTATAGCCATCGCCTTCGATTCTCTGGTTATTGGGGTACCAGATTTGTTGGCTTTTTATGCCACTAAAATAGTGAATCTGTCTATTCAATACGGGCTTTCTGCATTTACACCCGTGGGATATAGTTTTTTTACAATTATACTAAGTGGTGGTTTTAAAGACTATACCAGTGCTTACCAATTTGCAGCCTTGGCCTTAAAACTGAATAAGGAAAAATTGATTAACCTTAGTATAAAGTCCAAGATATATAATATGTACTCTTTTTTTAATTCACTTAGAGAGCATATCAATGCCAGCACAGAAGGCTTTAGAGAAACCTACCGTCTCGCACTTGAAGGCGGTGATTTTGCCTACGCCGGCTATGCCATACATGAAATAGTCAGATATGTTTCGCCTCTCAGTATAGAGGAAGGTCTAAAGGCAACAGAGGAAACCATTGCCTATTGTCAGAAGGCCAACAATGTTCCGATATTGTTTATCGGCCAAATGTATGAAGGCTTCCTTAAAAACTTGCAAGGTGATACCTTGGGTAAAACCCGTTTTGACTACAATCACTTTACGGAAGATGCCTTTCTGAATACCTTTGAAAAAGCGGCACCGGTTATCTGTGCGCTTTATAAAAGGTATAAATTACAATCACTTAGCATTTTTGAGTGCTATGAACAGGCCTTACCGTTGGTGCATGAGCGTGCCACTTGGATTGCGGCTTTCGGTAGAGTCGATTTAAGTCTGGGGAGCGATTACTTTTTGTATGCGGGTATCACGGTAGCGGCCTTGTATCCCAAGGCTTCTGAAGAAGAGAAACCTGCCTATCTTGAAATCTTGGAGGAGTGCATTGCTGAAAATAAACTGTTGTCTGACCAGTGTAAAATCAACTTTGAACATGCTCATCTGATTTTAGAAGCGGAAAAAGCCCGACTTGAAAACCGCCCCATGGAGGCGATGCACTTCTACGATCAAGCCATTCTCTCGGCGCGGCAACATGGCTATCTGTGTAATGAAGCCGTTGCTTCGGAATTAGCGGCTAAATTTTGGTTAGCGCACCACAAAGAAGACTTTGCCAATTTCTATATCAAAACAGCACACTCTGCTTATGGTATCTGGGGGGCCACGGCCAAAGTCTATGATTTAGAAGAAAAATATCAAAACGTGCGGCTCAAGGCCGCGGTGGCCGCGACATACGTAACAGACACCCTCACTCCGAGGGAAGGCACAACAACCTTCCCGTCGTTAAAGGCCTTAGATTTTGCCAGCCTCCTCAAAGCCTCACAAGCCATCGCCGGTGAAATTGAACTGGGGGCGTTACTGACCCAATTGATGAAAATTATCATCGAGAATGCCGGAGCACGAGAGGGGTTTTTTATTTTGGAGAAAAATGGGCAATGGGTCATTGAAGCGGAAGGTGCAATCGATAAAGAAGAAGTGACGGTGTTGCAATCTATTCCCGTCAATCCCCCCCAATCTCCCAACACACCTCCAGTCGGAGTCGTTTCTGCCGTTGAAAAAGGGGGGCAAGGCGGGAATTTAGTGCCAGCAAGCTTCATTAATTATGTGGCTCGTACCCAAGAAAGCCTCATTTTGTACGATGCCACCGAGGAAAAAATAGGCCTTGATCCTTATTTTATTGAAAATAAAATTAAATCCGCTTTATGTGTGCCGCTTGTCAATCAGGGTAAGCTGGTAGGTATTTTGTATTTGGAAAACAGCCTGATAGAAGGGGCTTTTACGCCCGAACGTCTAGAAGTCCTTAACGTCTTGTCTTCCCAAGCGGCCATTTCGTTGGAAAATGCCCTGCTGTACCGGACGTTGGAAGAAAAGGTCGAAGAGCGTACCGCGCAACTGGCCGACGCGAATAAAGAAATTACCGCACTCAATGAGCAACTTAAATCAGAAAATCTCCGCATGAGTGCCGAGCTTGATGTGTCGCGCCAACTACAACAAATGCTGTTACCTAAAGAACATGAACTGTTGCAAATTGAAGGCTTAGACATTGCCGGCTTTATGGAGCCTGCCGACGAAGTGGGTGGCGACTACTATGATGTCTTAAGCCGTCAGGGGCGCGTTTTGATGGGTATTGGCGATGTGACGGGACATGGACTGGAAAGTGGGGCCTTGGCAATTATGGTACAAACGGCAGTGCGTACACTGTTAGCCAATAATGAAACCGATCCGGTGAAATTCTTACAAGCCCTCAATGAAGCGATTTACGATAATGTGCAACGGATGGAGTCGGATAAAAATATGACCATTGCCTTGTTGGACTACCAGCAGGGAAGTTCCTCCCTTTCGCAAACTCAAGCTTCCCTCTCCCCTCCTTTACAAAACGGGGCTGGGGGGATTTTGCGGTTAAGTGGACAGCACGAAGAGATGATTGTGGTGCGAAAGGGCAACTTGGAACTGATAGATACGATGGATTTGGGTTTTCCGATTGGACTCGTTGATGAGATTGAGGTCAATCAAGCCAAAGTGCCATTGAATCCCTGCGATGTGGTGGTGCTGTACACGGATGGAATTACCGAAGCGGTAAATATGGAGAATGAGGAATACGGCCAAGAACGGCTTTGTGAGGTTGTCAAGCTCAATTGGCAACAGTCAGCCCAAGAAATCTGTCAAGCGGTGATTGACGATGTGCGACAGTTTATCGGCCAACAAAAGATTTTAGATGATATTACGTTGCTGGTATTAAAGCAAAAATAATGGGTAAAATAAATAGTTTTTGTTAAATAACAAAACCTTTCCATAACAGTTTAGGCGTATACGGAATGTACAGATGCGGGTGAAAATAAAAATTGACCCGTTTGGTTATTTTTATTGACTTTCAATCCGAAAATGAAGCCGATAAAAAATCCGTTTATTT
>NBMI01000321.1 GCA_002085445.1 Candidatus Parabeggiatoa sp. nov. 2
CTGATGAGAAAATTCAACTCTTGTACGATCTAAAGGATAGGCATCCAAACCAACGCAAGATGGTTAACAAATCACTCAAGCAGTGGCAAGGGCTTCGCAAAAAAATAAATTTTACGTTGAACAAGATTTATGATAAAGTAGAGCGAGCTTATGTAGCATACAAAATTGATGAGATACAGGGCAAAGAGAAATTTAGTGCGATATCAAAAGCACTATTGGAGGATGCCAATACTGTATTGGCGAATGCTGAAACCACAAAATCACTGATAGAGGAGGAACTTTATGGCAAATAATCTGAAGTTTTTGCTATTACTCATCGTTATGTTAGCGCCCATTGGATGTGGTGATGATGGGATAGCCACTGTCGATGTACTCAAGAAACGCATCACCAATCAGATTCAAAGCTTGGTTGGCAAGGGCGATATCGCTATCCAAAAGTACAAAAACAAGATTGTTGAAGTCAGACAGAATCTTGTCAAGGTGAAAGTTTCCCGCAAGACGTTTGAACGGAAACTGAAGGCGAAGAAAGCGCAGCTTGCCGCCCTGGAAAAGTCTGAGGGCTCTGAGGCGAAAATCACTATCTTGACAAACATTGTCCAAGAGATGGAAGATTTTCTCCAGCAACTTTCGGCAGCGGAAGAAAAGCTGAAGAGATGCAAAAGGAGGTTTACGAGATTGAAGCAGAAATCGAAGTAGAAAATCTCCTCAGTCAAGCCAATAAATGAGTTTTTACCCTCTCCCCATCCCTCTCCCCCATAACAGCCCCTGCTAACTTTTAAAAAATCCGATGTCTTTGAGACATCGGATTTTTAGCAGTATGATAAGAAAGCCCCAACGGGGCGATATTAATACAGCCAGGGGCACCGCCCCTGGATTTTAAAGTACGTTCCGTACAATCCCTTATCCCTGACTATTCAAATTTCCAGATTAAAATGCTCCCCACAATCGCCATCGTCGGCCGTCCGAATGTCGGCAAATCCACTCTATTCAATGTTTTAACTAAAACCCGCGATGCCTTAGTTGCCAATCAACCCGGCTTAACTCGTGACCGAAAATTTGGGCGGGGGTGCGTCGGTGACAGCGACTATTGGCTCGTTGATACTGGCGGCCTCGGCGAGAAAGGCGAGGATATCCTTGAGCGCATCACTCAACAAGCCTTGTTAGCCGTCCAAGAGGCCGACTGTGTATTATTTCTCGTAGATGGGCGTGCTGGCTTAACCGCTGCCGATGAAAACCTCGCCCAAAGTTTGCGCCAATTCAATACCCCGATCCATTTAGTTATCAATAAAATCGAGGGCTTGAAAAAAGAATTGGTCAGTGCCGAATTTCATTGTTTTGGATTTGAAATTCACGCCATTTCCGCCGCCCACCAACAGGGCATTAACGTGTTGATGGAAACGGTATTATCAACGCTTCAGAAATCTCCCCTAGTGGGGGATTTACAAAGTGAAGAAGCCGCCCCCCTTTCACATTCACAAGGTGGGGCCGAGGATTTTGGCATTAAAATTGCCGTTATTGGCCGCCCCAATGTTGGCAAATCCACCCTCGTTAATCGCATGTTAGGCTATGAGCGCGTCATCACTTTTGATCAACCGGGCACGACTCGCGACAGCATTTTTATTCCGTTTGAGCGCGAAGGGCAAAAATACACGCTGATAGATACCGCCGGTGTGAGACGACGTACTAAAGTGTCGGAAACGATTGAAAAGTTTAGTGTTATTAAGGCCTTACAAGCGATTGATGCGGCCCATGTTGTAATTATGCTATTAGATGCCAGCGAAGGTATGACTGCTCAAGATGCTCATTTACTCGGCATTGTACTTGACAGTGGACGAGCCTTGGTAATAGCGATAAACAAATGGGATGGCTTAGAGCAAAAGCACCGTGAGCAAGTGCGCTATCATCTGAGTAGAAAATTGCATTTTTTTGATTTTGCTAAGATTCATTTTATCTCCGCGCTGCACGGCAGCGGTGTTGGCAATTTATTCGGCTCTGTAAATGCCGCTTGGCAAGCCGCCCATCGTCAAATCAACACTGGCCGTTTAAACCACGTTTTGCAACAGGCCGTTACTGCACACGCGCCGCCGTTAGTGCGTGGCAGACGGATTAAATTACGTTATGTGCATCAAGGCGGACATAATCCACCCTTGTTTATAATTCATGGCAATCAAGTGAATGCGCTGCCAAACTCTTATCAACGCTACTTAATCAATTACTTCCGTGAAGCCTTTACACTAGAAGGAACTCCCATACGCCTACAATTTAAACAAGGTGAAAATCCCTTTTCTGGCCGCAAAAATATCATAACGCCGCGCCAACGTAAAAAGCGCCAACGTCTGATGCAATATGTGAAGAAAAAAAGTTAAAATACCCCTCACCCCAACCCTCGCCCCACACACGGACAATCCCCTCATCCTCTCAATGCCATTGAGTTAAGACAAAAACGAGCTCAAGTGGGAGTGCAAGGGAACTTTGCACTCCTTGAATCAAGGAAGTCCAAGATAAATCTTGGACTCCAACATAACTGGTATTATTCGGTATTATTAAAAGATACCAACTGGCCTTTTGCCAAGGTACTTGGTGATTCACAGGAGTGATATTAATGCTTGAAAATGAAAAGCCCACTTTGCGTACCAAAGTCGGTGAGTGGGTTGAATCGGCGCGTGTGCGTAACTTCATTATTACGCTTATCATCATTAATGCCATCACGCTTGGACTAGAACTTTCCCCGAACATCATGGCTCGCTATGGCGCTATTTTGGAGACATTCGATGACGTGATTCTAGGCGTGTTTGTGCTGGAAATTGCCTTAAAATTGTATGCTTTTGGCTGGCGTTTTTGGAAAAGTGGCTGGAATGTCTTTGATTTTCTTATTGTTGCCATTGCCTTGATGCCGGCAAGCGGCGTGTTTTCGGTTTTGCGAGTCTTGCGTATTCTGCGTGTGTTGCGCCTGCATGGTGTCACAATGACGCTTTATCGTAGAAGCCTTGTTACACGCCATTCCTGGCATTACCTCTACCCTTGCACTGCTGTCAATTTTTTATTATGTTTTTGCCGTGATTGCCACGAAATTATTTGGGCCGTTGTTTCCCGAATGGTTTGGTACTTTGGGCGACTCAATGTACACGCTTTTTCAAATTATGACCTTAGAAAGTTGGTCTATGGGTATTGCCCGTCCCATCATGAAAGTGTTTCCACATGCGTGGATATTTTTTGTGTTTTTTATCCTGATTGCGACGTTTACCATGTTGAATCTCTTTGTTGCCATCATTGTTGATACGATGCAGAGGGTCCATCAAACAGATCAGGAGGAAACACGTTTGGCAAGTGAAGCCGCAGCCCAGGCCAAAAATGAAACACTGGAAGCGAACATTCTTGGTCTGCGAACCGAAATTAATCAATTAAAAGCGTTGTATTCAGAAAACGAAGCGGTAGTTGCGGAAATTCGTGCTTTACGGGCCGAAATAAAGGAATTAAAAACCGTCACTAATCCTTCACCTTCACCCTCTCAATACCATTGAGTTAAGACAAAAACGAGGTCAAGTGGGAGTGCAACGGAACTTTGCAGTCCTTGAATCAAGGAAGGGTATTGCCTCACCCTCTTTTCTCAAGGGGTGATAAAATACTTATTTGTTCACCCTAATTGCCGTGGGAGAACACCCTTTCCCTTTTCTGAGATGGCCAGGGTGAGGGTGAAAAAGAATTGTAGAATGAATGAGTTAGACCAATTATGGATTGAAACCCGTGTTTAAGTCCAAGATAAATCTTGGACTCCAACTGGCCTTTTGCCAAGGTACTTAGTGATTCACAGGAGCAACGAAACTAATGCTTGAAAATGAAAAGCCCACTTTGCGTACTAAAGTCGGTGAGTGGGTTGAATCGACGCGAGTGCGTAATTTCATCATTACGCTTATCATCATTAATGCCATCACGCTTGGACTAGAACTTTCCCAGAGCATCATGGCTCGCTATGGCGATATTTTGGAGATATTCGATAAAGTGATTCTAGGCGTGTTTGTGCTGGAAATTGCCTTAAAATTGTATGCTTTTGGCTGGCGTTTTTGGAAAAGTGGCTGGAATGTCTTTGATTTTATTATTGTTGGCATTGCCTTGATACCGGCAAGCGGCGTGTTTTCGGTTTTGCGAGTCTTGCGTATTCTGCGTGTGTTGCGCCTAATTGCTATAGTGCCACAATTACGCTTTGTTATAGAAGCCTTGTTACACGCCATTCCCGCTATTACCTCTACCTTTGGACTGCTGTCAATTTTTTATTATGTTTTTGCTGTGATTGCCACGAAATTATTTGGGCCGGCGTTTCCAAAATGGTTCGGTACTTTGGGCGACTCGATGTACACGCTTTTTCAAATTATGACCTTAGAGGGTTGGTCTATGGAGATTGCCCGTCCCGTCATGAAAGAGTTTCCACATGCGTGGGTATTTTTTGTGTTATTTATCCTGATTGCGACGTTTACTATGTTGAATCTCTTTGTTGCCATCATTGTTGATACCATGCAGAATCTCCGTAAAGCTGATCAGGACAAAACGCGCGCCGACATTGAAGCCGCTGCCCATGCAGAAACAAAAACGCTGGAAGCGGAAATCCAAGTTTTGCAAGCCGAAATAAGGGAATTAAAAACTTTGGTAAGAGGCCTTCCTTCCAAACAGTAAGAAGCCGTTTTGGAAAACTCATAACTGATTGATTTATAAATGATAATAGTTGGAACCTGATAAATATAATCTTTTTAAATCTTGCTTGTTGCTGTTTTTCCAAAACAGCCTCTAAAAAAACCGCCGAGGTTTTGGAAACCTCGGAGGTTTGAAGCGTTAAGTCGGTAGTACTATTCCTCTGTACTATCGTTGCCTTCCTGTGAGACTGCTTTGTCCTCCGATTTGGTGGACTTTGGTTCAGTTGGTAAATGCAGCAATTTGTCCACTTGAATGACAGATAATTTATATTGCACACCTTTTTCCGGCCGCGCCAGCACTAAATCGGGTGTTTTTGACACAATAGTCAAGTGCAACGGTTGTTCTTGCCCTAGCAGTGTGATAGCGATTTCGCCTTGTGCTTGGCTCTTGGCATCATAACGGTCAAATTTGACACTCGCCAGCGGCGGCGACAGTTTGAAATCGGCGAGATTCAAGTTG
>NBMI01000082.1 GCA_002085445.1 Candidatus Parabeggiatoa sp. nov. 2
AACTTTCAATAACTTATAACTCATTTATTTATAGGTTTAATTTAATTCAACTTTTGGGCCATAACTAAAATAACGCGAATCAATTCGGCAACCTGGCCCTCAAAAGAAACCTATTGCTTCTGCGAATATCGCGCTGAGAATTGAACAAAGAGGTTATTTCAAAACCGCATCTTGTCCTGTTTTTTCAAGGAGTCCAAACTTTAGTTTGGCGACTGGAGTCCAAACTTTAGTTTGGCAATACGACAAGGAGTCCAAACTTTAGTTTGGCAGTGCCACAAGGAGTCCAAACTCTTTAAATACTCTGGCATTGCCAAACGAACTTCTGCCAAACTTTGGACTCCTGCCAAACCAAAGTTTGAACTCCTGCTAAAGTTTGGACTCCGGCTAAAGTTTGGAGTCCTGCTAAAGTTTGGACTTCTGCCAAACTAAAGTTTGGACTCCTGCTAAAGTTTGGACTCCATTCGTCAAAGCGATCAATTCATCAAACTGAAAGTCTTTGGCTAAAGCGGCTATGGCTTCTGCTAATTGAGTGTGTTCAGGTTTAATTTGCTCAAGTCGCTCGAAAATGACGTCTGCGTCAGCCCGTTCAGCGGCATCATGGAGATGGGCTATCCAGTTAGCTGGTAAAACTGCCAACGCATCTGGCGTTAAAGGCTCTGCCTGAGTCTGGTTGGTTATCGCCTCTGGTTCCTCATAAACATAGCGCACCCCAATATGTTTACTTATCATCTCAAAAATTTCTCCTTCCTTAAAGGGTTTCCGCATAAAATCATCACACCCCGCCGATAAAGCCACGGCCCGTTCTTCTTCTAACGAACTCGCCGTCAGGGCAATAATGGCCGTCGCCTGTCCTTTGACTGTCGCTTTGATGCGTTTGGTCGCTTCATAGCCTGACATCACCGGCATCCGCATGTCCATATAGATAAGCTGTGGCTCAAATTCTTTCCCTATTTCAATCGCTTCCTGACCGTTAGTGGCTTCTTGCAGTTCAAAACCCAATGGATTGAGCAGTTTTATCAAGAATTGGCGATTAGTCCATTTATCATCGACAATCAAAATCCGATAGCGGGGTTGTCCAGGTTCAAGTGCTATCACTCGGCGTTGCAGCTTAGTTGAGCAAGTCACTTGGCTTGCTTCAACGATATTGACTTGAATATCAAACTTGAATAGGGTGCCACATCCCACCTCACTTTCAACCTGTATATCCCCACCCATCAGTTGCACAAACTGATGGCTAATCGCTAAACCTAAACCGGTGCCTTCCTGTACTTGTTGACCGCTTTGAGTTTGCACAAAGGCTTTAAAAAGACTGTCCAATTCCTCCGGGGCAATGCCGAGTCCAGTGTCTTCCACTTCAAATTGTAGTTGAGCTTGATCTTTTCTTATCCCAATTCTGACACAAATGCCGCCCACCTCCGTAAACTTCAAGGCATTATTCAATAAATTAATCAGCACCTGACGCAATTTTACTTCGTCTGTTCTGACATATTGCGGCACTTCCGGTTCACGCTCAAAGCAAAATTGTAAGTGTTTCTCATCCGCTTTGGGTTGAAACATTTCTTTCACATCATCAAGTAAACGATACAGATCAAAGTTATTTTCGTTGAGGTTCGTTTGTCCGGCTTCTATTTTGGATAAATCCAGCACTTGGTTAATCAGTGTCAATAAGTGTTCCCCGCTGCGGCTGATAATACCTATATTTTCTATATGTTCTTGGGATAAAGTTTGACTGCGCGTCATAATCTGGGTAAAACCCAAAATCGCATTCAGGGGAGAACGGAGTTCATGGCTCATATTGGCTAAGAAAACACTTTTAGCCTTATTGGCGATTTCCGCCTGTTCTTTGGCTTCTTCCGCCTGTTCTTTGGCTTCAAGCTGTTGATGGGTTGATCTTTGCAAATCCTCAGCCATTTGATTGAACGCGAGGCCTAATTGGCCGATTTCATCCTCAGATCGGATTGCAACTCTCTGGGAAAAATCGCCGGTTGCTACCTGTTGCGTGATGTCAATCAGTTTGTGAATCGGTCTCAGAATGTTATTTTTTGCCCACAGAGTGAACAAATAGAAAATAAATACCACAAAGATAAAAAAACAGACACTGACTATCAGGTTTCTTTTGGCGGCCGATTTCATCTCTAACATGACCGTATTGGCTTGTGTTCCGGCAACCTTTGAGATGGGCAATGCTGCATCGATGGCTTTGGTTGCGGCTTCAAACCAAGTTGCCGCATCCACTGGATACGCCACGTTTTTGATCGTTTTGATCATCACAAAAAAATGATTGGTGTTAGCTTGAATAAAGATCGGTTGATAGACAAAGCTTTCCTTAGCACTAACGCGCACTGTTCCGGCTTTGCCGGACAAAATCTGTTCGGCAACTTGTGGAGAGTCCTGTTTAATATTATGGTGTGAACGGTTGAGTTTTTCCATCATTCCCCATTCTTTAGCTTCGTCAGGATGGTGGATGTAGAAGCCATCGTGATGCACTAAGAGGTAATTTCCGGCTTCCTCACTCTCTTCTATGAGTTTATGCAAAAATAATGGGGTGTTGACGAGTAAATTGAAAATAATCATCCCAGCCGGTGTTTTTCCATCAATAAAAACCGGGGTAACAAAACGAAGCGTCGGTTTAGAGGGGGTTTCAACTTCCTTCAATTCCATGTTGAGATCAATATGTGATAAATAGACTTCGCCGGGTTGCAGATTGATGGCGTTCTGGAAATAGTATCTGTGGCGCTTATTTTGTAACTGTTTGCCGCGAACAATTGTGGTGAGTCGTCCATCAGAATCAACTCGCACACGTTCTTGTCCCGTATTATCTAAATAGCGAATTTGATAGAGTTTCTGGTTAATTTTAGAAAAATTGTCAAACAGCGTTTCTACCACCGTTAGCCGTTCAGATAAGTCGGCTTTTTCTACCAATGCCTTAGCCAAGCCCGTCACACTTTGATGGCGACTCATATTCAGCAAGTTATGAGAAATACCGGCTAAATAATCTTCCAAAGCCGCTTTTTTTTCAATGAGTTGTATAGAAGCCCTTCTGATAGCCGCTTCTTGTATATGACTCGCCACAAAAACATTTTCCCTTAAGAGTTGAAATGAGTGCAGAAATTCTTTTTCAAAGCGCATAATAGCTTGTTTCATCTCCTTTGAAGTAGAGGGTTGTCCTTTTAAAAGCAGCACTTGAGCAACCGATTGTTCCACGATGGAGCGATAGTGCTTGATTCGATTCATCGTCTCATGAGAAAACGGCCCTCTGCGTGCAATCGTATTTGCTACTAGGGCGCGTTCCAGTCCAGCAAATTCGCGTAACTTGGTGATATGAGGGCGGAGGACGCTATTCAAATAGGGTATCTGTTCTTGCTGGTTTTGCGGGATAAAGGCTAGATTACGCAGATTAAACTCATAACGAATGTTAGCGGTAGCAATGTCGAGCCATTTATCTTTAGAAATATCGCCACGGGCAATTCGGGGGCGAGCAATTTTGAGTGCCTGATAGGTTTCCTGCCATTGATTGAGTTTCTCTTCAAAGTGCTTGTTTTTGGTGATAGCGAGCCAGTTTTTGGCCCAGTTTTTGGCGTGTAAGACTTCGGTGTCGCCGGTTTGTGCCATTTCCATAAATTTTGAGAATAGCGGTGAGGAATCGCCTTCACCACTACCGAGTATTGTGGCACCTAACCCACGTTCAACGGCTTGCCAGCCGGTGGCGGCATTCAGGTGTCCAGCAATCTGGTTTTTGATTTCATACTCTTTGACGAGTTTCTTTTCTTCAAACGCCCGGTTAATGACTATGCCTACCAGTGTTACCAAGACGCATAATAAAATACCTGAAACATGGAACATTTGAGATTTTAAGGTTTTCATATTTTTTTTAGCTAAAAACGGAATCAGTACTTAGAATGCGAATTAAGGGTTGAAAAATCCATTGAAACCTGGGGCGATCAGAAGGCTTTAATAACACTTACCGAAGGGGCTAAAGCCCCTTTGGTACGAATATCGATATGATGGCCGTCAATTGTGGGCCATATCGCATAATGGCTCAAGGGATTTCAACTCATGGCCCTATTGATACCTCTTTTAATTGTAGTTGACGGCGTTTGTAGTAGGCGATTCATCGCCCGGAGTTTGTGGTAGGCGATTCATCCAATGCCGCCTAGTGGCTAAAGCCACTACTACAAACTCTAAGTGCCGGAGAGCGAAAATACCCACACCACCCGGCCTAGTACTAATGGGTGGAATGAAGATTTCCGCCTTCCTGGAAGACAGCCAAACGTTAGTTTGGACGACTGCCAAACGTTAGTTTGGACGACTGCCTAGATCGGTGTAAAGTATAAAATCAATATATTATTTTAAACAGCATAAAAAACAACGTGTTATGACCGTTATGAGCGTTGTGAGCATTTTATGAGCGGTTTATGAGCGTTGTGAGCATTTTATAAGCATTCTATGAGGCATAACCCCGGCTATTTTATGTATCTCATTCAAATAAAACGATTTTTTAAAATTGGCACGTTCATTGTAATAAAGCAGAAACAAAAGCCTTTGTGAAAACCTCCAAGGCGTTATCGAGCTCCGCTCGGAACAATGTTCAGAGCGAAACAACATAAGTTTATACTCAAGAAGGGAACAAATTGGATTTTTTGAGAAACCAAAATAACTTAAGTAACTAGTTTCAAGCCCCAACGGGGCGAGATTAATATAGCCAGGGGCAACGCCCCTGGAAATCCAAGTTATGCCCACGTTGAGTATAGTATTTCCAATTGAAGTCACCATTGAGAGGAGAAACAACATGTTTTGGAACCGCATTATTGATAGAAAAAGTTTGGGGAACCGCCTTTTTGGGAGCGTTTTTTACAAGTTTGTGAGTGGAACCGTCGGATATGCAGTAGCTCATAAGCCGTACTCATTGGAAGCAATCCAAGCAAAAACTCTCCGAAAAACTCGTGATAATGAAAGTCGTGATAATGAGTTAAGTCAGGAAAATGAGTTAGGTTTTTTAGAAAAGCTAAGTTTGATGATGACCAAAAAGCTCAATGAGCAAGTCAATAATTATTCTCAGCAAGGAAAATATCAACAAGCTATTCCGTTTGCTGGACGTGCCCTTGTTATCCGAGAGAAACTCTTGGGAGATGAACACCCTTTAGTTGCTAAAAGCTTGAACACTATGGCCGAACTTTATAGGCAAATGGGTGAGTCTGTCCGCGCTGAACCGCGTTATCGACGGGCGTTATACTTATGGAAAAAAACCTTGGGAGAAGAACACCCTTCTTTTGCCACGAGCTTGAACAATCTAGCTTCGCTTTATGTTTCTACGGGTGAGTATGCCCGCGCCAAACCGCGTTATCGACAGGCGTTAGAAATCAGGAGAAAAACCTTGGGAGAAGAACACCCTGATGTTGCAGTGAGCTTGAACAATCTGGCTGAGCTTTATAGGCGGATGGGTGAGTATGTCTGCGCTGAACCGCTTTATCGACGGGCGTTAGACATTCGGAAAAAAACCTTGGAAGATGAGGGACTGCACTATAGTTTTTTGGATAATCTTGAACGTGCTTTTCAAACACGCTCGTCCGGGCAATTTTTCGTTATGGAACGCCCATTACGCGCATAAACGAACGAGTACAACTAATTACGCGGATAAACGAATTAAATATCGAGTACAACTAATTACGCGGATAAACGAATTGAAAAGCGAGTACAACTAATTACGCGGATAAACGAACGAGTACAACTAATTACGCGGATAAACGAATTGAAAAGCAAGTACAACTAATTACGCGGATAAACGAACGAGTACAACTAATTACGCGGATAAACGAATTAAAAATCGAGTAGGGGGCCGGCAACGTTGTTGCCCACCATCATTTTTCATTTCCAGGCAAACGTTTTTCGGAGAAAAACTTTTGCCTGGAATTCATTTTTCATTTTTCATTAGACTGGGTACGGATACCATCCCGTTGAGGAATGGTATCTGTGGAAAATTAAGTTTGCACGGCTTTTTTAGTTCGCAAGGGTTTCCACAGGCTATGCGTACTAAAACATTCCCAACCCCAGCGTAGCCAGCCCAGTAGCGCAAACGCTAGCCATAATGCCCACAATAACATCGCTATGCGATACACCCACATCGACAGAGAAAATACCCATACCTGCGGTAATATGCCCGCTGCGCGATCCTCATACCAACGCAAATGGTAAGAATCTGAACCATTGCCGGCAATGTGCATATTGGGGCTACCTAACAAGCCTTGCTTGATGGCAAATAGCAAAGTAATCAAAGCGACTAGCGTGAGAATGCCTAGCCCAATTTGAATCGCGTTAAATATAATGGGTGACTTATCAGAGGACATCTGCGCCCTCAAGCCTAACGCCATAAACCACGCCACCACGCACAGCATCAATGGGATAGGCACTTGGCTTAATACCACGCCCAACAGTAGCCAATGAGGAATTTTTAACGGAGTCAATGAAATTTGCCCCAAGCCCACCGATGCTAGAACAATGACAATTAAAATGCCCCAAATCATCACAGCAGGCCCAATGGGTTTTCCGCCAGTAAATAATATCCAGCGGTCAGTGGGCATATTAATTTGCAGCAGGGTATTCACACTTTTTATGCCTAAATCGATGCGGGGCGTAAAAAAGTTCTGGCTCATACCGACAGATTGTTGAAATTGCAACTCAACTAGCTGTGTCCCTGGGGTAATGGGCAAAGTGACAAAGCGGTTTTTTTGGCCCCCGTCTTGACGTATCGGTTGGGATTTTCCGTTGATTTTGAACGATTGCAATTGGGCATCAAACGGCAAAACCAATTCATGTTGCATCCCGCGACTGCTGCGTAGGGTTAATAACAACCGATTATCTGTGGTATGCTGTCCAGGCGTGACAATTAATTGGCTGCGATCTATGGTCAACACTTGTCCTTTTACGCCATCTGGACGGCTGATATGCAAGCTAACACTTTCACCCGGCCAAGGCCGCCATTCTGGTAGCCAGCGTCCCTCAGTTTGATGATGCACCACGGGAATGCCCTGGGTTTTGACATGCCATAAGGCACTGGCATTCAAACGCCAAACTTCGCTGCTTTTGGTATTGTTCGGCGCTGTCAGCGTTATCGTGTCTTGTTTGTCAAACACAGACACCCAACCGATTTGTGACTGATTCGGTGAAAGGTTAATCAACGCCTTACCGCCTTCAACGCGAATTTGTTCACTGGTGACGGATTCGCCCAAGAGCAGAGGGATTTCCAATTTAATCGCTTCGCCTAATGGCGTTTTGCGTATGACGCGGGTTTCAACTTGCCAATCTAAACCCGATAATAACAAGGTGCGTTCCACTTGTACAAACGGTGGCAAGTTGCCCATTTCTAAGTCGGCCAATTTGTCATCGGTTTGTTCGCGGGTAAATTGCAACAAGTCATCAGCCACGCCATTTTCATGTAGGCCTTCCACGCGCCAGCCTTTGGCATTGATCTCAACAAAATGCGGTTTCAGCGGCAAAGGCAGTTGCACCGTATTGCGATGGGCTAACGGGCCGGCGATTTGCACTTGATGGATGCCTTTACTGACACTCAGCCATAATTGCCCGTTTTGATGACGCAATAAAGCTTGTGCCGGCTCACCATCGAGCAGCACTTGTTGTGGCAACCATTGCTTTGCTAAACCGGGCAATGGCACAGCAGTGTCCGCAAGGCTATGTATCTCGATACGGGCACGTAATTGAGTGGGTTGCAATTCTAGCAACAAGCGCGGGCTGCCGGCACAATAGGGTAAACAATCGGGCGGTGCTAATAGGCGCTTTTGCAAATCATCCAATAATGATTGGGGCGGAAAGTTGTCAAAATCAGATTTTCCCCAGTCCCCTTTTATTTTCAGCACCCTTTCCCCTTTTGAAACAGGGAAGCCTTGGGGAATTTCGGCTTCTACCGAACTCTTATGCGTTCCCCCTTTTGAAAAAGAAGAGCCTTGGGGAATTTCGGTGGAGATAAAAAAGGGAGAAGTGTTCACTGGAGTTGAAGTCTGGGACGTTCCCCTCGCTGAAAAAGGTTTGCTCGAAGAAATTTCAGCACAACCAACTAGAGGCAAAGACAATAACACGCCCAACATGGCCGCTAACAAAAAGGCCGCTGTTGCCGAAGGCTTCGCTGCTTGATTCACCGGTTGAGAAGTGGCCTTTGAACCAAATAATAACCGCGTGCCGGGGCCCCAAGATACCCATAAAAAGAATACGGTCAAAATCGCCAACAACACCACGCGCACAGCGCCTAACGCACTATTGACTAAAGGCGACAATAACCACAACTCAATAGACTGAGTTTGCTGGACGGGGCCACTCCAATCCATCTTAATGCGGTTCCATTTCCACTGTGGCAAACCCGGCCCCGTTTGTACTTGGGCATTGGGGTCAATTTGTGGCTGTTTTTTGCGTTTAACCTTCTGAGGTGACAGAGACGGTTCTTGGTAATAACGGCCTTTTGGGAGTATATTCTGGGAATAAGGCGCTTGCGGCGAGATATCATCATTACCACCACCGTATCTGTTTATATACTTCTCTCTGTCAGACTTCTCATACCCAGAAAGGGTTGCCCTAGCGAAAGTCGACTTTTCCAACGTTGCCCCCGGGCGCTCCAGTTGCGGATAGATACTTTGCCGCGCTTGCAGCATCATAAATGGTAACACGATGATTAATAAACCAATAAGGCTAATATTGCGATACAAACGCACACTGCCACTAAACCAGCCCAGTGTGGGTAATACTCGCAACAATGCTAAGGAGGCAATAATGCTTACCAACCAGAACCAGAGCCAAGGCTGTGTGCCCGGTTCATGGTAACTCAATATCATCGTTACCAATGTCAATCCACCCCACCACCAACGCCATAATTTACCGACGGCCGCGGCCATAATGAGGACGATGAACAAGTCCAATAGTGTCCACTGCTTGAGCCATGTATCGCGAACATTGTCCACGCCAGTGGCGTTCAATAAACGCCACCCCGGCGGCAAATGTAGCATCGCGCTGACTTCTTGAAAATCATGCGCCCAGCCCACGGCTGGCAGTTGAGTCACGGTGTTTTCTAAACGACTATCGGCCACTAAATCAATTTGTCCGCGCCGGACTTCTACGCCCGGATTGCTGCCATCTTCTAGGCGCGTAATAAATTGGTCTCGGCCGTTCACCGCGACGCGCCCTAACACGGCCGGCTCGGCCATTTCTAAACGCCAACCCCGCGTCATCGTGCCGTCGATACGGTCTTGCACACTGTAGCCAAAACCATCAAAATCTAACCAAAAATGCCGCTTTAGCTTTAATTGGTCAGGCGCCGGCTCTGGATCACCTCGGCGTTTTTCATCTATCACCAAACTGTCCCCGGCCCGAACTAAGTAGGCGGGAAATTTCCGCCAATAGGCGGGTAAAGCCGTTTGTTGAGGATCAATGGCAGTCACGCCGCTGACTTCGACTAAGCGCAAATTGTTACGGGCCTCAAACACCCACACTTCTTCATTAACCCATTGCCCCAGTGATGGCTTCTCTGACGCGGCCAGCGTTAATTGCTTAGCCGCCTCTCCCTCTTGGCGCGTGTGCAAGGTTAAACTCCATGAACCGGGGCGCACTTGCAACCGCAAACGCCCATCGCTTTCCAAGCGGGCGGGTAGGGGACTGTTTAAGGACATCGCCTTATGCTTGTCAAGCATGACCGGGCCTAGCGTGACTTCGCGGTGGCGGCCGGCAACGTCCAGTTCTAGGCTTGTTGTGATTTGTAACGGAATTTCGTCGATAATGTGACGATAGACACGCATATCAAGACGGTTTTCCTCGGCCGCTTGGTCAGAAGTACCGCGTTTTTTTAGCCATAAACGGCCTACGGCATCAAACTCAGGGAGAGTGACGGGGGTATTGTCAATAGTCAACGCAACCAAGCCCGTGTTGGCAGGAATTTGCAAAAATTCGGGATGCTGTTGTTTCCATTGAAATTGCCCCGCTATGGTAATATGTCCTTTGGGCGCAAACACACTGGGCACGCCCCCACGATCCGC
Organism: Candidatus Parabeggiatoa sp. nov. 2; assembly: GCA_002085445.1. Classification (GTDB taxonomy): domain Bacteria; phylum Pseudomonadota; class Gammaproteobacteria; order Beggiatoales; family Beggiatoaceae; genus Parabeggiatoa. The sequence goes on from NBMI01000082.1 coordinate 10,032, forward strand.
AACCTTGGCCGGTTCATTATTGACTTTTACCGATTGAGGCCAGTGTTTAGCATTGCCCGGCAGGGCGATCCAACCGGCACTATAGACTTGCCATTGTTGGCTAAACTCGGCCTCGCTGGCGTTCACCTTAACAGTCAAGTCTGAAGGCCAACGACAAGTCCCTCCTAACCCTCCTTTTTCAACGGGAACGGCCTTGTTGTTAGAAGAGGGCCGGGGGGATTGGTTATAATTAAGAGGGCAATCTTGAGTGTCATGTAATACCCAATCGACCCAAGGTTGTAAAGGGGGTGGCACGTCATCGCGCCGCAGGGTATCCGCCCACAGGGAAAAACTCAGCAAACACAACAGAAGGCCGCCTACCAAAAAGATTTGGTAGTGCCTTTCCGAGTGGTAATGAGAAACCAAGTTTCTTGGAGAAACTTGGTTTTTGTTCACAAAAAAGTTGTCTAAAGTCATACTTTATGTACGCCCATCGTTGTTAAGATTAAATGGCAAAACTGTAGTATAAGCTTACTGAAAAAAAGTTTAAACTAAAAATGATTTAACGAAGGACTTGCAAAACTCCTAAATCGCCAACAGCTAAAGCAAACGCAGTCATTCGCTATGCGAGATCATTGGCTAAAAGCTAAAGTCCGCTTACTAAAAAAAAATTCTGATTGTAACGGATTTTGGGGATAGGGCGAACACGCTTACTTCGCCCTACATTATTATTTTAAATATCAATGGGATACAAAAAATGTTTGGTAGGGGCGAACCGAGGTGTTCGCCCTTTGATATGATGAAAAACCCCCATCATTTTTGGTCTCCCCAAAATCCGTTACAACGAGGTCATTTTGTAATTTGTAATTGGTAATTGGTAATTGGTAATGTTAATTAATGGTTGAATTGAGCTTTATATATAGTTCCTAAATCTATAGAATAATATTTGAAATATAGAAATTTATTCCTAGACATGGAACTAACAGTGGGCTACGCGAGTAGCAGAAGTTAGATAGGCCATCACACCTGCTGATGTTATTCCAGTCGGTAGCTCTGTGGTCTAACATTAAGGGTAGCGGAAACGTGAAAGTGTGTTATATGTAAAAACCCTATTTAACAATCACAAGGAGTACTTCACTCTCACTAACAGGAGATCCTAAAGATATTATGTTAGTCTACGTTATTAACAAAAATGGTAAACCACTAATGCCGTGCAAACCAGCAAAGGCGAGAAAACTTTTGCGCGTTGAAAAAGCAAAAATCGTCAATCGATGTCCCTTCACCATTAAATTGCAATGGGACTGTGAAGAAAATGTGCAACCCATTACATTAGGGATTGATAAAGGAAGTCATCACACCGGTTTGTGCAGTGTGGGTAACGAAAAAATTTTACTTTCTGGTATTATTAATCATCGCACCGATATTAAAGACAAAATGACCGCCAGACGTGGTAATCGTCGTCAAAGACGAACCCGTAAATGGTATCGTCCCAAACGAGTCTTAAATCGAGCAACCAGTAAGCGCAGCGGACGATTGCCACCTTCTCTTTTCGCTAATGCAGAAGAAGTAATAAGAGTTGTGCATCAAATTCCTTTACCCCTCAATAAAATTGTGGTTGAAGATGTGCAAGTTGATATTGCTCGTCTCAACAATCCTGATTTGCTTGGGATTGAGTATCAACAATAAAATCGTTTAGATGAAAATCTTAGAATAGCCACGTTAATGCGGGATAAATATCAATGCGTCTCTTGTGGCAAAAAACAGGTTCAACTTCAAGCACATCATATAGTGCATCAAAGTCAAGGTGGTAAGGATACGATTAAAAACTTGATAACACTTTGTCAACAATGTTTCACGCTAAAGTTTCGCGAAACTTTAGCGTGAAACATAAAAAAGTACATCAAGGTCAAATTTACCAAACATTAGAGAAAGTGGCACCCGTTTTCAAAGTGTTTGGTTACCAAACAGCTTCGTTCAGAAAAGATTTAGATTTACCTAAAGAACATGATGTTGATGCTCTTTGTGTGGCAACGTTAGATAAGCGAACTTCGATACCCTATCACCGTGAGAATTTTTACACAATTAAGTTCAGGCCCCGACAAACCAGAAGACGTTACCATGATCTTCCGCAGAAAGGTAAGGGACGTGTGCCATATCAAGTCTTTGCTGCATTAGACGGTTTCCGTAAAGGTGATATCGTGCGTGTCAAAGACAAATGGACTAAACAAATCAATTCTATTTATAGTAACGGTCGATTAGCTTTTGCGCGTGTCAAAGGCGAACCAGGTAGTGCAAGACCGGAAGATTGCCAATTACTACTTCGAGGCCAAACGGTTGTTTGGAATTATTTGACCTAATATTCCTCGTCATTTGTCTCTATTTTTCTATAAAATTAGTAAATGTATTTAATACTTAGCATGGGAATACTTTTTACACACCCCTAAATCCCATGACGTAAGGGGACTTGCCGCTGCTTTACTCGCCGCGCTAATTTCCCGGATCATCGATGTGAATCAAACCGTGCAAGTCCCCTCTGGAGAGGGTGGGAGAGGTGTAAAAGTTTAAATTATACTGAACAAGGTCGCAAATTCTGTCATGTCGAGTCCCTTTGAACGGAGGGAACTTGAGAAATATTTTTAAATTCTTGCTTGATTCCTCACATCCTTAAGGAATGACAAAAGTGCAAATTAGTGCTGAGTATATTTTCGTGCAAAGTATATCTTAAAAAATACGAATTTAGTAAACTATTGTTCATTTTTCAGGGTTCATTGTTCATTGAGGCTCTTGCCAAACTCATTTTCAGTTGTTTCGGTAATGAAGCACGAATTTCCTTCTTGGAATGAAATTTTCTGTCGAAACTGTGTCAAGGTTTTAGAGAATTCTAATCGGATTATCGAAACAACAGTTTTGTAATAGACTCATTGTTCATTGTCCATTTTTCATTTTCCATTGTTCAAATGTCTCTACAAATTAACTTATCTGTGATTGAGAAAAATCCCGAACAAGTGCCAGAAGAACTCCAGCGCATAGGTACTCAAGCCATACAGATTCTTTGGCAAACTTCGCAAGACATTGCCCAACAAGAAATCGAAACCTTCAAAAAACGCTATCAACAATATAAAGTTGAAGTCCTACAGCAACGTCAAGAGGCTTTGGATAAAGTCGATCAGGTCAATCACGAAATAGCCAATGCCAAATGGGTCATTGAGACTTTAAAGAGAGAAAACAAATCATTACAAGTTGACCTAGATCGCAAAATTTGCGAATTAAAAAGCGCCCAAGACCAAGTAACCATTTTCCATGAAAAACTCGCCCAACAAGAACATGAAGTCAAGCGCTTGACTGAAGAGGTCGGACGTGTCCATGAAAATGCTAATGGCTTGAAAAAACGCTTGTACGAGGTCAATCGCCAAGCAGAACAAGACCGCACGGCTCTCAAGGAAGTTCGTGAGGAATTGGCCGTGACTCTGCACAATCGTGATCGTTTAGAGAAAGATATCAAAACGGCGAAGCAGGAAACCAACGAAGTTTGGAAACAACTCAAACTGGAGCAAAAGCAGGCCGCTGTCGCTGAGGCTTTGGTTCAGGAAATGAAAGAAACCGGCAAAAAATATGAAAGTGAGATAAAATCACTAAAAGCTGAAAAACAAGAGATTAAAGCCCGTCTGGAAACAGAAGCCAGAGCACGGGTGGACTTGGAAAAGAAAGTCGCTATGTTGCAAGGGCGTGCGGATTCTCATGAAGTGGCGCATAAGGAAACGATAGCCAAACTTGAACAAGAAGTCGAGTTAGTCAAGAGCGAAGCCTCGACCGTCAGAAACCGCATGATTAAAGCGGAAGCGGCGCTTGAGCGTGAAAAAAATGCCTGTGAACGTTTGGAAACCAAGTTAGTTGCGGCGACTGGCGTGAAGCCTTAAGGGATAATTAATAATTAATTATTAACAATTATACTGCAAACGGCTAGAATTTGAACTAGTGCAAAAACCCGATGTCTTTTAGACATCGGATTTTTTGAAAGTTTATTGCGGCAACTGGCGCGAAGCCTTAAGGGAATTATTAATCATTAATTATTAACAATTAATTATTAATAATTAGTAAGTCCTTGGTTCCCTTTCCCTGTCACCTTGCCCCTTAATTGTGCATGACGCGCTTGTATAGGTAATTCACCAAGTTGTGCGACAGCTTGATAAAACGCTGGCAAATCACCGCCCTGTTGATCAAGTAAAGCGCGAAAAGCCGGCACATAATCTTGATAAGTCACAACGGATAACAGTTTGGCATTATTCAAGTCTTTTGCAAACCAAGCATCGTAGCCGGCAAAGCCGCCCCAACTTTTTTTCAGTTGTGCATACCGTGCCCGTAGCGTATTAAAGGCGGCCGTTTTGGCCGCCGGCAACTTTTCGGGTCGCCACTTTTGTTGATAAATCTCTTGCAAATGGTTGCGGGTTGCCAGCACTAAATCCACAAACTCGGCTTGCCGCAGCCGCGATTGTTGATACGCAGCCAGGTATTTTTGTGTACCATACCGTGCCAGCCAACGCTCTACGCCAACATATTCCACCGTCATCGCAAAAGCCTCGTTAAAGGCGGTATCATCAGCAATATACACTTTTTGATGAGCGATCTCATGGAATATTAGCCCTGCAATTCGGTGTTGAGGCCATCTTAACATCGTGTTTAGCACCGGATCATCAAACCAACCCAAGGTAGAAAAGGCCGGTATCCCGGCGACATAGACATCATAACCTTGTGCGCGTAATTCCTCGGCCAACGCTTGCGCCGGGGCTTCGCTAAAATAGCCCCGATAACTGACACATCCCACTATCAGAAAACACCACTGTTTAGGTTGAAAGGAAAAAGCGGGAACGGCAAATACACTCCATATCACAAAAGGCCTTTCTAAATCAGCATAATAGGTATAACTGCGATTATCGGGCAAGTGCAATACGGAACTGGCAAAGGCACGGATTTTTAAAATATCCGACAATTGCTGTTTAAGCGGTGCTGGCGTGTTAGGATTAGCAATGACGCTGTCAATGGGTTGTGAACGTCTATAGATGTCCAATTGCCCACCTATCGCTTGACTATAATAAGCAATACTGCTACACCCACTGATACACAAGAAACACAAAATCAATAAGCTACGTTTTAACATATCGTTTTATAGAAAAGTTTTGTCCTCGCTTTTAAACCTCAACCCCTTTTAGCTTCAAAGAAATCCGATTTTTTTAAAAAATAGGATTTCTAACCGAGCCAAAATATTTATCTGACAAACTATAATAAGCTCTCTTTCCAAATGACGCCGGTTTTCTTTCAATCACATCGAATCCTTGTCGGTAACTATCGTTTTTCATATAAATAACTGATGTTACGCAGAGTGCAACGCGATGGGCAACCACAAGATTGGGGTAACCACAAGGGATTACCCCTACAATGACCCGGTTATCGTGTAGGGTAACCACAATCGCGATAGCGAGATAACGAAATTTGTCTAACAGCTAAAGTACGTATCAGGGTACTATGGCTTATGAAAGTAGTAGGCTTTAGCCTACTTTAGCTATTAGCCTCAGAAACGAAGTAACGAGCGGAGCGAGATCATTTATTCTGAGGCTTATCCTACTTTGAAACTAATTATCTGAAAATCTATAACGCCTGCCAAACTAAAATCCAGTTTCGGCAGCGGAAACGGGACTCCTGCCTTGAAAATCGTACAAGGCAAGCCTTGTACTCCCAAATTCCATTATTCCCACTCAATCGTCGCTGGCGGTTTGCCAGAAATGTCATAAGTCACCCGCGAAATGCCGGCAACTTCATTGATAATCCGATTGGACAGCGTTTCCAACAACGAATATGGCAACTGTGCCCACCGCGCTGTCATAAAATCAACCGTTTCCACCGCTCGCATGTCATACCAACCCTGTTTGTGTAACTCTTCAAGAAAAATGGCATCGGCTTGGCGCAAAATGTCGGCATAATTTTTTTTGACTTCGCCCAAAATACGCACCCCTAAACCAGGCCCCGGGAAGGGATGACGATAAACCATTTCATGCGGCAAGCCTAATTCTATACCGATTTTACGCACTTCATCTTTGAACAGTTCACGCAGCGGCTCAATCAACTTCAGTTTCATATGTTCAGGTAAGCCGCCAACATTGTGATGAGATTTAATCAGATGGGCTTTGCCAGATTTGGCACCTGCGGATTCAATCACGTCGGGATAAATGGTACCTTGTGCCAGAAATTCCACCTTGGAGGAATTTGTCCCCCCTTTTGGTAAAGAGGGATTTTCCTCCTTTGGCAAAGGGGAGCCGGGGGGATTTAATTTGGTGGCCTCTTCTTCAAAAACGTCAATAAACAAATTACCGATGATTTTGCGCTTTTGTTCTGGATCGGTTACGCCCTTTAAGGCCGTTAAAAAACGCGCATCTGCATCAACACATCTCACCCGTAGCCCTATATGCTGAGTAAAAGTTGCCATCACCTGCTCGGCTTCATACAAACGCAACAAGCCATTATCGACAAATACACAGGTAAGTTGCTCCCCGATGGCATGATGCAACAAAGCCGCTACCACTGAAGAATCAACGCCGCCCGATAATGCCAACAACACTTCTGAGTCGCCAACCTCAGCGCGAATGCGTTCAATACTATCTTCAATGATATTAGCCGGCGTCCACAACGCTTCACAGCCGCAAATGTCATGCACAAAACGCTGCAATATACGAGCGCCTTGCAGAGTATGAGTCACTTCAGGATGAAATTGAAGGCCGTAAAAATGGCGCGTTTCGTCAGCCATGCCAGCCATGGGCGCATTATCCGTCGAGGCGATCACTTTAAACCCGGGCGGCAACTCAGTCACGCGATCACCATGACTCATCCAGACATCTAATAAACCATAACCATCCTTGCTCACATGATCTTCGATATTGCGGAGCAATTGCGAATGCCCTCGCGCTCGCACTTGTGCATAACCAAATTCACGCACATTGGAGGCTTCGACTTTGCCAGCCAATTGTAGCGCCATTGTGTGCATCCCATAACAAATGCCCAACACCGGCACACCGAGATTAAACACACAACCGGGGGCGCGAAAATTGATTTCACTCTGATTGACAGATTTCGGGCTACCTGACAAGATAATGCCTTGAGGCTTAAAATCAAAAATGGCTTGTTCTTCAATATCATACGCATGAATTTCGCAATAAACCCCGGCCTCCCGCACACGCCGTGCGATAAGTTGCGTATATTGCGAGCCAAAATCAAGAATTAAAATACGATGAGCGTGGATATTTTGCATAAACGTTCTCGTTAGTTAGCATCGCTAAGGGAATGCCTTGAGCGACGCTCAGCGTCGCGTATGGTGGTGAGAAACAGTTCGCATTAGACACCAAAACAACAAAATTAAAAAAAATCAAGTTCACGCAAAAGTTTCGCTCCGCGAAACTTTTGCGTGAAAAATATATTGACAGACAATAATTATTTTTAATATAATGCCTGTCGGAACTTAGGGAAGTTCAAGAAGGCAGGTATTAGCGGTTCAGTATGAAATGTTATACGGGTCTTACCTAGACTTATAATTAACATAAGATTAGCTTCAAAATTACCCCTTAAACATAACTAATTCTACTATTTTTTGGTAGTTTTGGCGTTTTTAAGTAAGAGACACTTATAGATTTTCAGAAAAATAAACCCAAAGCCAGGTAGTTACACTGGAGCTAATAAACCCAAAGCCAGGTAGTTACACTGGCTATATTAATATCGCCCCGTTGGGGCTTACTTTGAAATCTCTATTAGCCCTTTCGGTATGTAAAATAAACCCAAAGCCAGGGGCTAAGCCCCTTCCGCTAATAAACCCAAAGCCAAGTAGTTACACTGGCTATATTAATATCGCCCCGTTGGGGCTTACTTTGAAATCTCTATTAGCCCTTTCGGTATGTATTATTAAAGCCAGGGGCAACGCCCCTGGAGCTTTATAAAAAAAGGCTACGTGACTTTTTGCGAAGCAAAAAGGATGGTAAGGCCAAAGAAATCCGATTTTTAAAAAAAATCGGATTTCTTTAAATTGGATTGTCCAAACCTGTTGACGGCTTGTTGGGCGATGTTTCCGTTTGGAACGGAACGTGACTTATGACTTCTAGGGAGATATTTCCCCAAGTGCCAACGCGACTCGTTTCGAGGCTTCGTTTTCTGGATTTGTTTTCCGAATCTTCCTACCTACATCTGAGTCTGCTAAGAAAAGGCATAGTCGTCTTAGCTTTTCCACTTCTCGAAGGCGGTACTCAATCGCTTCTGGACTCATATCAACATTAGTCTTCATCAGATAGGCTCCTTAGAGAGTTAATATCTGGGGTGGTGAAAATTGTGAATTGTTAATGAAAAGCTAATCAATAAGTGATTGTTTTTTAACACATTTAAAAAAGCGGAATAAAAATGGGATCAAGTTTTAGAACCCGTTGGAACCTCCTTTTCACCACCCCAGTTAATATCTGCTTTGTCTTGTTCAGTATTGCGAAGTGATTTTAGAGCAATAAGCCCTTGGCGGGAAACGACGAATATAGGCCCCCCCTTTAGTTTCGACTTTCTGTCGAGTTTCCCAGACTTCAGAGAATCATCTGTGGGGATTAAAATGTCTAAAATAAAGGTTTTCCCTGTGGACGGTTTTTGCGACAAAAGTGGGCCATTAACAAGGCTATCAATTCTACAACCTGGCCCACAGATTAGTCTAAAGCTGTCCCAAAAAGGCGATAAATCGCCTACTACAAACGGGGGGGGTTCAAGAAGGCGATAAATCGCCTACTACAAACGACTACAAACAGGAGCCTATCTTTAAGATATCCTTGTTTAAGCTGTAACCCGACAAAACGACGCAACTAATCTACCCGGTAGTTTGGTGCTTCTTTGGTAATCGAGACATCATGTACATGGCTTTCGCGTATTCCGGCGAGACTTATCTGTATAAATTGCGGTTTGGTACGCATTTCTTCTAGGGAGTGACAGCCAGTATAGCCCATACTGGAGCGTAAGCCGCCTATCAATTGGTGAATCGCATCGACTAAAGGGCCTCGAGATGGAACGCGGCCTTCAATGCCTTCTGGCACTAATTTTCCTTCTGTCTCAACTTCTTCCTGAAAATAGCGGTCTTTTGAACCTTGTTTTTGTGACATCGCGGCTATAGAACCCATGCCGCGATAGGTTTTGTAAGCACGGCCTTGATAGAGTTCTATTTCACCAGGAGCTTCTTCTGTTCCGGCAAACAAGCTGCCTATCATAATGGAATGCGCTCCCGCTACGAAGGCTTTGGCAATGTCGCCAGAGTAGCGAATGCCACCGTCGGCGATGATGGGGATGCCGGTTCCTTTGAGGGCCTGTACAGCATTATCAATGGCGGTGATTTGCGGAACGCCGACACCTGCCACAATGCGCGTGGTGCAAATGGAACCTGGCCCTATGCCGACTTTTATGGCATCAGCCCCTGCTTCCGCTAAGGCCTTCGCGCCTTCGCTTGTAGCAATATTGCCTCCTATTACTTGTACGTCTGGATAATGTTGTTTAATCCAGCGCACTTGATCCAATACGCCTTGGGCATGTCCATGTGCAGTATCGACGACAATCACATCAACACCGGCCTTGACTAAGGCCGCTATCTGGGCTTCGGTGTCTTCTCCGGTGCCTACCGCTGCGCCTACTCGCAAGCGTTCATGTTCATCTTTGCATGCGTTGGGCTTTTCGGTGGCTTTTTGGATGTCTTTGACGGTAATCATGCCGCGCAATTGAAAGTTGTCATTGACAACGAGCACTTTTTCAATACGATTAATGTGTAATAACTGTTCGATTTCCTCATGACTGGCGCCCTCTTGCACGGTGACAAGTCGTTCTTTGGGAGTCATAATATTTGAGACGGGATGATCGTAATGGGTTTCAAAGCGCAAATCGCGGCTGGTGACAATGCCAACGAGTGTTCCTTTATCGACGACGGGCACACCGGAGATGTTGTGGGCGCGGGTTAAAGTTAGCACTTCTTGAATGCTGGTGTTGGGGGAGACGGTAAATGGGTCATTAATTATGCCGCTTTCAAATTTTTTCACCATTCGCACTTGTTGGGCTTGGGCTTTGACAGTCATGTTTTTATGGATAATGCCAATGCCGCCTTCTTGTGCTATGGTAATTGCAAGACGCGCTTCGGTAACGGTGTCCATCGCCGCCGAAATGAGAGGAATATTCAGGCTAATGTCTCGCGTTAATGGCGTGTTCAGTTTGACTTGTTTGGGCAAGACGCTGGAGTGGGCGGGGAGCAGTAAAACGTCATCAAAGGTGATGGCTTGTTTTTGGATAATACGCATGATAAATTTTGTTTGCGGGAGTAATGATTAATAGTTTAGTTGAGGATATTCAAAAAGCACAACGGATGATCTCGCTTTGCTCGTTACTGTCCGATAAAAAATCCGATTTTAAAAAAAATCGGATTTTTCTGGATAACTATATTCTCTGAAATGATGGCAAACCTTGGACTGCAAATGATTATGGAGTACTTAGCGCTCCTTGTACGAAATCTATAATGTTTGAGTAGCAAAATCGGCCAAGCGTGAGCGTTCACCGCGTTGTAAGGTAATATGGCCGCTGTGTTGCCAGTGCTTAAAACGGTCTACAACGTAGGTGAGGCCTGATGTCGTTTCGGTTAAATAGGGCGTGTCAATTTGGGCAATATTGCCTAAACAGACGATTTTAGTGCCGGGGCCGGCGCGTGTGACAAGTGTTTTCATTTGTTTAGAGGTGAGGTTTTGGGCTTCATCTAAAATGAGGTAACGATTGAGGAAAGTTCGGCCACGCATAAAGTTGAGGGAGCGGATTTTAATCCGATTATGCAATAAATCGGCAGTAGCCACCCGCCCCCATTCGCCGCCGCCACCGTGAGTTGGGTTAAGGACTTCCAGATTATCCACCAACGCGCCCATCCAAGGTGTCATTTTTTCTTCTTCGGTGCCGGGTAAAAAACCAATGTCTTCGCCAACCGGGACAGTCACGCGAGTGACGATGATTTCAGAAAAGCGTTGCAGATCTAAAGTTTGTGCCAAGCCGACAGCGAGAGTCAGTAGGGTTTTGCCCGTTCCTGCGGCACCAAGCAAGGTGACAAAATCAATCTCTGGATCAGTGAGCAAATTCAACGCAAAATTTTGTTCACGGTTGCGGGCATTGATACCCCAGACATTGCGTTTTGGAGAGCGAAAATCGCGTACCAATTCAATCGTCGCCTGATCGCCATGACAGTCTCTAACAATGGCTTCAAACTCATCTTCACCGCCACCAAATAAAAATTGATTGGGATACCATTGTGCGACTGTCGGCCCTGTCACAGTGTAAAATGTCCGTCCTTGTTCTTGCCAAGAAGTCATTTTTTGGCCGTGCGTGTCCAAGAAATCGGCCGCGAGCGCGTATTTGCCGGTGTAGAGCAAGTCTACATCGTCCAGAACTTTATCATTGGTGTAATCTTCGGCATGGATGCCTAGCGCATGGGCTTTGATACGCAGATTGATATCTTTAGAGACGAGCGTGACTTGTCTACTGGCATCTGCCTGTTGCAGAGCCATTGCGATGCCAAGCAAACTATTATCGGGCTTATTGCCGGGCAAAGTATCGGGCAAAATATTGGCAGACAGTGGCTCGGTTTGGAAAAATAAACGGCCCGCCGTTTTCCCTTTCTCGCTCGAAGGCAGCGCAATGCCGGCTTTGAGATTGCCTTGGGTGTCAATCAATTCATCAAGAAAGCGGCTGACTTGGCGGACAGCGAAAAATCGCGTTCGGATCGTGCATGAGTACGCTGGTATCTAATACAAACAAACGGTCTGGCATATAAGTTGGTAATTTGTAATTGGTAATTTGTAATTTGTAATTGGTAATTGCTTAAAAGGGATTATGGGAAAGGGGTAAAGTAAATGGAAAAGAATATCTACTTAATACCGTTACAACTTGAGCTTTTGACACCCCGGCCCCTCTCAAGAGGGGAGGGCCAAGTCCCAAGATAGAATGGTATTTATGGGTGTATGACAACGCTCTAAAAACGCAAACGGAGTAACGAGCGAAGCGAGATCACTTGTGTGCAGTATAGGATTTTACCTTTCACCTTTCACCTTTCACTTTTTTCCTTTCCCCTTTCCCATTCAAGGGCCTCTAGTTGTTGGACATGTCGGGGCACTTTGACTTTGCGCCAAACTTGTCGCAGTTTCCCGTTTTGGTCAAACAAAAATGTACTGCGTTCAATGCCTTTGACTTTATTTCAATGATCACTGAACACTGATTACTGTTCACTGAACACTGAAAAAGGTTTTTGGCACAAAACTTGTTTGGATGACTATCCAAGTGTGGGAGTAGCCAAACCTTGGGGCAAAAGTCGCGCTCATTTAGTCCCTTTTAGGGGGCTTAAGCCTTACGCCTTCCGATTTATCGGAAGGCGGCGACAGACTGGGGCGAGTTGCGAACCGCCAAAAAAAATTAGAAGTCCAATAATTTCACCACAGACTGCTTTTCAATTTTTCCCCTCAATCCTTCAAAGAGCGTGGGCTGGCGATGGAAAGAACTTTAGAGAGTGAGAGTCAGGAAAAACATGCCCCCGTTTGGAGAGTTGATTTTACCACCTATCAGTTTTCAAATCCTCAACACTTCAGAACACGGAGAAATCACGGCGTTTCAGATGTAGATTTCCGTTAAGAGAAGGCTCTGTGTGACTCTGTGGTACTCGGTGAACTCTGTGTTGAATTTACAAACTGATAGGTGCTAAGGAGAGTTGATATTGAGACTTTCAAAAAAATGAACAATTTCGTATAATATGCATGTTATAAATGAATTGTAAATTTTACCCCACGAATTTAAACGCGTTATCGCCGATTTTTTACGAATCATTTAGGCTCAGTCTCTAAAATTATCCGCTCAAATTTCCCACCTTCTGCTAATGGCACTGCCTGAGATTTTAAGCTATATAGGAAGGCAAGGCAGTAGGCACTCGGCTTCAAAACACATCCCATAATTGCCTCAATGAAAAAGGCCAAAATGGCACAGACTTCAGGCTCAAAAGATGTCCAGAAAAGTTGAGTTATATTGCAAACGGTTATAATTTGGATTTTGTCATCCTCACCCCTAGTACTCTGTCAATGTTCTATTGACGGGTTTTAGTCGTCGGCCAGTTTTGACTTGGCACGGCCATTAATTCTGCCAAACTCAAGTTTGGACCGATTTAAGACCACTGCCAAACTAAAAGTTTTTGCGTCAAAAAACGGAGTCCTGCCAAACTAACTCCTGCCTTGTGCATAGAGTAGATCCCCAGTGGGGTGAGACTTCAGGGTGAGGGGAAAACTTATTAACCACGCAAAAGTCTAAAAATGGGTCGGACGGGATATCAGATAGCCAATAACCAATCACCAATGACCAATTACCAAAATGGGAGCATCAGTGTGAAAATAAAACTATTTTGTAAAAATATAGGGGTAATTATCCTCACTAACTTTTTGATGGGATGTGCAGGGAGCGGGGCGCATGGTAACGCAATCGCCCAAAAAACCCACGCGCTTGAGGCACAAAGCACCCCCCGCCCTTCGCCCAAAAATTATGGGCATTTTGGCTCACAACAACAAGAATACATGTACAAAATTCTAGTGGCTGACATTGCCCGACTTCGTGGTGACAATGCGTTAGCGGCCGAGTATTTTTTCGAGGTTGCCAAACAAACTCGTGACCCGCGTCTTGCCGAAAATGCCGCACAAACCGCCTGGGAGGCACGAAAGTATAACATTGCGATGGCGGCCGCTCGCCTGTGGGTAACCCTCGCCCCGGATAATCCCAATGCACGCCAAATCTTGGGCCGGATGTTGTTACGCCAAAAGCGCACGAAAGAAGCCGTGGCACATTTAGATGCGATGGTCGATAGTCTCAAGGATGATCCCCAGCGGCTTTTGTCAGTGATGGAAGCGATGCTAGAACAACCAAATCGGGCCAAGGCCTTGGAACTGATAGAAAAAGTGGTCGCCAAACGGAAAAATGATCCTGTTATGTTATGGACATACTCACGTTTATTGATCCGTCTCAATAAATTAGACCAAGCCTTGGAGGTGTTGCGTACACTTTTAAACCGCGTTCCAGACCATGCTGAGGCCGTGCCTTTGTATGCCTTATTGTTGGACAAACAAGACCGTCGTTCGCAAGCTTTGCAATGGATGAAAAAGGCATTACACAAACACCCAGAGAAGCAAAAATGGCGTTTGGTGTATGCACAAATGCTTGCCGATGCACAACAGTATGAGAAATCTATCAAGCAATTCCAACGGCTCTTGTCTGCTGATCCCAAAAATGGCGATACTTTATATGCCTTGGGCGTGTTGTCCCTGCAAACCAAGCAACTGTCAGCGGCCAAGGGGTATTTCATCAAATTAATCAACACCAAGCAACGATTCAACAATGCTTCCTATTACTTGGGCCAAATTGCACAAGAGGGAAAAGACCAAGAAAACGCCCTTAGCTGGTATCGCCAAGTGAAGGGCGGATCAAACTATTTAAATGCACAAGTGCGGATTGCGTTGATTTTAGTCGAACAAGGACAGATAGACAAAGCCACCGAACACCTTCGGACAGTGCCGGTGAGCCGTGAGGAAGACAGGATCAGCCTAATACAGATTGAGGCCGAGTTGCTGATCGATCAAAAACGTTATCAGCAAGCCATGGAGGCTTACAATCGTGTCCTCAAATTAAAACAGAATAACACCGACGTGCTGTATATGCGTGCCCTGCTGGCCGAAAAAATGGGCAGGATGGCTCAATTAGAGCAGGATTTACGGCGCGTATTGCTCATAGAACCCAAAAATGTCAATGCACTCAATGCGTTAGGATACAGCCTCGCTGATCACACGGATCGTTATCAGGAAGCCTACGAATTGATTAAACAAGCACTGGCTTTAAGTCCCGACGACTACTACATTTTAGACAGCATGGGATGGATCTTGTATAAGATGGGTAAGTACACGCAAGCGATTGCGTACCTGCGTAAAGCACAAGCCAATCAAGAAGATCCAGAAATTGCCGCGCATTTAGGCGAAGTCTTATGGGTGACTGGTGATCAACGAGCCGCCCGGCAAGTGTGGGAAAAAGCGATTGAAACTTTTCCGGATGATGAAAAATTGCGCGGCGTCGTGGATCGTTTTCTACCAGAAAAGGAGCAAGGAGAACCATGAAACGTTTCTTTCTACTGGCACTGCTACTATTCTCTGGCTGTGCCCAGTTACCACCATTGCCGCCAACGCCAGCCAACCAATTGGAATCATGGCGTTTAAATGGTCGCCTTGCGATTTCAACCCAAGATGACAGTTGGACGGCTAACGTCTACTGGCAACAGAATGGGCCTGCTTACCAACTGCGTTTGAATATGCCGCTTGGACAAGGGGCCTTGTTGCTTGAAGGGAATGATAAGGAAGTTGTGATGCGTACTGCTAACAATGAAACCTTCACTGCTCCGGATGCGGATGCGTTAGTTGCCAAAGTCCTGAATGTCGCAATTCCCGTGACCAATTTGCATTTTTGGATTAGAGGCATCCCGACCACAAAATCCGCCCCCGGCGGGTACACACTCAATGAAGTAGGGCAGTTACAGAGCCTACAACAAGATGGCTGGGAAATAGTCTTTCAGCGTTATGTCAATGTACATGGTATTCATTTACCTAAAAAAATTATTTTAGAAAATAACAGTTTTAAGGTAAAAATTGTTATTTCGCAGTGGAATATAACAAAAATTTCTAAGCTTCCACCTAAGCCATTACGTGTGCAACGCTAATCTAAAAACCCGTCCATCCAAAGAAACCCCGTTTTTGAAAAAACTGGGTTTTTTTGTAAATACGTTTTTGAACAAACCTTAGCAGGAGTCCAAACTTTAGTTTGCTTGTCGTCCAAACTAACGTTTGGCAATCGTCAGGACTCCAAACTTTAGTTTGTGCGATACGTGATACGCGGGCCCAGTTATTTACCTAAAAATTTTAGGGTTATTTGGACTATCTTGAGGGCCATAAAAGGTTTTGGAGGTTTTCAAATTAAGATATGGCCCTCTGTCGGGCTATTGATACTTTTTGTAGGTGTTTTATTGCTTAACAGTCGTCCAAACTAACGTTTGGCGGCAGGAGTTTGGCAGGAATCCAAGTATCGTGTAGGCTTGTAATCGCCTAAAACTAATAATTGTATGTAGTAGGCGATTTATCGCCTAAAAAAACCACTTGAAATTTTTAAAGGCAACCCAAATAAAATTTAATAACTGATGTTACGCAGACTGATTCCAAACCATTGTAAAAGGGCAACCATAAAGGATTGCCCCTACAGGATAACCGGGTCATTGTAGGGGTAATCCGTTGTGGTTAGAGCAATGTGCAACTGGTAGATAGGTTGCCTAGTGGCGTGAGCACGGATTGGAGTTGTAATGAGGCCAGTGGCACGGTGACTTGTGAACTAGTTTGGCTGTCGGTACGGCCAGTCCTATTACTATTAATGTCATCGCACCGAGTACGGCTGGCGATATCACTAACCAAGCTTTGGTGAGTTCCGTCACGGCGGAGAGTGATGGCAGTAATAATAGTGTTAGTGAAGTGACAACGGTTGATGCGGTAGCCGCCGAGCAGCAAGCGGATTTGTCTTTGAGTCTGGCAGATTCGGCTGATCAGGTTAACACGGGCACGGCCCTTAGTTGGATAGAATATTTTGCCGGAGAGCCAAGAAATGAAACGAAAAAAGTCTTTGGTGTACTTTTGCAAAATTAGTACAACGAATTACGCGGATAAACGAATGGCCGTACAACGAAACTTCGTTATGGAACGCCAAACTTCGTTCTGGAACGCCTATATTGCTACTAAACGAATTTAGTATAACGAAACTTCGTTATGGAACGCCAAACTTCGTTCTGGAACGCCAATATTGCTACTAAACGAATTGACTTATTTATTGAGTCTGTTTGAGGAAATCCCAGATTGAGTGCTTAAAAAAGTCCCGTTAGCAGCCAGTTACTCAAAAGTCAAACGCTTGCTCTTGAAAGAAGAACGCGCTGCTGACGCGCTTCATTTTAATACCATGCTCAATAACATGGTTAATCATCAGATTCATTATGATTATGTCACTGGACTTTTTCAGATATTTTGGCATGGACTCGCCCCGGTATCATCTAGGCTCACTAAATCAAATGTTTACCCACGAGGAGAAAAAGCGTCTTCTGAAATCAATTATGTTTATACGTTTGACACCTCACACGATTTCTGAAAAGCGGAGAAAGGGTTCTTCTCAAACCAAGTAAAAAGTGGGCCATGTTATCGGATTGATAGGTATGAGTTTTAAAACAGAAATCCGATTTTAAAAAAAGAGTTATTCTCAAACCAAAAAAGTGGGCCATGTTATCAGATTGATAGGTATGAGTTTTAAAACAGAAACCAGATAAATCCGATTTTTCCAAAAGATTTCTTCTCAAAAAGCCTCAGAATAAATTCTGAGGCTAACAGCTAAAGTAGGCTAAAGCCTACTAGCTAAAGCCTACTAATTTTATATGCCATAGTACCCTTTAGGGTACTTTAGCTGTTAGACAAACGCAGCTACTCAATCGGTTGCAAACCAGCACTGGTATAAAAAGAGATATTCTTACGATTTTGCGTCTGCAAGAAAACCAAAGTGATGGTACGTTTCAGCCGGCACGGTGAGCGTCCGCATCAACTCGCCTGGCAAAATTTGTCAGCCCTATTTCCAAATGACGGAAAAATTGTCTCTTCAGCAAGGCAGAAACAAACTAAACTCTTTAAGGAAATTATCTCCAACGATCCAAATAGTGTTCTGCTGTTTTTTCAATGCCAGTCGTCGAAGTCGATTAATCTTGCTGATTAACTGATTTAAAGTAAAATTAAACTAAGTGCTGTGCATCTATAGCTTTTAGGAAAAATATTTTGGCTGGAGTCATCGATAAATCTTGGACTACTGATTGGCTATAGTGGGCCATTTTGACTTATTTAATAAGTTATTTTTTTTGTAGAGTTATTAAAGAAATCCGAGTCAATTTAAAAAACTCGGATTTAGTTAACATTTTTCATTTTTCATTTTTCATTTTTCATTCGTATTAAGGAACGTAACATGGCACTCTCATTGATTATTCCTGATGAAGTTGTTTGGGCAATCAAATTGCCAAAGAAACAAATGGAGAGCGAGTTAATCAAAGAAATCGCCTTTAGCTTGTACGACAGAGGTTTGACTTCCATGGGCATTGCTAGGCGATTCGGAAATTTGAGTAAATGGGCATTCATAGAGGGCTTAGCACAACGTGGCATTTCAAGACATTACTATGAAAGCGAAGTAGAAGAGGACATTAACTATGCCAGAAGTTGTCAGTAATGCTTCCCCGCTTATTCATCTTGCGAAAATAGGTCAATTGGAATTGTTGCATGACTTATTCGGCGAGATTGCAATTCCTCGTGCGGTTTATGAAGAATGTCTTATTGAGGGCGAAGAACGCGAAGAGATTGCTACAATCAAAAACGCTGATTGGCTACATATATACAATGTGAGTGATCAAAATCTCGTGACGGTGCTTCAATCAGGACTGGATAAAGGTGAATCGGAAGCAATCGCCTTAGCCTTGGAAAAAAGTGTTGATTTGATCTTGTTGGATGATGCCGAGGCCAGAGAAAAGGCAAGACTTTACCAATTAAAAATCACCGGGACACTTGGCATTTTATTGCGAGCCAAAAAAGAAGATCGGCTTCAATCATTCACTGACACGATTGAACAACTACAAGCAACAGGATTCTGGATTGAAGCGGCTTTGAAAAAGCGACTGTTGGTGGAAGCGGGGGAAATGGAGTCAATAGATAATTAACCTGTTTTAAGTTTTTTAGTAAAAAATCCGATTTGTTTATAAATCGGATTTTTAAGTCATATTTATTAGGATAACTATATAGCCTTTTTTCTGATCTGAAGTCAAGCTAAATAATAACAAAATGTATGGGATTTACTATTCAGCTAGTTAAGCATAACAGAAAACTATTGCTTGCGGTTCGCTTTTATCCAGTTAGCGCAATTGCGCCGAAACGGGTAGAGATGGACTCTTCAAGCCTAATAATTTCAGGATTCGGCATTGTAAGGAGGTTAAAGGGGTGAGGAAGGGCGGTGCGTCAGGCTGGGAAACCTGGCTGATATTCCGCCAAAGCCCACAAAGAGTAGCTCAGCCGAGGGGCTTCCTGTAATGCCTCGCGCACGATGATATCGAGCAGTGTCAGTACACACCGGGCGATGGTTTGAGCCGTACCATGCCTGTGAGGTGAGGTGGTCTTCGCGCTTCTGATTATGTCAAGGAGAGCGGCGGCCCTTTGAGACGGGCATTGCAGCGCTCAACAAGGTATTGATCGCGGTGGACGTGGACGAGTTTGTCGAGGGAGAAACGCGCCACTGGCGCGTTGGCGGCGTATACCTGCCCAAACGGCGGCGCGTGGTGTCTCAGGCCGCTTCATGGCGTTTCACCTCAATCGTCAAGTCCAGATGGCGTTCGACCTGGTCGGCTTGAGCGGCATTCTCAACTTGTTTGTTATCTGGATGCGCGCTGTAAGATGTAAGACCTATGTATGATTACCGGTAATCAACGGAAAATGACTACAGAACCGGATAACAAACCCCTCGCTGGAGACGGACCCAGCACTTCCGATGTACCAAGGCACGTTTACCTTGGTACATCTCATCAACCAAACTCGATGTTGGAGTTTAGTATGTCTGACTTAAATGATACCTTAAAAAGACGGTTTGGGGTAGAGATTGAATTTCTCTTTCCAACGTGGGAAAATATACAATGTATTGTCAATCATGGACTTCCTCTTTGGGTTGATCCAAGTAGAATTGCTGTTTTTGGTTCTACTCGCCAATACAACAAAAATGAGGATTGGAAACTGACTACGGATCTAAGCATAACGAATGGTGACGGAACAGTCGGTTTTGAGATAAATTCTCCCATTCTCCAAGGTGAGGCAGAACGACAGCAATTAGCCCAAATCACCAATATGCTCCATCATTGTGGAGCACTCATTGACAAACAATGTGGATTGCACGTCCATATTGAAATCCAGCCTGATTTCAATCAACAGCAACTCAAGAATCTTCTTAAATTGCAATTGAATTTGGAAGACAGTTTTGACTGTCCTGTCTGATTGATTTGGATCGTCGCCACGACAACATTCACTGTGAGTCCAATATCAGCCAGTTCTATTCTGAGCTGCACGACGAAGTCGATATTGACCAAGAAACCGCACTTTGGACAGACACTGGACGTGCTTCTCTAATCAAAAGAAGTTTTCGGCTCCTTGATGAAGCGAATCAACAAAAAATGATCAGGTTAACGGCGGATTCTATGTTCCGTAAGCTCAACTTAGCCCCTATTTCAGACTGTGGTACTGCTGAGATTAGAAGTCATCATGGGACTTTTGATTATACCGAAATTGCCAATTGGATTGCACTCCAAATGGCACTGGTGGAAACCGCTCATGCGACCCGTTTGGTAAAACCAGCAACAGAGTTCTTTGTTGGGCCTCAAAAAGCTTTCGCCGCTTTATCGGCTAATCTCAACTTTGAAGTCATCGAGTATTATTTGAATAGATAATACTCAAGCAATGTACTGATACTCTTGAAAGAGTGCCAGTACATTGAAGTCCTTCAACCAAAGGGAGAAACTAATGTTACGCATCAAGCTAATGACAGGCACTTTGTTAGAAGGTGAATCTTATGAAGACATTTTCAACCGATTACAAGAGGGTTTCTTTGATGATGGAGAAGACTTAAGGACATTTGTTAAAAACTATATTGACATGCTTCAAAGAATGTTCGGAAAAGAGAATCTTGTCATTGATGAAGACGAATTTAGCTACGAATTAGTTGCTGAGAAACTGATTCATGTAGGCCTATTTGAGAAACAACCCGCATAATTCTGTTGTCAGTAACAAGTTCAACTCAAAGCGCTTCACCGTTGTGAATAGGAAAAAAAAACCTTTGATTTATTTCAAAGCGCTTTTGCCTAAAAATCATTGGTATGTTTTTTAAAGAAATCCGGCGGGTTAAAGAAATTCGAGTTTTGGACTTTACTCGGATTTTTTACCTGGCTCAATAACTCCGATTTTTTTGAAAAATAGGATTTCTGGGCAGAATTAAAAAAATAATATTTTTTGGACTTGACTAGGATTTCTTACCTAGCTCAAAAAATCCTATTTTTTAACACAATTTTTTAAGTTTTAAGTCGCATATATGAAGCCAAAGTTAAACTAAATAATAACCAAAATAAATGTATGGGGTTTAAACATTAAAATAGCTTACTATTCAACTAGTTAAGCATAGAAGATTGATTTAAATATATATTCATAAGTTTTTGAAAGCATAACTTACATTACTAATGATCAATGACCAATTTATTGCTTGACTTTTTAATCTAGTTTTGTTAATAAATTCTTTTGAACTTTGCTTGCTGAAAAATTTCTAGTTGAATTTCTATCATATGCGCGTCTCCAGATGGCCCCCAAATCGGGGTTGGCAGGGGCCTAAAATACTGTTTGCACTGGAGTTTTTTGTAAAATTCCATTATATAAACTAAGTGTTTTTGACGAAAATTATTTCTTGTTTGAACGGATTTCAAGTACGATCCGACTAAGTGCTGCGCCTCCACCTGGCCCCCAAATAGGGTAAATGCAATATAGGAACACATTTTGCTGTTATTAAATAAGTTATTGTTATTTAATCACTTTGAAAGTTTCAAAGCACTCCGATTTTTGAACTGGACTTTTTTCAGAGTGAAAAGGTTTTTACGATTTTTCCGTTGATGAACCTATTGACAAACTGATTGTTTGTAGATAGTTGCTTTTTGATTATAATCAACTTTGTTGATACCTTATCAACGCGCAACCCCAAAGGAGTTGAATGTGAAACGTAGTAACGAGCGGAGCGAGATAATAGCCTTAAGAAAACCTGGGGAGAAATATAAACAACGCCTCAACCCCAAAGGGGTTGAATGTGAATAGCTTAAGGAAAACCTGTGGAAAATGTGCTCCCCGACGCGCCAACCCCGAAGGGGTTGAATGTGAAGAGCCACTGGTGAAACCTGGGGGAAAAAATAACCTCGGTTTGCCCTTTTTTTGTATTTAACCAAATCGGAAAATGCTAACTATTTTTCAACAGTTACAATCAGCTTTTTTTGTTTGCTAACTTAAAGGAAACAACAACATGCCTTACTCAGCAGAAGTTAGTCGCACTAACCCGTCGTGCATTTTATTTTTAATTGATCAATCCTATTCAATGGAGGATCCATTTGGAGGTGGCGAATCGGGTGCTAAAAAAAATGCGGTGGCAGATGTCATCAATAAACTCTTACAAAATTTCGTCATCAAGTGTGCTAAAGATGAGGGTGTCCGTGATTATTATCATATCGGTGTCATTGGTTATGGTGGCGAAGTCAGCTCGGCTTTTAGCGGTGAATTGGCGGGGCAAGACTTGGTGCCGATTAGCCAAATTGCTAATCATCCGGCTCGCGTTGAGGAACGCACCAAAAAAGTATCCGATGGTGCTGGGGGGGTTAGTCGAACAAACGGTTAAATTTCCTATCTGGTTTGATGCTGTCACATCCGGTGGCACACCGATGTGTCAAGCAATGCACCATGCTCACAAACTCCTTTCCGCTTGGCTCACTGATCATCCTGATTGTTTTCCACCGATAGTGATTAATATTACCGATGGTGAATCGACGGACGGCAACCCAAGTTCTGTCGCGCAAGACATCACCAGTCTGAAAAGTAGCGATGGTGACGTTTTGTTGTTTAACGTTCACTTGTCTTCACATCGGGGTACAGCGATTGAATTTCCCGATAGTGAGGCCGCTTTGCCCGATCAATACGCTAAACTCCTTTTTCAAATGTCCAGTGTCTTGCCTAATTCTATCAAAGAAACGGCCTCTCAAGAGGGTTTTCGAGTGTCGGCCGGAAGTCGCGGTTTCGTATTCAATGCGGATATGGTGGCATTGATTAACTTTTTAGATATTGGCACACGCCCAAGTAACCTCCGATAGTAATGGAAAAGATCGATGGAAATCAGGACTCAGTCGTTTAGGCTACCCAAACAGGGTAATACGCTAGAAGAGTATGAAGATGCCGTTTTTCATTCGAGTTGGCTAGAAAATCCGCCAAATGGGCTGTTTAGGGCCGCAGTGGCGGATGGTGCTACCGAAGCGTCTTTTTCTAAGGTGTGGGCTAACTTACTTGTTGAAGCCTATTGTCAAGGTGAACTGAATGATGAAAAAACGCTTATTCAGCATTTACCACGATTGCAAAAACAGTGGTATGCAGAAGTTACTCAAAAACCGTTACCTTGGTATGCCGTAGAAAAACGACAGCGCGGTGCGTTTGCCGCCCTGGTTGGTTTAACCGATTCATTTATGCTAACAAATCCTAACGAATATTAACAAACGTTAACAATAGCTCCCGTTAGAGAGGGTGAATCTACCACTCCGTACCGAAAATGAGAGATAGCCGCTTTATACAATCTGAATTCGCTTGGTTCTCGCAAATTGAGAGATTGTAAGTCTCAGGTTTTACCAGTACGACATTGAGTACTGAACCAGATACCTGCCGCTTTATAACGGTTAATTTTATAAAAATTCTCATAAAAGTCAATCATTTTTTCCAGCACCTGCAGAATAATTGGTATTGTTTGTGAAGATTTGTTAATAAATTGGGTACTATGCATGAACCCTATACAAAGATCGCTATGAGATTATGGCAATAGGCGATAGTTGTTTATTTCATATCAGAGGTGACAAGCTAGAAAATGGTTTTCCGATAGCACATTCTGAACAATTTAACAATCGGCCATTATTACTCTCTAGCGTTGCCGCACCCAATGAAAACATTGCCCAACATCTTGTCTATAAACAAACACTGTCATTGCAAAGGGGCGATGAATTTTATTTGATGACTGATGCGTTGGCGTGTTGGTTTTTGCAAATGTCTGAAAAAAAACGCCAACCGTGGAGAACAATGCGCTCACTCAAACAAAGTGATTTTGAACAATGGATTGCCAAATTGCGAAACACAAAGGCACTGCGTAATGATGATGTCACTTTGCTACAAATTATTACCAAATAGAAAGTTGAAGTCGTTTCGTTTATTGCGCGGAGCGGATTTCCCGAAACATCAAACTATGATGATGTCACTTTGCTACGAATTATTACTCAATAGGAGATTTAAAGATGGCTTGGCCTACAGCACAAGACTATAGCGAAGCGGTACAAAATCCGCGTTTAAATTTCCAAGACGCGGAACTAAAAACAGGGCAAGTAGAATTGACGCCGCTTGGCTTGCCTCGTCCAAGGAGTGGTAATTTTGCAACGGTTTATCGGATGCAGTGTGGACAACACCATTGGGCTGTTCGTTGTTTTCTCCGTAATGTGACAGATCAGCAACAGCGTTACGCTGCAATCAGTGAGTATTTACGTCTCAAACGCTTAGGGCGTATTCAACTCCCCTATATGGTCGATTTTAAGTTTCTTGAAGATGGGATAAAAGTCAGTGGACAGTGGTATCCGATTCTAAAAATGGAATGGGTAGAAGGTGAACTACTGGATAAATTCATTGAAAAACATTTACCAAACTCAACCACATTGCGACATTTAGCAGAACGTTGGGTAACAATGACACAAACTTTAGAAAGTGCTGGAATCGCACATGGTGACTTGCAACATGGTAATATTTTAATTGTTCAGGGTGAATTGAAACTGATTGATTATGATGGCATGTTTGTCCCCACGTTGTTCGGTTTTTCTAGCAACGAAGTCGGGCATTATAATTATCAACATCCGTCAAGAACTGGGGATGATTTTAGGGCCGATATTGATCGTTTTTCAGCTTGGGTGATTTATATTGCCTTAATTTCTCTGAGTATTGATCCAAGTTTATGGCAGCGCGTCGGTGCAGGGGATGAGTTTATTCTATTACGCAAAGAAGACTTCGTTAAACCGGATACTTCTGCTACGCTGGCACTGTTAACTCAACATAACGATGCGCTTATCCAATCACTTGTTACCGGATTTAAACAGTTACTTCGCAATCAGGCCCAGATTCCACCGTTAGATCAGCAAAAAGTGATTGTTTCCAGCACGCAGCGTCCCGTTTCTAATGCCAATCAGGGAACGACTACTCATACAATCTCAACGTCCAGTGATTGGTTAGCCGATTCTCTTTTACAGCAGCAACAAAAGTCATCACCTTCTGTTCAATCGCCACCCATTTTAGTTAAGCCTACTTATCACAGAGTCAAACCGCAACCGAGAAGCCAATCGCAGCAGCCCACGACTTCTCCCCCAGTCAAACCGCAACAATCGCCGCCCACTTCAGTTAAGCCACCTTCTCACTCAGTCAAACCGAAAACGAGAGGCAAAAAGTGGCTAACCTCAAAATTAGTGGCCGTTGGGTTATTGATTGTTGGCTTACTTTTCATTGTCGGGATGATTTTTTTAGGATTAGAAATTGAAAAACGTGAATTAGCAGCAGAAAATTTGCACGTATGCGAAAAAAAATTCCAAGCGAATCGTTTAACGACTGCTTCAGTGTGTTATAAAAAGGTGTTGAAAAAATACCCAAGCAATGCCGAAGCATGGGCAGGTTTAGAGAAAATTGAGGCGCATTATGTCACTTTGATAAAAGTTTTTTTAGATCAAGGACAGCAAGACAAAGCAAAACAGTATTTAGCGAGTTTACGCAAGGTGAATCCAGACTCATTGAAGTTAGCAGCACTGGAAACGAGATTGCAATCGCTTAAAGCTGAACAAGAACGTTTAGCTTTAGCGAGTCAAAGGGAAGAAACCGAAAAACGTGAATTAGCTCAAAAATTGCGCGAATGCGACAAACATTTCCAAGCGAATCGTTTAACAACTGGTAGAAGCGGAACCGCTTTGGTGTGTTATCAAGCGGTGTTGAAAAAAGACCCAAATAATGCCCAAGCCTTGAAAGGTTTAAAAAACATTGAGGCGCGTTATGTCAAATGGGCTAAACGTGCCTTAAAAAAAGGACAAGCAAATAAAGCCAAGCGGTATTTAGCGAGTTTACGCCAGGTAAATCCTCAATCGTCTCAGTTGGCTGAGCTTGAATCACGGTTATCAAGACTTTCTTCATCGAACCGCTATACCGACAATGGCAATGGCACCGTCACCGATAATAAAACGAGACTGATTTGGCTGAAAAAGGCGAATTGTTTTGGCAAACAGAATTGGGAAACTGCCATGCGAAGTGCTGCCAAACTAGCGCATGGAGAATGTGCTCTTCGTGATGGTTCAAGGGCTGGAATGTGGCGTTTGCCTACCAAGGATGATTGGAAAGCGATGATTGATAAGAAATATAAGAACTCGGATTGGAGTCAGCCCGGCATTTCAAATGCGGCTGGTACCGGCCCATGGAAAGAAGGTGATGCGTTCTCCGGGGTGCAGACCAGCGCCTACTGGTCGTCTACCGAGTACGCGAACGACAACGCCTGGCGCGTGTACCTCCGCTACGGCGGCGTCCCCACCGGCGGCAAGGACGGCACCTACTACGTGTGGCCGGTGCGTCGCAGACAATAGATACTTTGATACTTTGATACTTTGGAGGCTTTGACGGGGGATTGTATATAAGAAAGGATTTAAACCGCTAACTACAAGGATTATATATAAGAAAGGATTTAAACCGCTAACTACAAGGATTGTATGTTTCGACAAGCTCAACAACCTAATAAGAAAGGATTTAAACCGCTAACTACAAGGATTGTATATAACAACGGATTTAAACCGCTAACTGCAAGGATTGTATATAAGAAAGGATTTAAACCGCTAACTACAAGGATTGTATATAAGAAAGGATTTAAACCGAGTAGCACCACGAACCAATCCCTTATTATATACAATCCCTGTAGTTAACGGATTTAAACTGGTAACTACAAGGATTGTCTATCGATGCGGATTTAAACCGGGCACACCCACGATCTAATCCCTTATTATATACAATCCTTGTAGTTGGATTTAAACCGCTAACGACAAGGATTGTCTATCGATGCGGATTTAAACCGCTAACGACAATGTCTATCGATGCGGATTTAAACCGGGCACACCCACGATCTAATCCCTTATTATATACAATCCTTGTAGTTAGGGTTTTCAGGACTAAAAACTTGCTCATCAAGTAATAGATATTAAAGACAACCATAACAGATTGAATAGAAAAATAATGCGACTCAACAGATTGATTTTGAAAGGTTATAAATCCATTAAACAAACGGAAATTGAGTTAAATAACTTGAATGTTTTTATTGGTGCCAATGGTGCTGGAAAGTCCAATTTCATCTCCTTTTTTAAGTTACTGAACGCCATTATTAATGAGCAACTCAGTATTTTTGTACCTAAAAATGGTTTTGCCGAAGCCTTTTTACATTATGGTAGAAAACAGACTGAAACGATAGAAGCCCAATTGGAATTAGGTACTCATAGCTATCAATTTCGGCTTGAACCCACCGCCGACAATCGTTTTATTTTTACAGACGAAATCTTAACTTATCAACAAGATAGTCAAAAACCTTCGATCACCCATTTAGGCGTTGGACACTCAGAATCGAATCTTGCCAAGTTTTCTGATAACAATATAGCCAAAGGTATTATGCCGATAATAAAGCAGTGGCAAGTTTATCATTTCCATGACACTAGTCGAACCGCTTCAGTCAAACAAGTTGGCTCTATTCATGATTACGCCTATTTGAGAGAAGATGCCAGTAACTTAGCCGCTTTTCTCTATAAACTGAAACTGAAGCATAACAAGCAATATAGGGCGATTTGTATGACAGTGCAAAAAGTCGCTCTTTGGTGATTTTATTTTAGAACCAACACTAGAAGACAGCGCCTCTATTTTCTTAAAATGGCGTGAAAAAGGGGGAGATTTTCCATTTACAGCACATCATCTTTCAGATGGCACACTTCGATTTATCTGTTTGGCGGCGGTTTTGCTTCAACCACAACCACCGACAACGATTATTATTGATGAACCAGAATTAGGCCTACATCCTTTTGCCATCAATATCTTAGGCGGATTGATCCGCACTCTCTCTAAGTCAAACCAAATCATTTTATCGACGCAATCGGTGAATTTGCTTGATCAATTCCAAACAGAGGATGTGATTGTCACCCAAAGAATGAATGAAGTCTCCTTATTTAACCGCTTAAAAGCAGCCGAGTTTGAAAAATGGCTGGAAGAGTATTCGCTCAGTGAACTGTGGGAGAAAAATTATCTCAAAGGGAGGCCTTCATAATGAATCAGTGGACAAGATTAAATTTTATTGTTGAAGGTGATCAAGAGCCTGGGGATAAATCCCAGGCTCAAAGCTAAAGTCTGCTAAAGCATACTCAAACCACACTGATTTTCCTATATAAATTAAATATTTAGTCGGCTTTAGCCGACTTTAGCTGTTAGCCTGGGGATTTATCCCCATGCATCTTGATCATCAAGTGGAGGTATGCCAAATTACCCGAAAATCAAAAATGATATTAAAGGTTGGCTCAGTGAAGATAGTGAAGCTTATCTAACAACTTTTTACAGCGAATTACGCGGATAAACGAACGAATTTAGTACAGCGAATTACGCGGATAAACGAATTTACAGCGAATGACGCGGATAACTGAATTTATTTAGTACAGCGAATGACGCGGATAAACGAACGAATTTAGTACAGCGAATTACGCGGATAAACGAACGAATTTAGTACAGCGAATTACGCGGATAAACGAATTTACAGCGAATGACGCGGATAAACGAACGAATTTAGTACAGCGAATGTAGGGGCA
Source organism: Candidatus Parabeggiatoa sp. nov. 2 (assembly GCA_002085445.1). Classification (GTDB taxonomy): domain Bacteria; phylum Pseudomonadota; class Gammaproteobacteria; order Beggiatoales; family Beggiatoaceae; genus Parabeggiatoa. Next base: position 38,878 of record NBMI01000082.1, read on the forward strand.
ACGCCCCTTTCTGGTTATTTTTGTTTCTAAAAAAGTCCAATTTGTTCCATTTTTGAGTCTAATTAAGTCAATAACCACGTATTTTTAGGGCTAATATTGGAACAACTTTTGAGGGCCATGTTGTCAGTTGAGTGAGTTCAAATTTGATGATGGCCCTCTTTCGTTACTTCCGTCAATAACCACGACTTTTTTATGGCTAATATTGGACAAATTTGATGATGGCCCTCTTTCGTTACTTCCGTCAATAACCACGACTTTTTTATGGCTAATATTGGAGTTGAGTGACTTCAAATTTGATGATGGCCCTCTTTCGTTACTTTTAGTTCCGTCAATAACCAATTCGCCCCGTTGGGGCTTGCTCATCGTTAGACATTTTTCAGTTTTAAAAGCCAGGGGCGGTGCCCCTGGCTATATTAATTCGCCCCGTTGGGGCTTGCTCATCGTTAGACATTTTTCCGTTTTCCGTTTTCATCTCGATATTCGCATGAGGAGTATGAAATGTCATACAGCCAATTTACTTTAGCCAGTGTTAAGAAAACTTTTGATCTCACAACTTTTGAAGAGGCTGATATTTTTGCGGGCGTACCGAAACGAGGACGCAGTGACTATTTAGCTGAAACGCTCCGATATAATGTGCCGCTCGCTCTCGCCAGTAACAGTGAAAAAGCCCGTTCCGAAATGATTATTGCCCCTATCTTAATTGAGGTTAGAAAACAATTACAGTCTCGCTTGAGTCTATTTTCTGGTGTTGAATTTAACGTGGATACGGAAACAGGCTTGACGGGATATTGTTATTTTATTCTCAGTCATTCATCGGAGCAACTTATTATCACCGCGCCAGTGATGATGTTGGTAGAAGGGAAAAACGAAAACCTTAAAGGCGGATTGGGACAATGTATCGCAGAAATGGTAGCCGCGCAATTGTTTAATGAACGTGAGGATAATAAAATACCCGCTATTTATGGGGCGGTTACTACCGGCACCAATTGGAAATTCCTAAAACTCACTGGCAAAACCGTTGAGATTGATTTGAATGAGTATTACCTAACAGAAATCGAACAAATTCTGGGTATTTTAGTTACTGGTATTCAAGAGAGTAAAAAAGTTATTACTGCCTAAAGAATCACTTGACTGGCTATTTAGGAACGCGCACGAATTAACTCATTCAATTTGGCGTTGTTTCGGGAATGAGGCTGGCATTCGGTGAAACATTTTCCACCACTAAATTATTTCATGCACGTTCCTTAAAAAAGCGAAAAGAGTTTTGCAAGTTTCGATAAACATAAAAAATATTTCATGTCAACAATTATCAATATTTTTGTGAAGTCTAATAAAAAAGCACCGGGCAATACCGCTAAAAAGGTGAGTCGTAACAAGCCCAGCAAAGCCTGTTGAGGAAAATTTTCGACTAACGTGAGTTAGGCTTTAAATATCAATAAGTTACAGAATGATGAATTTTATCAACTATTTTCGGACTGACGCATTGACAAAATAAATTGATTGACTATTCAATCAGTTACCTATAAAAGGCCACAGCCTTTATTTTTTATTGATAATTCATTCCAGTCTATGGCCCACAAATTAAGCGTTATTCACGTATTAATATTAAGGGTTTTAAGCTAAAAAGTTATTTCAATAAATCAATTACTTATACTAAAGTTTGTCAGAGCAAATTTATATAACTGATTGAAAAGTCAAACTCACGTTACTTGGTAAACGCCGACACGACAAAAACCCCGTGATGCTAAAGCCATTTTAGGAGGAAAAACGTTAACGATTTCGGCAAAGTGTGTCGCGAACTTAAAGCATTTTTCAGCACTCTTAACATTGTGTGGAGGCACACCTTTCCAATGAATTCAACACCTTACTTAGCCCCGGCTAAACTCAATTTATTTTTGCACATTACGTCACGACGGGCGGATGGCTATCATAACTTACAAACAATTTTTCAATTTCTTGACTATTGCGACGTTTTGTATTTTAATACGCGCCCCGATGGACGATTGTCGTGTCAAAACACCGCGGAAAATTTGCCGGCCGAGCAAGACATCGTCTTACGGGCAGCGCGTTTACTCAAACAATCTAGTGGCACACCGTTGGGAGCGGATATTTTTGTGATGAAAAAAATTCCCATGGGGGGCGGCCTAGGCGGCGGTAGCTCCGATGCCGCGACAACTTTGTTAGCTTTAAATCAGCGATGGCAATTAGAATTGCCATCTGCTACACTCGCAAAAATTGGCCTGAGCTTAGGCGCGGATGTTCCCGTTTTTGTGCATGGTCACGCTGCGTGGGCGGAGGGTGTCGGCGAGTCCTTAACACCGATAGACGACCTTGAAGAGCCTTGGTATTTCGTCATTCACCCCGGTTGTCACGTTTCAACGGCCGAAATTTTTTCAGCACCGGACTTGACACGCGATGCCTTTTCTATCACAATAGGCGACTTTATAGCCGGCCACGGCAAAAATGTTTGTGAGCCGGTGGTGCGCCGTCGTTATCCGCAAGTCGGGCAAGCCCTTGATTGGCTTAATCAATATCGTCCCGCTCGCTTAACTGGAACGGGCGCATGTATTTTTGCCGCGTTTGAGAGTGAGGCTGCCGCTCACACCGTTTTCGCGCAATTGCCGGGTGAATGGCGTGGCTTTGTGGCAGCGGGTAAAAATCTTTCCCCGGCCCTCAGCTTGTTCACAAACGCATAGAATAGTGTATAATATGTTTATTCTCACCCTTCGCTAAGGGTGAGGGGCAACTCAATCAATTATTGGGGTGTAGCCAAGTGGCAAGGCACCGGGTTTTGATCCCGGCATTCCCAGGTTCGAATCCTGGCACCCCAGCCACTTTTCCTCACTTTTCCTTCACCAAAAAAACCCGTGGGAGTTTCGGTGTGTCTAGCCGAATGATGATATTTACGGGTAATGCCAATCCGGTTTTAGCAAAAGCCGTGGTGGGCCATCTGAATTTACCCTTGGGCAAAGCCGTCGTTGATCATTTTAGTGATCACGAAATTTTGGTAGAAATCCACGAAAATGTTCGCGGTAAAGATGTGTTTATCATCCAACCTACCAGTACGCCTACCAATGATCATTTAATGGAATTACTCGTGTTAGTAGACGCAGTGCGGCGAGCCTCGGCTGGCCGTGTCACAACCGTAATTCCTTACTTTGGTTATTCCCGTCAAGATCGCCGCCCTCGCTCCGCCCGTGTTCCTATCACCGCCAAAGTCATTGCCAATATGATCACCACTGTCGGCACCGATCGTGTACTCACTGTGGATTTACATGCCGACCAAATTCAAGGTTTTTTTGATTTACCGGTTGATAATGTTTATGCCTCACCCATTTTATTGGGCGATATTTGGCGACATGAATATCCCAATTTAATGGTTGTCTCGCCTGACGTTGGGGGCGTTGTTCGTGCAAGAGCCTCGGCTAAACAGCTCGGTGATGCGGATTTAGCCATTATTGACAAACGTCGTCCTCGTGCAAACGAGTCTGAAGTGATGAACATCATCGGCGATGTCGAAAACCGTACTTGTATTATCATTGACGATTTGGTTGATACGGCGGGCACTTTGTGCAAAGCGGCGGGTGCCCTTAAAGAACATGGCGCTGCCAAAGTGGTTGCATACTGTACACATCCGGTGTTATCAGGCAATGCTGTGAAAAATATCGAAGCCTCAGCACTGGATGAATTGGTGGTGACTGATACGATTCCTTTAAAGGAAAATGCTACCGCATGTTCACGCATTCGTCAATTGAGTATTGCCGAAATGTTGGCCGAAACCATGCGCCGCATTAGTGAAGAAGAATCGGTGAGTTCCTTGTTTATGGAATAAAATCTGTGATATGTGATCTGTGATCTGTGTTCAATGATCACTGATTTATCACTGATCATTGATTTATCACTGATCAGTGATGAAATAAAAAAGTTCCCAACCAACAAATACCACTTCAAATCTGCCTTAATCAACTCCATCAACGACTCGCTTGGTACTCCAAGTTTTTCCACCAAGGCTATAATCAAAATCTCGTATTCTGTCAATATTGTTTTGACAGGTGAAATACGCCTGAAAGAAGTCGTTTGGCTCTCCAAGTTATACTGCAAACCGTTAGGATTTTTTTAGCTGTGTCAAGTATCAAACTGGCCGACTCCGGTTCCCGTCAATAGAACATTGACAGAGTACTATAGATATTCAGATAGTTAAGTAGGTACGCATAAATATTTTTGGTGACGGTTTGTAGTAGTCGCTGGTTTGTAGTAGTCGCTGGTTTGTAGTCGTCGCTGGTTTGTAGTCGTCGCTTTAGCGACTATTACCGCTCGTTATGTCTTTTGTTTACCCAGTTATTTTCTGAAAATCCGTGCCGTCTGTAACTGATAACTGATAACGAATAACTGATAACTGATAACTGATAACTGAAAAGGAGAGTCAATAATAATGCTTTCTTTTGAAATCAATGCCCAACGGCGATCTGAATTCGGTAAAGGTGCGATCCGTCGCCTACGTCGCAAAGGATTTGTGCCTGCCATCATATATGGTGTCAAAAAAGAGCCAGTACCATTAACTCTCTCCCATGATGATTTGCTTAAGCGTTTGGAGCTTGAAGGGTTTTATTCGCGGATATTGACTGTCAATATTGATAATCAACCCGAAAAAGTGGTACTCAAAGATTTACAACGTCATCCCAGTCGCCCTGCGGTAATGCATATGGATTTTCAGCGCGTCAGTGAGACTGAAAAACTACATAGGCGTGTACCTTTACATTTTACCAATGAAGAGCAATGTGTAGGGGTAAAACAAAGCGGCGGCACTGTGTCGCACCATACGGCTGAGGTTGAAATACGTTGTTTGCCCAAAGACTTGCCGGAATATATTGAAGTCGATTTGACCAACATCAAACTCAATGAAATTGTACACTTATTTGATTTGGTACTCTCTGAGGGTGTGGAATTAGTTGCTCTGGCACATAAGGATACTGAGCGTAATCTGCCCATCGTTTCGGTACATTTATTGCGTGGTGCCAAAGCCGAAGAAGAAAGTGGTGAAGAAGGCGCTGCTGAAGGCGAAAAACAACAAGAAGAATAGGTAGGTAATAAGCGTGTCTATTGCGCTCATAGTGGGGCTGGGCAATCCTGGCCCCCGTTATGCTGTTACTCGTCATAATGTTGGCTTTTGGTTAGTGGATCAAATTGCCGGACAGGCTCACGAATCATTTCGCACTGAGGCGAAATTTTCTGGTGAAGTCTGTCGCGTCGAAATCCCCCCAGGGGGGATTTGTTGGTTGCTCAAACCTAACACTTTTATGAATCGCAGCGGACAATCCGTCGCGGCATTGGCAAACTATTATAAAATTCCCGTTGAGCAGATTTTGGTCATTCACGATGATCTTGATTTTCCGCCGGGGACAGTTCGCCTTAAAAAAGGGGGTGGCGATTGCAAGCATAATGGCTTAAAAGATATTATTTCTCATCTCGGTAGCAAGCAATTTTTGCGGTTGCGGTTTGGCATCGGCCATCCGGGACATAGAGACGACGTAATTGGTTATGTGCTGAATGCCCCCACCCGCGACGAGCATGCGGAGATTGAAGCGGCTATGAGTGCCGCTTTGGAAGTGATGCCGCTGATAGTGGCGGGGGAGGTTAATAAGGCGATGCAACAGTTGCATACTCATATTTAACGGTTCCGTCCAAAGCTTTAGCTTTGGAGATATACTGATAAATCCGTTCAAACCTAAAGGTTTGGAAGGTAAATTTCACCAGTACCCTTGAGGGTACTTTAGTTTTCAGCCTAGTACTTTGTCAATGTTCTATTGACGGGTACAGGAGTCCAAGATTTATCTTGGAAGTGCCCATAAAGTCCTGTCAAACGGACGACTGCCAAACGTTAGTTTGGAGGACTGTCAAACGGACGACTGCCAAACTCAAGTTTAGACTCTTGATCAGTGATAACTTAAACTTATCACTGATTAAAACGATGGACTTTCATAAAATAATGTTAAATCGCCACAAAATATTTACTTTCCTCATTCTGTCTGTCATTTCACTCATCTTCTTAGGCGCTTGCGGTAGCGATAACAACACAGATGGACAAATCAGGGGAAAAGCAAGCATTATTGAAAGAGGCGTCATAAATTGTTTTGCAGACGGTTTAACGACCTCTAAAGGAAAACCTGTCTATTGTGAAACTTCGGCCGTCGCATATCAAGGTGCCTACCTGATTTTCGGCAGTGATAAACCCATCCCTAAAAAAGGCCATTCGGCCGTTTTCGCCATCAAATATACCGATAATGGATTGCCTACCGATAGCGGGTTATCTATTGAGCCGCTCAGTTACTTGACAGCACCCTCCTTTCTGGCCGCTATAAAGTATGAAGACTTTACAGTAACCCCGGATGGTTTGTATGTCATAGCAACCACCGGTTTTGATCGGGTAAAAAGTGGTTCCGTTAAGTGGGATGGTTACAATACCTTGCTCTTGTGGAAGGTTGGAAGTCCAGATACGGTGACGGTTGCATCACCGACTACCACTAACGGGGTAACGAGTTCTGTCTCGCTGCGCGAAAAGATTTCTCTTGCCTTGAAGTCGGAACAATTTCCTAACGGTGTACCTTATTTTAAGGTTGAAGGACTCGCTGCCATCCCCGGCAATAAATTGTTATTTGGGATACGCGAGTTGGGGGCCAATTACAAAGAGTTTGAGTATGCGGCGAAAATTATTTCCGTTTCTTATCAAATCAGGAATGGTAACGTGCTGGTGTTGGCAGATGATTTTAAGTTGATTTACAGTTATGATGTGAGCAAAGCATTCAATCAACAAACCGTTGCCCTATCCAGTCTTGAATACGATAAGCACTCTGATAGGCTTTACTTGCTTACCTGTTTTGAAGAATCGGAAACCGACGAAGGTTTGGGCGGGTATCTCTGGACACTTCCCATTGCTGACTTGAAGAGCGGGAAAGCACCCACTTTTGAAATAAAGGAGGATGGTACTCCTTTATTATTTGCCCATAAATCAGAAGGAATCACGGTATTAAGCAAGAATAAAGTGCTGGTTATCCATGATGATGACCGTGTATTAGGCCGGAAAATAGTAGAAAACCCAGAAACGCAATTTTCTAGGCAAGCTAATCAAGCCGCCTACAGTATCGTGTTTTGGACAAGGAATCCAAAGCATTAGCTTTGGACAAAATTCCTGGAGTCCAAAGCTCATGGAGTCCAAAGCTTCAGCTTTGGACAAAATAAGGAGTCCAAAGCTCATGGAGACAAAGTTCATGGAGTCTAAAGCTTTAGCTTTGGACGGTTCTAAAATGGTGTAATCTATTGCACCTTTTCGAGTGTATACTTGCTATTCACACCCCTTCGGGGTTGTTTTGGTGTGTTCGTTTTTTTCCTTTAGTGTAACCTGTGGCTATTCACATTCAACCCCTTCGGGGTTGGCACGTCTCCGACACCTTTTCCACAGGTTGCACCTGTGGCTATTCACATTCAACCCCGAAAGGGTTGGCGCGTCTTTAATAATAGGTTCTGAAATTAATAGAAAACGTGTTATGTCATACAGTGATTTCGATTTAAAAAAAGTTAAGTCTGAATTTAAGTTAGAGATAGTCGAAAATAAAGACTTGTTTTCCAATATTGAAGAAGTGGAAATCAGCGACTTTTTATCGGCTATTTTAAAACAAAATATTCCCATCGCATTGGCAATTAGTACCGAAAAAGCCTGTTCTGAATTAATTATAGTCAATCTATTTTTAGAACTTAAAAAGCAATTACAGATTAGCTTTTTTTCAGGTATAGATTTTACGGTAGATAAAGAAAAAGGCTTAAATGGATTTTGTGACTTTATCATTAGTCAATCTTCTGAACAATTCTTTTTAGAGGCACCGGTTATTACAGTAGTAGAAGCTAAAAATGAAAAAATTGTTAAGGGGTTGGGGCAATGTATTGCAGAAATGATAGCCGCCTCGATTTATAATGAACGAGAAAATAAAGCCATTTCATGTATCTATGGTGCGGTTACGACTGGACATGCTTGGAAATTTCTAAAATTAGAGGCGAATACCGCTTATATTGATATTGAAGATTATTATATTAAAAATCCGAAGAATATTGTTGGAATATTAACTTATATGGTCAAACAATCAACTAAGTAGGGTGGGCTAACTCTTTGCACACCAGAATGTTTTGGGAAACAAATAAATTGTTAGCCCGAACTGTGTGAATAGCTTTAGTGGAACCTGTGGGTTTTGGTAAAAGTGCCAACCCCGAAGGTGTGAATAGCCACAGGTGAAACCTGTGGGTTTTGGTAAAAGTGCCAATCCGAAGGGGTTGAATATGAATAGCTTTAGTGGAAGCGGTGGAAAGGAAAGCTTGCCAAAGCCGATAGTTCAGTTCCAAGTCTTTTATTTTAAGAGAATTGAAAATGAAAATGTGGACGTTGTTAGCCCAAGTGTTAAGCTTGGCGTTTGTTGGCACCGTTAAGAACGGAAAAGTTATTCCGTCTGATGTAGAATCTAAAGAAAATACTAAGAAAAAGCAACGGCGGATACGGTGTCCTCTTTGCGGCTGGCAGCCAGACGGCAAACCGTACTGGGGATGTGAGAAGTGTTTTGCCGCCTTTGATACTTTTAAGACTCATGCCCATTGTCCGAACCAGAAATGTGGCAACTCTTGGAGCTATACGCAATGTATCGCCTGTCATAGGCAATCACCGCATGAGGAATGGTATGAAAATGAGGAATAACTTTACCGTTCGTTTGTAGTAGGCGATTTATCGCCTCACGCGCAGTGCAGGAAAGCATAAATTCCCGTACCACCCATAAATCCTATTTTTGCAAAAACACGGTTTTAGAAATCCTATTTTTCAAAAAAAATCGGATTTCTTGGGCAAATAAAGTGCAACCCCGTAGGGGTTGAATATGAATAGCCCCAGGTGAAACCT
>NBMI01000322.1 GCA_002085445.1 Candidatus Parabeggiatoa sp. nov. 2
TAATTGATAAAACAAACTTTTTTGACTATTAAACCCTTAATATTAATACGTCAATAACCGAAAATTGTGGGCCATAGAGTGAAATGAGCCAGTCAATATTTTTTAACGGATTGATCCAAAAGTCATTATAAATAACTCTTTGATATAATTAATAAATCTATAACTCACTGAAATTTAAAGTCGAACTCACGTTAATTGGTGATTGGTAATTGGTAATTTGGCAAAGGATAAACATCCGATGTTTAGCAAACATCGGATGTTTTTGAAAATATTTATCTGAAAAACTATAGTACACTGTCAATTTTGTCGGGTAACAGGAGTCCAAGATTTATCTTGGCCGATCCAAACTAAAGTTTGGACTCCTCATCCTACCTACAAAAGAAAACTGACAAAGTACTAGGCTAATACAATGTTTGGAGTCCTGCCAAACTTCCTGCTCTGACAATTATGTTTGAATTAAAAATATCAAATCTAAAAATAGCATTACAATTATCACAACACTGGGCAACGCACACTATCAGCTTACTGAATCCTGATACAGGCAAACTTATAAAAATTCCGTTAGCAAGCCCAGACGCGTTACAGCGGCGTTACTACATCTACGATATCAACCCCAGTGAATTTTCAGCATTTTTTAAAGATAAAATTGCAACGCCTGAAAAAATCCAAGATATTTTAGAATTTACGGCACCGCTACAATCGAAAGACAAACTACTGATTCACTGTCAGGAGTCCAAACTTTAGTTTGGCAGGTTTGGCAGGAGTCCTAATTAATAATTAATCATTAATTGTTAATCATTAATTATTAATTCCCCCCCCTTCAGGGTTGAAGCCTTTTTGAGGTTCATTTTTCATTTTTCATTAATCGCGAGATATTCGCCTTGATAACTGATAACTGATACAACAAAGGAGCAGCATAAAACATGTCTGATGTCAAAGTCTACGACGTTTTACCCGACGCGGCCGCCAGAGCGCATCTTTCCGATGATAAATATCAAGAAATGTATGCTCGTTCGGTATCTGATCCAGACGGTTTTTGGGCCGAGCAAGCCAAGGAATTTGTCACTTGGTTTAAAGACTGGGACAAAGTCCAAGACTGGGATTACCATGAGGGCAAAATTCGCTGGTTTGAAGGTGCCAAACTCAATGTGTCCTACAATTGTGTAGATCGTCATATGGACACGCGAGGCGATCAAGTAGCTATCTTATGGGAAGGCGACGATCCCGAAGTTGACCAGAAAATCACTTATCGTGAATTACACGAAAAAGTGGGCCGTCTTGCCAACGTCCTTAAAGCGCGTGGCGTTAAAAAAGGTGATCGCGTCTGCATCTACTTGCCGATGATTCCAGAAGCGGCCGCTGCTATGCTGGCTTGCGCTCGCATTGGCGCGATACATTCTGTCGTCTTTGGTGGTTTTTCACCTGAAGCCTTGAAAGATCGCATCCTCGATTCTGGTTGCGAAGTCGTGATCACGGCCGACGAAGGCAAGCGGGGTGGACGCGCCGTGCCCCTCAAAGCCAATGTGGACAAGGCCCTCACCGATTGTCCAACTGTTCATACTGTTATTGTGGTTAAAAATACTGGCAACCCAATCGCATGGAAAGGTGGCCAAGATATCTGGTATCACGAAGAAACCGAAAAAGTCTCGGCCGACTGCCCACCCGAAGAAATGGATGCGGAAGACCCGTTATTTATTCTTTATACCTCCGGTTCTACCGGTAAACCCAAAGGCGTATTGCATACGACGGGTGGCTACCTGCTTTACACCGCCATGACTCACAAATACATTTTCGACTACCACGACGGTGACATTTATTGGTGTACGGCCGACGTTGGTTGGGTTACCGGCCATTCTTATATAATCTATGGGCCACTTGCCAACGGCGCAACAACTGTGATGTTTGAAGGCGTTCCCACCTATCCCGATGCCAGCCGCTTCTGGCAAGTGGTAGACAAACACCAAATCAACATCTTCTACACCGCGCCCACCGCCCTTCGCGCCTTAATGAGTAAAGGAAATGATCCTGTCAAAGCCACCAGTCGCAAAAGCTTACGCCTGTTAGGCACCGTCGGTGAGCCGATTAATCCCGAAGCCTGGGAATGGTATTATCACGTTGTTGGCGAAGGGCGTAGCCCCATTGTTGATACATGGTGGCAAACCGAAACCGGCGGCATTCTCATCACTCCGCTCCCCGGTGCCACCAAACTCAAACCCGGCTCCGCCACGCGGCCATTTTTTGGCGTCGTTCCGGCCATAGTGAGCAATGAAGGCGAAGTGCTTTCCGGCGCTACCCAAGGCAACTTGATTATCACTCGGCCTTGGCCGGGTCAAATGCGAACCGTCTTTGGCGATCACCAACGCTTTATCGACACCTATTTTAAAAGCTATCCGGGCAACTACTTCACCGGAGACGGCGCACGCCGCGACGAAGATGGCTATTACTGGATAACGGGCCGTGTTGATGACGTGATCAACGTCTCTGGACACCGCATGGGCACGGCCGAAGTCGAAAGTGCGCTGGTATTGCATGAAGCGGTTGCAGAAGCGGCCGTGGTAGGCTATCCCCATGACATCAAAGGCCAAGGTATTTATGCCTACGTCACCTTGATGGCTGACAAACAACCGAGTGAAGAACTACGCAAAGACTTGGTAAAACAAGTCCGCACCGAAATTGGCCCGATAGCCTCACCGGATGTGATTCAATGGGCTCCCGGCCTGCCCAAAACCCGCTCAGGCAAAATCATGCGCCGCATTTTGCGTAAGATTGCAGCCAACGAGATCAATCATTTAGGAGACACCTCCACCTTGGCAGATCCGAGCGTAGTAGAAAACCTCATTGAGAACCGCGCCAATAAACCAACGGAGTCCAAACTTTAGTTTGGCAGGAGTCCAAACTTTAGTTTGGCAGGCGTCCAAACTTTAGTTTGGCAGAGTAGTGATACGCGGGCCCCTGTTATCTACCTAATTTTTGCAGGTTTTTGGACTATCTTGTTTGAGGGCCATAAATTAATAATTAAAAATTAATTATTAATCATTAATCATTAATCATTAGTAAGGGGCCCTCTGTCGCGCTTCATTATTGATACTTTTTGTAGGTGTTTTGTTGCTTAACTTAATGGCATTGATGTGGAACCTGGGGCTATTCACATTCAACCCCTTCGGGGTTGTGGCCCCCCGTTTGTCCCCCCAGGTTTCACCTGGGGCTATTCACATTCAACCCCTTCGGGGTTGGCGTATTTATAATGCATTTACCCCAGGTGGAACCTCAATGCCATTAAGTTAAGGAACTCTTTGATTTTGCTATATTTTTATTAAAAAACGCCCCGTCGTGCCAGATTTTTATCGAGGGGTGGGGTCGTAAGTCATTGTTATTGAGGTGGAACCTGGGGCTATTCACATTCAACCCCTTCGGGGTTGTGGCCCCCCGTTTGTCCCCCAGGTTTCACCTGGGGCTATTCACATTCAACCCCTTCGGGGTTGGCGTATTTATAATGCATTTACCCCAGGTTCCACCAGTTGCTCTTAACTGGAGGCCCCTTCGGGGTTGGGGCCATAATTAATAATTAATTGTTAATTTCCTCCTTCGGGGTAAATGTTTATGAGGATCGTCACAGGTTCAGTTCAAGGCACAGTCAAGCATTTATTTAACCATAGGTAACCGTCATGTCTGAAGAAGATTGGAAAGGGAACATTGATTCCCGAAAAATGTCGAGGCGTCGCTTTATAAAGGGTACCACTGCTGCCGGGGTTGCATTGACCCTAGTCGGTATTGACCCAAATTCAGGAACCTTCAAAGCGGCCTTCGCTAAGGGTGCTTCAAAGCCAGAAAAGTGGTTCTTGTCGGTTTGCCCATACTGTGGCGTGGGGTGCGGAGTGGAGGTAGGCGTTGCCAGCGGCAAAGTGGTTGCTGTCAAAGGGATGAAAGACCACCCCGTCAACAAAGGCCGGCTTTGCATTCTCGGTAAAAATCTGGTCGATATACTCTACACCAACGATCGGGCATTATATCCGATGACAAGGCGTGGCGAGCGTTTCAACAGAATCGGATGGAACGAAGCGACCGATAGGGTAGCCAATCAGTTGAAACAAACGATAGATAGGTACGGGCCCAACTCCGTTGCCATGTATATCAGTGCCTCTGAATATAACGAGGAGTACTATATATACAACAAATTCGTCAAAGGATGCTTGGGTACAAACAACCTTGAATCAAGTGCCCGGTTGTGTTGGGCCAGCGGCGTTGTGGGGTTGGTGAAGGCATTTGGTGCGGATGCGCCCCCATGTGCGTATGATGACGTGGAGAAGGCCGATCTGTTTTTTATGACTGGGTATAATGTCTATTCGTCGAAACCGGTCTTTTTTAGACGGATTATAAAGGCGAAATATAGAAACAATACCAAATTGATCGTGGTCGATCCAAGGAACACCAACACAGCGGACTTTGCTGATCGGCACCTCAGAATCAAACCGGGCACCGATGTTATTCTCCACAACACGCTGGCAAATATCCTGATACAGGAAAAACTCATCAACGAACGCGAAGCGAGGCAGTTGACGGAAAATTACGATGCTTTCAAGCAGCATGTGAAGAAATTTACTGCCGCCATGGCTTCGGAAGCCACCGGTCTTTCAGTGACTGAGATTGTTGAGACGGCAAGAGATATCGGAAGAGCAAAGGCGGGGCTGTTTTTATGGGGGCAGGGACTCAATCAGAGCAACATTGGCACCCGAAAAGTCACTTCGCTTCTTAATATTGTGTTTATAACCGGTAATATCGGCAAGCCTGGTGCTGGGCCGATGGCGATTACCGGTCAAACAGGTGCCATGGGTTTGCGAGAGGTTGGCGGATTGCCACACCTGTTGCCGGGCTTCCGAAAAGTCACCGATGACAAGGCGAGAGATGAGATTGCCAAGATATGGGGTGTTGATCCAAACCGAATGGATTCGGCCAACGGAAAAACGCTGCCGGCCATTCTGGAAGGGATTGATAAAGGTCAGATCAAGGCCCTGTGGATCATCCACTCGAATCCAGCCGCCACCTTTCCCGATTCCAATTGGGTTAGGAAGGTACTTAGCAAGACTGAATTCCTCGTTGTCCAAGACTGCTATCATCCGACTGAAACCTCGAAATACGCCCATCTGATTCTGCCGGGGGCCCAATGGTCAGAAAAGGCCGGTATTCTGACGAACTCGGAAAGAGGCCTTAATCTGGTTGAACAGGCCGTGATGCCGCCGGGCGAGGCTAAGCCTGATCTTGAGATAGTGATGGACGTTGCCAAGAAAATGGGCTTTAGTCAACAGTTTCCCTATAACAACACAGAAGAGATATTCGAGGAGTACAAACGCTGCTGTCAAGGAAGGCCTTGCGATATCAGTGGAATTACTTACAACCGCCTGAGAATAGATAAAGGCATTCAATGGCCGGTACCGGCCCTCGATCATCAAGGAACAAAGCGAAGATTCCTCGACAAGAAATTTCCTAAAGGCAAATTAAGACTGAATCTTCATGAACATCAGGAAGCCGCAGAAGTTCCTGATAAAAACTACCCGATCCTTCTCATGACTGGCCTTGTTTTCGGACAATATCATTCAAGAACGAGGACGAGCAAGGTACCTGCTTTGAACCGTGCCGTTTCAGAAGCCTTTGCCGAAATCAACCCGTCAGATGCGAGAAAATACCGACTGTGGGACGGTGAGATGGTCAAAGTCTCATCAAAAAGGGGAACGGTTACGGTAAGGGCAAAAGTCACTGACAGCGTTATGGCAGGTACTGTCTTTCTTCCCTATCATTTTGCTTACCTTGCAGGAAAGGATAAGGCCATCAATTCTCTGACTAACCGCGCCTTCGATGAATTTTCCCAACAGCCAGAATACAAGGCTTGTGCCGTCAAGATTGAGCGAACTTAGGAAGTTTCTACTATACACACTCCTATAGATTTTCAGATAATTATTTTCAAAGTGAATAGCCCTAGATTTCGTCCGGTCTATTTATTTACTATTGGCTTTTTTTAAATTCTTTTTCTGAACGTCTATAGTAGTTTTTAAAAGGAAGGTGTTTCCACAGGATTAACTAATGTTCGAGTTTATTCAAAACCTGTTTAAGACGACGTTCTCCATTCACCTGCGTCCTCCGGGCGCAAGAGATGAGAGCGGACTTTTGGCGGCTTGTATCAAATGCGGCCGGTGTATGGAAGTGTGTCCCTACCAGTCTATTTTTCTCGCGCCTTATTCTCAGTGGAGTCTCTATGGCACTCCGCTCATCGATCCGCTCAAAAAACCCTGTTATCTCTGCATGAAGTGCCCAGAGGTTTGTCCAACTGGCGCTCTTAAGCCTGTCACAAAAGAAAAGGCCGGTATGGGTATAGCCGGTATTATAGAAACAACTTGTCTCTCCTATCAAGAGACGATATGCAATCTCTGCTACCGGCATTGCCCCCTCAAAGGGAAAGCGATCACCCTAGATGAAGATTTAAGCCCAGTCATCATCAATGAGGGTTGCGTTGGTTGTGGCGTGTGTTTTTACATTTGTCCAACTCAACCGCGATCCATCAGCTTAAAAACTGGCAGGAAATGAAGATGAAACTCAATAAAAACAGACATCACTATCAACCCTACCGTCGAGCGATACAGGCTACCGTTTTGTTATTGATGATAGCTATCCCGTTTCTGAATCTGCTCAAGATCGATGTCGTTCAGGGAACACTGTGTTCCATCGGCACCATGACGATCAATATCATTACTTGTCCCGTTGGGGCAATTCAGACTTTTTTGACGACAAGGCATGTTGATCTGTTGCTCCTGTTGTCGGCTTCCTTTTTTGTTGTTCTAGCCTTTGTATTTGGGCGGATTTTTTGCAGTTGGATATGTGTTCAACATGTCTTCTCGGAAATGGGGGACAAAATCAGAAACGTTTTAGGAAGAAACAAAGGCTGCCAGCCCGATTCACCCAAGCGGTATCGGAGAGGCCGGAAAATCCTGTTATATTTCCTCGGCGGAAGTCTGTTTGCGGCTTTTATTACCGGCATTCCGGTTATCTGCTATATTTGTCCTATCGGCGCAATATGCCGACTTTTTATTAATGGTACCTACTTGCACAAAATCGGCGGTGAGATAATCGTTCTTGCCATCATATTGATTGCGGAAATTTCGATTGCCAGACGGGGATGGTGCAAGTATCTGTGTCCAGTGGGTGCATTATACGGCGTTTGTTCGCACAGTCGCTCTCTGAAAGTCAGAAGAAATCCAGACAGTTGCGTTGGTTGTGGTAAGTGCGTGGAAGTTTGCCCAATGGGTGAAGCGCCATTACATGGGCGGATAGGTAAAACCTGCACTAATTGTGCGATATGTGTTGATTCATGTACGACAGGTGCGTTGAAATTAAGTTTTCGGAAATCATTAAACAGTGATCAGGAGTCCAAACTTTAGTTTGGCAGGTTTGGCAGTCGTCCAAACTTTTACACCGTCATAACTTGGGCTTTTGATTGGCTAATTGGTAATTGAGAACTGAGTCTATATTTGGGGAGGACTCATCGATTTATCGATGACATCATTTTCCATATTGGACTCCTATTTATGCGAATTAAGGGTTAAATTGAATCTTATAAATTCTTGTAAGTCTTCGAGGTTTTGCCCTCAATTTTTTGGAGTAAAGCTAAAAATATAAACGGCACAGTACCACGTCCTATCAGTCATTAAACGCAATAATTATTCATAATCAGAGACGGTTGCTATTAATAAGCAATACTCACGATAATATTAAAATAAAATTTTGGCGGGTTGCAGTTTATAGGGATACCAGCGCTCTGAAATTTTTTATGTGTGCGATTAAAATATAAGTGACTGTTTTATAAACATTAAATAAACTATTTTTCAATAATAGCGGCTATATTATTATTTCAACTCGTAGTCGTTATAAAAAAAACGTGTATTTTTAGTAGGGTTAATACCAAAATACGCGGCTTTTCATAAGGTCGTTCACGGCCTA
>NBMI01000083.1 GCA_002085445.1 Candidatus Parabeggiatoa sp. nov. 2
CGACACGATTGATAAAATTCGTTGAGCCTAAGTGTCGTTGTACTTATTTGAAAAACGGATAGATGCTAAGATTAAGTACAACGAATTACGCGGATAAACGAATTGATTTGTCAGTTTATTTAAGTTTCAAGGTACAATCAATTTATTCAACCATGTATTATCTATCGATAATACAACAGATTCACTCAACGACACGATTGATAAAATTCGTTGAGCCTAAGTGTCGTTGTACTTATTTGAAAAACGGATAGATGCTAAGATTAAGTACAACGAATTACGCGGGATAAAATTCGTTGAGTCTAAGTGTCGTTGTACTTATTATTAAGTACAACGAATTACGCGGATAAACGAATTTATTTGTCAGTTTATTTAAGTTTCAAGGTACAATCAATTTATTC
Source organism: Candidatus Parabeggiatoa sp. nov. 2 (assembly GCA_002085445.1). Classification (GTDB taxonomy): domain Bacteria; phylum Pseudomonadota; class Gammaproteobacteria; order Beggiatoales; family Beggiatoaceae; genus Parabeggiatoa. Next base: position 399 of record NBMI01000083.1, read on the forward strand.
AACCATGTATTATCTATCGACAATACAACAGATTCACTCAACGACACGATTGATAAAATTCGTTGAGCCTAAGTGTCGTTGTACTTATTTTAAAAACGGATAGATGCTAAGACAAAATACCACTTTCTGTTGATGAACCTCTGGTTAAAAGGTTAAAATAACAGTCGTGTCTGTGGATGCTCCTAATGTCTCGCGCATGATAAGGTGAGGCATGACTTATGGCAGCATTGTAAAGAATTACCTGTTCACATTATCAACCACCAACAAGGCTATTATGGCATATATTAACTTACCTACATTTGATGAAATGTCCCCAAATATTCAGGCGCGGGCACGGCCCATCCTGGAAAGAACGGGGAAACTGGGCGAGATTTTTGAACTCTTGGCGATTCGTGAAGATATCTATTTTGCCACGGATGGGATGGTTCAAAGCTACCTGATAAAAAAAACGGAATTGCCATACACGACGAAGGAACGAATCGCGTTGTTGATCTCTATTGAGAATAACTGCACGATGTGCGTCGATGTGCATAAAAACATTGCCAAGATGCTCGGCATGAGCGAAGAGCAAGTTAAGGAGGCGCTTGAGGGAGTAGAGAGCATCAATTGCAGCGACGCCGAAAAAGAGTTGCTGAAATTCTGCATACGGGCTTCCAAAAAAGACAACTACAAAATGCTCAAGAGTGATCTTGATAGAATCAAGGCGCTTGGCTATAGCGATACGCAACTGGTTGAAGCGGTAGCTATTACCGGCTACTTCAACTATGTCAACACCCTTTCTAACGTGTTCGGATTAGGCAAGTAAAGGGTATCAGGAGTCCAAACTTTAGTTTGGCAGGAGTCCAAACTTTAGTTTGGCAGTCGGAGTCCAAATTTTAGTTTGGCAGCTAGAGATTTTCAGAAATTTAATTTCAAAACAGCCAACTGAAAGCGAAAGTCCCCTAAAGGGGACTAATAAATAATTGTTTGTCTGAAAATATATCGTACTCTGTCAATGTTCTATTGACGGGTAATTTTAACTTGGCACTGCCAAACTAAAGTTTGGACTCCAGCTTCCCAAACTAAAGTTTGGACTCCTTTACACTGATCACTGCCAAGCTTTAATGCCGGCAGGTTTTTAAAACACGGCTAATTCTGAACCTCGGAGCAAAGGACAGCTACTTGAGAGTAGAGCGAAAGGGGGCCAGCATCAAATTTGAAGGTTTTCAAATGACAACATGGCCCTCAAATTGGGTTTTGCGGCAAAAAAGTTTTTCATGGAAAGCTAATTCTGAACCTCGGAGCAAACTTTTTTGGACAACTAATTAGACATCTTTCCTAAATGGAGCGACACCTTAAGTTGACAAGAGCAGCAACTAATCGCCATGTCAAACCGTCGTTTTTATGTTTGCCTCGAAAAACTAGCACAATTTCATTCTATCCGCTATTTAGGAAAGATGTCTATTGAAAGGTAACTCCCAAATAATAATATACCAGTTTGGTATCCTTCAATTATCCAGAAAATGGGCTTCTGCAAAGATTGTTCCTACAATGAAGGTGGCATGTAGGGGCAATCCCTTGTGGTTGCCCTTATGTGGGACATTAATTTTTTGGAGTTGCCAGAGCAGAGCGAAAGGGGGCCAGCATCAAATTTGAAGGTTTTCAAATGACAACATGGCCCTCAAATTGGGTTTTGCGGCAAAAAAGTTTTTCATGGAAGGCTTTAGTTTGGCAGGGTGAAAAAAAAATTCGGGTGGATACGCCAATGGCATTAAGTTTGGCACCACGAGTCGGCCAACTTGAGTTTGGCGACAGGAGTCCAAACTTTAGTTTGGCAGCTATAGATTTTAAATTCCCCAAGAAGAGTTTTATTCCATCTTGGGAGGAAATAGGGGAGTGTTGTTGGTATATTAATTTTTGTGAGTTGCCTAAATAATTATCTTAAAATCTATAGTACTCTGTCAATGTTCTATTGACGGGTAATTTTAACTTGGCACTGCCAAACTAAAGTTTGGACTCCTAGTCCTGCCAAACTAAAGTTTGGACTCCTGATCACTGAAAACTGCCAAACTAAAGTTTGGACTCCAATTTCATAAAAATAACCGACGATCTACGAACTGCAAGAATATTCATCCACAGAGTTGTTATGGTAAAAAAGATTATATCTTTCACAAACCAAGAAAAAAATATTGCACAACAGATAAAACGTCTCAAAGAAGAAGCCGGTTCACATTCTCTAAGCATTTATACAATAGCCGAAAAATTGCCACAACTGAACATAACAGTTGATGCTTGCTTTTTGTCTAATCCTTATGCCACCGAGTTATTTTTTCAGTATTTCACGGAAGAATTAATTGACACCGGTAAAATAAAGGGAGTTTTAGAGTATTATCCTTCTCAAAATAAAACGATTGCTGGGGTTTTATCAAAACATCTCAATGTGTCCCCAAAAAATATTTTTGTTGGTAACGGCGCAACAGAAATTATTCAAGCAGTCATACACAATTTCACCGCAGAAAAAATCGTCGTCAACATTCCAACTTTTTCGCCCTATTATGAATTTGTAAAAGATGGGATAGAAGTTATCTATAATAAGCTTGATTCAACGGACAATTTCGTTTTAAACGTTGATCACTATATTCAGCTTGTTAAAAAGGAAAAGCCGGATACCATTGTATTGATTAATCCCAATAATCATGATGGGGAATATATCAAGAGTAATGCATGGGTTTTAAAAGATAATGTTGAAATTGAAGTTGCAATTGAAGAACTTCAAGTCAATGATATTGTTGTCGTGAATACTGGAGAAGTTATTCCGATTGATGGCATTATCACACAGGGCATAGCGATGATTGATCAACATGCCTTAACCGGTGAATCTCAGCCGGCGGAAAAAGTGGTTGGTGAACAAGTGTTTGCTTCTACGGTAATCATTACCGGTAAAATCTCTATTAAAGTTGAAAAAGCCGGGAATGATACTATCTTCTCTAAAGTACTCCAAATTTTGAATCACTCTATCAACAGTAAAACTCATCTACAATCGCTGGGAGAAAAATGGGCCGATCAAGCGGCTCTGCCCTTTCTAGGTTTGTCCGCATTGACATTAGGCCTATTGGGCTCTTATAGTACCTTAGTCGTCCTCTCAAGTACTTTTGGATACCGTATTAGAATCCTCGCACCACTAGGCACACTTAACCATCTTAACTTAGCCTATCAAAAGGGTATTCTCGTCAAAGAAGGACGCGCCCTTGAAAATTTGACTCAGGTGGATACCTTCCTCTTCGATAAAACGGGGACGTTGACAATGGAACAGCCTGAAGTTGGGCGCATCATTAGTTGTGGTGACTATGACGAAAATGACATCTTAATTTATGCGGCAGCAGCCGAGCGTAAAGTGGCGCATCCTCTTGCCAAAGCGATTCTTAAAAAGGCCGAAGAGTTTAAATTGATCTTGCCAGACATAGAGGATTCCAAATACCAAATGGGTTACGGTATTATGGTGAGTTTTAACAACAAAGTGATTCGAGTGGGTAGTTCTCGCTTTATGTCTATGGAAGGCATCGTGCTTCCTGAAAAAATAAAGAAAGCGATGGCGCATTCTCATCTTCAAGGTTATTCCATAATCATGGTTGCCGTCAACCAGAATCTTGTTGGGGCGATTGAGCTACAGAGTGTGGTACGCCCAGAAGTGAAACAACTGATAGCGGGTTTACGTCAGCGAGGCATCAAACATATCGCCATTGTGTCAGGCGATCAAAAACAACCCACCCAACAATTGGCGAAACAACTGGGCATGGATAGCTACTACTCTGAGGTTCTGCCACAAGACAAAGCGAAAATTGTCGAACAATTGCAGAAAGAAGGCAAATCAGTGTGTTTTGTGGGAGACGGTATCAATGATGTCATTGCCATGAAGAAGGCTGATGTTTCCATTTCTTTAAGCGGTGCCTCATCCATTGCCACTGATATTGCTCAGGTGATTTTTATGGATGGCACCCTTTCCCATCTCACTTGGCTATTTGATATTTCAACCAATTTGGAGACCAATTTGCGAAACAGCCTTATTATTACTATGATACCCGCAGCAATGGGCGTTAGTGGTGCCTTTTTAATCAATATGAAGGTTCTGAGTGTCATTCTGTTAAAAAATGGTTTCTTTATGTTTGGGATAGGAAATGCAATGCTTCCTTTAAATAAATTGGACAAGAGTCCGGAGTCCAAACTTTAGTTTGGCAGTCGGAGTCCAAATTTTAGTTTGGCAGCTATATATTTTCAGAAATTTAATTTCAAAACAGCCAACAGCTAAAGCAGTTGTCTGAAAGCGAAAGTCCCCTAAAGGGGACTAATAAATAATTGTCTGAAAATCTATAGTACTCTGTCAATGTTCTATTGACGGGTAATTTTAACTTGGCACTGCCAAACTAAAGTTTGGATTCCTAGTCCTTGCCAAACTAAAGTTTGGACTCCTTTACACTGCTAACCACAAGCAAGTTTGGTAGGCTTTAATGCCGACATGTTTTTAAAACCTGGCTAATTCTGAACCTCGGAGCAAACTTTTTTGGACAACTAATTGAAAGGTAACTCCCAAATAATAATATACCAGTTTGGTATCCTTCAATTATCCAGAAAATGGGCTTGTGCAAAGGATTGTTCCTACAATGAAGGTGGCATGTAGGGGCAATCCCTTGTGGTTGCCCTTATGTGGGACATTAATTTTTTGGAGTTGCCAGAGTAGAGCGAAAGGGGGCCAGCATCAAATTTGAAGGTTTTAAAATGACAACATGGCCCTCAAATTGGGTTTTGCGGCAAAACCTTTTTTCACGGAATGCTTTGATAATCAGAGTCTTGAGGGTGGTTTAGGGCCGTTACTGAAAAACGCTACCATCCAGCGATTGCTAATTTGGCACGAAAAGGGTATTTTACTTGTTCGCTTTAAACGTCTCTTACTTGTTAACTTGAATCAGGAGGTAATCTCTGTGAAGTATTCGCTTGCCTTATTGTTATTAGCATTAACAATAAGTTCGGTTTCATGGGCTAAAGGCTCAACTTATCGCTCGGATTACACCAGCTTAAAAGAGTGTCAACTCATTGATGAGGGGCATGATGGCTACTGGTCTGAGTGGGAATGTCCGCGCCAAGGAAATTACCGGCTTTTTCTTCGCTCTGAAGATCTCAGAGACTCGCTTGAAATAAGAAAAGGAGATGAAACTGTCATTAATCTGTTTAAGGATATTCGGGCCAAATTTGGTCCTGGTTTTCGTGAGATTCCAGGGCCCATAGAGTGGCGATCTAAAGGAAAATCCGTCACTGCTCTTATCTTTAGAGTACTAGGCTCTTATGACGATGGCCGTAAGAAGTCTAAACTTTTTGTTGTCAGGCTAGAGGGTAACAAGGCTTGCGTGATTGGAGTCGTGGCCTCTAATGTTAAGGCTAGAAAACTTGCTGACGGCAAGAAAAGCTGTAAGTAAGGTGCGTTAGCAAGCACCAGATTAATGCTTTGACGAAGTAGGGGCCGATATTGCTCCAGCGTATCGGCCCCTTTCATCATCGACAAATCTTGCGCCGAGACGCGCAGCGATATCTGCCCTATCGTTTCTCCTTAACTTTATGTCTGGTAAATGACAACATGGCCCTCAAAAGGGCCTCGAAGATGAAGTGGCATGTAGGGGCAATCCCTTGTGGTTGCCCTTATGTGGTATATTAATTGATTTGGAGTTGCCAGAGTAGAGCGAAAGGGGGCCAGCCTCAAATTTGAAGGTTTTCAAATGACAACATGGCTCTCAAATTGGGTTTTGCGGCAAAAAGTTTTTCATGGAAGGTTTTGATAATCATAGTCTTGAGGGTGGTTTAGGGCTGTTACTGAAAAACGCTACCATCCGGCGCTTCAATGCCATTAAGTTAAGCAACAAAACGCCTACAAAAAGTATAAAACTGTAAGCGCAACAGAGGCCATAACTTAATTTGAAAGCATCCAAAGTCTTTTATGGCCCTCAAAATCGATAGTCCAAAAACCTGCCAAAAATAGGTAGGTAAATAACAGGAGCCCGCGTATCACTACTTTGCCTTCCTTACGTTTGGACTCCTGTTTGGACTCCTAGTCCTGCCAAACTAAAGTTTGGACTCCTAGTCCTGCCAAACTAAAGTTTGGACTCCATCTCGTGTACCGTCATTCTTGTTCGGTAATAAAACCTAAGCGAGTAATCCCGGCGTTTTGCGCGGCTGACATAATTTCCGCTAATCTTTGATATTGCGTTTTTTTAAAGGCACGCAGATGTAATTCGGGTTGCGGCTTTTTTTGGGCAGCTTTTGCCAAACGAGTGGCAAATTCTTTCTCATCTATGCGCCCATCATTCCAAAACAATGCCCCTTTGTCATCAATTGCTAACACAATTTTGTTAGGTTCATCAGGAATGGGTTGGCTAGACGCTTCCGGCACGTCAATTTTAATCGCATGAGGCGTGAGTAGCGGCGCGGTGATAATAAACAAAATCAACAACACCAGCATGACATCCACCAGTGGGATAATGTTGATTTCTGACAAAGGTTTGCTATTTGTTGAATCCTCCTCAAATCCACCAAAAGCCATTATGCTGCTTCCTCCGTTGATGTGTTGTTAGTCGGTAATTGTTGAATCTTCTTTTTAGGTAAATCCATTTCAAACTCTTCCTTGGTTTGGTTGGGTTGAACTTGAAACTCTCCCTTGGTTTGGTTGGGTTGAACCTTATTTTTCATATAAACGCGGTTTTTCATATCAATACGAGCGCCGGTATTCAGGCAAGTATGAAGATCATGAGCAAAGCCTTCCAATTTGTTTAAAAAGGCATTGTCAGTACGCACAAAAGCGTTATAGCCTAACACGGCAGGTATTGCCACCGCTAATCCAAAAGCTGTCATAATCAAAGCTTCTCCCACTGGCGCGGCAACGCTATCCAAAGAAGCATTTCCTTTTGCACTGATAGTGACGAGGGCATCATAAATGCCCAAGACGGTACCAAGCAAGCCAATAAAGGGCGCGGTGCTGCCAATCGTTGCCAATATAGTCAAGCCCGAATTTAATCGTGTCGTGTCTTCATTGATGGCACGACGCATGTGGCGAGTGAGAAATTCGCTGTGCGAACAAATAGTGGCTAATTGTTTTTTGGCACGTTTTTCATAGTAGATGGCTGCATTAATGCCTTGTAATGCGACATTAGAAAAAGGATCTTTCGGTTTAGTCTTGCTCAGACGAGTGATGAGAGGTTCCAATGATTCCGAACTCCAAAATAATTTCGAGACTCTACTGGAACGCCAATAAGTAAAGCCCAGTTGGAACGCTTTAGTGATAATGAGATACCACGACAAGACTGACATCAACAGCAGTATAACGATGACGGAAAAAGAGACGATATTCAGATTCAATAAAAACTCTAACAAACTAAATTGGTTAGACGAAAATTCCATTATCTAATCCTTTCAAATTAATGATTAATGATTAATGATTAATGATTAATGATTAATGATTAATGATTAATGATTAATGATTAGCCCCAACGGGGCGATATTAATATAGCCTGTATACCTACCAGGTGATTAATGATTAATGATTAATGATTAATATTAATATAGCCTGTATACCTACCAGGTGATTAATGATTAATGATTAATGATTAGGGCGAAATTAATACAGCCAGGGGCAACGCCCCTGGCTTTGGGTTCTGAACGAAGTGGTGTTTGGCAAACCTCCGAGGTTTGCCATAATTCGTTTAGAGCGATATTCGTTGTACTTAATTAAGAACAATTGCACCCTTATTTCAATCAAGGCTTACCTCAATTTAAAAGCAATAGGAACAATTACCCAACCACTCACCGGTTTTCCCGCTTTTTTGGCTGGAACAAAACGCCACTTCCTGCTAACGGCTTTACGGGCAGCGTTATCCAGTCTTTTGAAACCGCTTGATTTGTTGATTTGCACCAAAGCGGCTCTACCATTTTGACTCACTTTAACTCGTAGCAAGACTGTCCCTTCTTCGCCTCGACGCTTTGATATTCTTGGATAAGCGGGACGCGGGTTATGTAAATAAGCGGCTCGGTACGAGGCTGGGGTAGTTGCGCCACGTCGTGCCGCTTGACGGGCTTGCCCGGCTTGACTGCTTCGTCTCCTTTGCGGTTTACTCCTTTGCCTACGACTATTTTTGGCAGCAAAGGAGGAAGTTTTGCTAGAGGCGCTCCCAGCCTTTTTGATACGTTGTTGTACCGGGTATGACTTTGCGATTGGCAATGCCGCGACTTTTTTGCGGATAGCGTGGTTTGAGCGCGATTTTTTCGCAGTTGCGATTTTCCGTTTTGCTGGTTTAGCCGATTTCCGTGGTTTAACGGATTTCCGCTTTGCTGGTTTAGCCGATTTCCGTGGTTTAACGGATTTCCGCTTTGCTCGTTTAACCGATTTCCGTGATTTAACCGATTTCCGCTTTGCTCGTTTAATCGATTTCCGCTTTGCTCGTTTAACCGATTTCCGTGATTTAACCGATTTCCGCTTTACTCGTTTAACCGATTTCCGTGATTTAACCGATTTCCGCTTTACTCGTTTAACCGATTTCCGTGATTTAACCGATTTCCGTTTCGCTTGTTTGGCGACTTTTTTGGGCTTTTTTTTAACCACCTTTTTGGGCGGCAGTGGCACAGGTGCTTTTATCAGTGGCGGTGGTTTTACCACAGGCGGCGGTGGCGGAGTAATAATACTCACCATAATCGGCTTAGGCGGTATTTGAGGCGTTTTTGCCGGCGCAAGTTGTATCACTTGCCACAACACCAGCGCGTGTAGTACCAATACCGCCACTAAAACCGGCACGGATTTAATTGCTTTAGCAAAATAACTCATATTTTAGTTCAGTGATCCGTTATCAGTGATCCGTTATCAGTGATCCGTTATCAGTTATCAATGATCATTTTCAGTGAGAAGTGTAAGTGCTCTAGATATTCAGATAATTAATTTAGTCTCCTTTAGGAGACTTGAGCTTTCAGACTGTTGGCTGCGAAATGATTTTTCTGAACATCTATCACTGCTCACTGATTCGCTTTTCAGTGAGAAGTGATCGTTCTCACTGATAACTGATCACTGTTCACTGATCATAAACAAACCAAATACAATCACTATTGTTCCAACCATTTGACGAACAATCGGTTTATGGGCAAATCGTGTCAACCATTGCGCGGTGACTCCCATCGCCAGCGACATAGGTAAAGTGCCTAACCCAAAAGCCAACATCAACAGCCCACCTTGCCAAGCACTGCACGATGCCAGTGAGAAAGCTAAGATACTGTAAACTAATCCACACGGCAGCCATCCCCACACTAAACCAAATCCAAACGCCTCTAATGGATGCTTAACGGGAATAAAATGCCGCCCGAAGGGTTCAATTCTGCGCCACAGATGTGCCCCTATCTTTTCTAGGAAGCCCAAAGCTTGCCACCACCCGCCTATATATAATCCCAAAGCTATCACAAATAAGCCCGATATCCACGTCATTACGACATGGGGATTATTCAGTGAGAGATTTGGTACGAACAGTGCCCCTAACAAACCGACTAAAATGCCCGCCACTGTATAGCTGCTTATGCGCCCTAAGTTATAAATGAGTAAGTAAGGCCATAAGCGAGAGTATGATTGGTGTACATTGGCAGGTAAACTCATGGTTAAGGCACCAACAATGCTGCCACACATACCAATGCAGTGCGTAGCGCCCAATAGTCCGGCGAAAAAGGCTGATAAGAAAGTCAATTCACTGAGAAGCACGTTTAAGTTTTTGGTTTAACGAATACGATACCTATTAAACAGAAATTCCCCCTTTGGGGTTGACACTTACCACAGGTTTATCTCGCATAGCGAGTTACTGCGTTTCACTATTATCTCGCATAGCGAGTTACTGCGTTTCACATTCAACCCCTTCAGGGTTGACACTTTATTTGACGACTTACCACAGGTTTATTCATATTCAACCCCTTTGGGGTTGTGGCCCCCCCCCCCCTTGTCCCCCCAGGTTTCACCTCAATGCCATATCGTACCGCTTTTCGGTGAGGGCAACCATAAAGGATTGCCCCTACACGACATGACGATTTGTAGGGGCAATCCCACGTGCAAAGCCCTTAACTTATTTTTTCAGACGATATAACAAAGTATCCCGCGTTAAGCCCAGTAACCGTGCTGCTTGGCTGCGATTGCCATAAGTTTTATGGAGGGCTTGGCGAATCATTTCAATTTCCAGTGCTTGGAGATTGATTCCCGTTTCTGGCAACGTAAATCCATCGCTTTGGTGAGAAGCCGCCGTTTTGTCTAACTGAATTTCACGAGGCAAATTAGTCGGCTCAATGGTTTTGCCACTGAATAAAATTAACAAACGCTCACAAAAATTGCGTAATTCCCGAATATTGCCCGGCCATGTATAACGACGTAACTGCTTGAGAGTCGCATTACTGTAATGCGGTGGGGGTAAATTGTGCTGTTGTGCGAGTTGCTTCGTGAACGTATGCTGCAACATTTCTAAATCATCCAACCGTTTGCGTAAAGGCGGCAATTCTAACGGCACAATATTTAAACGGTAATATAAGTCCAGCCGAAATTCACTTCGTTGTGTTTGTACATATAAATCGCGATGAGTCGCCGCAATAACGCGAGTATCAACCTTATCCGCCCGAGTTTTACCAATGACTTGACACTCGCCCGTTTCTAAAAAGCGCAATAATTTGGCTTGAATCGACAGCGGCAAATCTCCTACTTCATCCAAAAATAATGTGCCCCCATTAGCAGCCTGTATGCGCCCTTGCTGATCAGCAATAGCGCCAGTAAATGCCCCTTTACGATGTCCAAATAATTCCGATTCTGCCAACGTTTCAGGCAACGCAGCACAATTAATAGCAATAAATGGGCCTTGTTTTCTGCGGCTATGCAGATGAATGGCTTGTGCCAAGAGTTCTTTGCCTGTGCCACTTTCACCCAAAATGAGTATCAAAACATCTGTCATGGCAACTATACGCGCTGCTCGGATAACGGTGGCAAACTCGCTTGATTTTCCTAACAATTTTTTATCAAAGAAGTCTGACATATTTTTCAAAGCAGTCTATTAAAAAAAATAACACGATGAGATATAACCTAAAACTGTGTGAAATCACACATTCATGCGCTTTAAAAAAATGAAGAGTCAAATGGTATATCAATGATAAATAATAAAAATTTCATTTTTTTACGGGATGGTACAGTAAATGCTTTCTCTAAAAGAGTACTCCTATCAATGTAGTGATGTGACGGATACCATCCAAGAAAGGGATAGTAGGAGTTTGGCTCACGCCTCGCCTCAATGCTAAGCAAAAGCCTTGGCTTTTGCCAAGGCTGCGATTAAAAAACCTTTTCGTCAAGCGAAAACTTTTGCCTGTCGAGTTACAACCCTAACGGGTTGAATAGCTCTCTCGATGCTAATGGCTTTAGCCATAAGCTTAGTAACGTGAGCTCGACTTTAAATATCAAGGCCGGTTATAAAATTATTAGTTATATCACTTATTTAGTGATAATGACATCATTAAATCAGTTAAAAAAAAACACCTAAGCTGTACTGGTTCATTCCAGTTGATGGCCCACAAATAAGGGTTATTCACGTATTAATAGTAAGTGTTTAATATCAAAATTTTTTTTGAATCAAATAATTGTAATCAATAACTTGATTAACATAAGATTTATATAAGTTATTGAAAAGTAGAACTCACGTTAGTATTGACTCCTCGCCTCCCCGACTGGATCGTCTCTGTCGCAGTCCTCGCCAGTCCGTTTGCCTACCATCACTACTTGTACCGGACTACCTTATAGTAGTTTGAATGCTATTTATAGTGTTATTTTACTCATTTTAATTTAATTACCAACTAAGCTAATTTTAGGACTCTGTAAATTGAACTTATATAAATTTAACTATGAGAAAAGTCAGTAAGGCTTTACTGGCTTGTAGCATGATTTCTTTATCATCAAAACCTCGGAAAACTTTTTTGCACTTACATAAATACAGTCCACGTAAAATCAAAAAATGACTGAGTTTTCCGACGTTTCCAGAAATGTTACAAAGCTAAAGCTTTGTACGGAAAAGCCCTGTTTTGAAAAGAGTTACAAATTTTCCGACGTTTGCATAAATGTTACAAAGCTAAAGCTTTGTACGAAAAAGCCCGGCTTTAAAAAGAAAAGAGTTACAAATTTTACGACGTTTGCTAGAAATGTTACAAAGCTAAAGCTTTCTTTAAAAAGAAAAGAGTTACAAATTTTCCGACGTTTGCATAAATGTTACAAAGCTAAAACTTTGTACGAAAAAGCCCGGCTTTAAAAAGAAAAGAGTTACAAAGCTAAAGCTTTGTATTCCATCACAAAGCTAAGGCTTAGTATTCCATCACCTATAAAGAATAAGAACAACTATACTCAAGAAGGGAACAAATTGGACTTTTTGAGAAACAAAAATACCCCAGTGTAACTACCTTCAAGCCCCAACGGGGCGATATTAATATAGCCTGGGGCTGCGCCCCAGGAAATAAAAGTTATGCCCACGTTGAGTCTATATGAAACGTAAACCGCGTTTTTTTGTCTTTTGGGTGTCGTTTTAGTAATCACTCCAATAACTTTGCTGGCATAAAAACCAACAACGTTGCCCACTGTCACAGTCGAAGGATAAATTCGATAGAATTGTTGCAAAGTTACAAAGCTAAAGCTTTGTATTCCATCACAACCATCACCTATAAAGAATAAGAACAACTATATGAAACGTAAACCGCTTTTTTTTGGTGTTTTGGGTGTCGTTTTGGTAATCACTCCAATAACTCTGCTGGCAGAAGAACCAACAACGTTGCCCACTGTCACAGTCGAAGGAGAAAGTCTACCTGAGCCGGGCATTTCACGCGAAAAACCTGAAGACGTTTTAGGAACGCCAGTAGATGCAGGTGACTTTTTACGCGCTATCCCCGGCGTATCTGGCACACGCATGGGTGGACATGGTATTGATCCCATTATTCGTGGGCAAAAGCAAACGCAACTTAACATTTTGCTAGACGGTGCTTATGTTCACGGTGGTTGCCCTAATCGCATGGATCCGCCAACGGCCTATTCGCCAGTAGAAACTTACGACAGTGTGACAGTGCTCAAAGGTTCTCAAACCGTTATTTATGGCGGTGGCGGTAGTGGTGGCACCGTGTTGTTTGAACGAAAAACGCCCCGTTTAACCGAAGACAAATTCATTCGGGGTAAAGTCGGCGCTGGCTATACCACCAATTCTGCCGCTAAAGAACTTTTTGGTGATGTCACGGCCGGTACCACGCAAGGTTTTGCGCGTGGCATTATTGAATACAAGGATGCCGACAACTATGAAGATGGTGATGGCAATGAAACCCGTTCCGCCTTCTCCACCCAAACAGGCAACTTCATTTTGGGCTACACGCCCAGTGAAAAGACGCGCTTTGAAATCGGTTTTGAGGCCTCTCGCATTGATGATGTTTTATATGCGGGCGCTGGCATGGACGCGCCCAAGGCCGATAACAATACCATTCGTTTGAAATACGAAAACGAGTGGGGAACTAAGGCCGAAGTTTATCACTCCAAAGTCGAACATCTGATGGATAATTACTCTCTGCGTTCTCTATCCGCCCCGATGAAAATGCGAGTGCCGGCCAAATCCAAAACGCAAGGCGGGCGTTTGAGTCACAACTGGATAATGGACAACGAGATGGAATGGACGACGGGCATCGACTATCAACACAATAATCGGGACGCCAATCGTTTTGCCGGCCCGCCAAACGTCGCCAGCCCAACCAACCTTCAGTCAATTATGTGGCCGGATGTTGATTTAAAACAGTTCGGATTGTTTGGTGAAATGCTGATGCCTGTCGGTGAAGTCGATATGCTCAAGACGGGTTTGCGCTATGATCGAATAACAAGCGAAGCCAGTCGGATTAGTCAAGCCGACATGGGTGGAGTCACGCCCAACAACTTATATAAGAAGTATTATGGCAAAAATGCTGACGCTCACAATGAAAACAATCTCGGTGGTTTTATCCGCTATGAACAGGGTTTGAGCGACGACGAAGGTTTTGTCTTTGTCAGTCTTAGTCGCAGTGTACGCACCGCCGACGCGACGGAACGTTTTTTAGCGACCAATAACACGAATGCCATGATGCGTTGGATCGGAAATCCTGATTTAGCGCCGGAAAAACATCACCAGCTCGAATTGGGCTTATCATTGCCGCGTGAACGCTGGGATATAGGCGCGTCGGTGTACTACAATCATGTGAGCGACTATATTTTAAAAGATCGCGCCCATGCCCAAGACGGTATCTGGCAAAACGATAACACCAGCATTTATCGCAACATCAATGCACGGCTTTACGGTTTGGAATGGGAAACCAATGTGAAGTGGAATAGCAACCTCACAGGCGGCATAAGCCTCGCTTATGTCCATGCCACTAACACCACCGATGATCGCCCTATTGCCCAAACGCCACCACTGACAAGCACCCTCAGTCTGGATTACAAACAAGCGATGTGGCATTTAGGTAGCAAGTTACGATATGCAGCCAAACAGAGTCGAGTGGATGATGATGCCAAAACCGGTAGTGGTTTAGATGCAGAACAGACACCAAGCTTCACGGTACTAGACTTTTATGGCAGTATGGATATCAACAAGCAGACTTTGATAAAACTGGGTGTCAACAATATTTTTGACAACACCTACGCCTACCATGTCAACCGTGCCAATATCGATCCTTTCAATCCTGATCCCATCCAAGTCAACGAACCAGGGCGAACGTTTTGGCTCAACCTCACGATGGAATTTTAAGTTGGAGTCCAAACTTGAGTTTCCGTCCAAACTTTAGAGTCCAAACCTTCAGGTTTGGACAGCCCAAACTTCCGTCCAAACAACAAGTTTTTCTCCGAAAAACTTTAGCCTGAAAAACACCTACAAAAAGTATCAATAATGAAGCGCGACAGAGGGCCCCTTACTAATAATTAATGATTAATAATTAATTGTTAATTATTAATTTATGGCCCTCAAAATCGAAAAGGCCAAATAACCCTAAAAAAATAGGTCAATTACAGGGGCCAGCGTATCACTACTCTGCCTTCCTTACGTTGTTTACGTGAGGCGATAAATCGCCTACTACAAACGGGCCTTTTTCTTAATTTAATGGCATTGGACTCTTCACAATTCACACAATTCACACAATTCACACAATTCACCATTCACCATTCACAATTCACCATTCATCATTCACAATTCACCATTCATCATTCACAATTCACCATTCATCATTCACATTTTCACCACCCCACCCCTTGCCCCTTGTTATCGACGCGCTAATAGTGTGTCCGGCGGTGCATGACTGGCAAAATATTGACGTATTCCCGCCATAATGGCAACCGCCATGCGGCGACGATATTTCTGATCGCTGAGTTTCTTTTCCTCCCTCGGGCTAGAGATAAATCCCGTTTCTACCAAAATGGAAGGAATATCTGGCGAGCGCAAGACCATAAAATTGGCTCGCTGCACTCGAAAGAAGTGAATTTTACTGACTTTTCTTAAGGCCTTTAAGACTTTTTGACCAACGTAGGCACTGGCTTCCAAAGTGCCTGCCTGTGAAAGATCAAGCAGCACTTGAGCCAATAAACCATCCTTGTCACTTAAACTCACACCCCCTATCAAATCGGCCGCATTTTCTTTTTCAGCTAGCCACCTTGCGGCCTCACTACTAGCTCCACTGCGCGAGAGCATGTAGACTGATGTGCCTTGTACTCTGTTGTCATCGGGATAAGCATCGGCATGGAGAGAAATAAATAAATCGGCTTGATATTGACGCGCTAATTCAAGACGTTTGCTCAGCGATAGAAAATAGTCACCGTTACGGATAAGCACGGCACGCATTCCACGCTCTTTGGCGACTAAGTTCGCTAATTCTCTAGCTATGGCTAAAGCGACATCTTTTTCCATCGTTCCGCCCAGTCCTATGGCACCAGAGTCGATGCCACCGTGCCCGGCATCAATGGCTATCACTATATCGCGTCCAATCGAAGCCTTTTTCTGCTGTCTCGTTGGAGCTTGGGTTTGCTCAGAGACAGTGTGTTGTGAGCGACTCGCGGGCGTCTTTGACTTTTTTTCGCTAGACGCAGAGGAAGTACGCTTTAATGTGTTAATATCAATAACTAGGCGCTGTTTGTTGGTGTCATCGGGTTTCAGCAAAAAACTTTTAGTACGCACGGAGGCTTTTAAATCTAATACTACCCGTAAGTTATTTTGGTTGCGAGGCGCACTGCGGATATTTGTCACTAACGCTGATTTGGGGGGACGTACCAAGCGTTTGACCAATTTAGTATTTTTGAGATCAATGACCAGTCGATAAGGGGATTTTAGGGTAAAAATATTATGTGTCACGGGGGCACTGAGTTCAAAAACTAAGCGCAGGTGATGATGTGCCGGTTTCCAAAAACGCACATCAAGAATTTGCACGGGCTGGGCTAAACAAGAAAAAGACAGTACCAATAGTGAGAGGGCCGTTAATAACCGCATTTTAAACTCCAAAATCATTCAATTAGTAAAATGTAATCAAATTGTGCTTTTGAATTGGAATTGAGCGAACGATATTTATGTTATACTCAGTGACGGAACAAATTGAACTATATATTGGAAAAAAATCGTTTCGATCCTTCCGTTGGGATTATGAAATTCGTTCTTCGCTTGATTCACTATATGTGGGCCAGGAAGAGGCTCAACTATGTTTGGGTTTTGTGTTTCGATCCTTTCGTTGGGATTATGAATTCGTTCTTCGCTTGATTCACCATAAGTGGGCCAGGAAAAGGCTCAACTATGTTTAGGTTTCTATAAATTTCACTGATCAGTATTCAATGAACAACTTATTATATCGCTACGCGAGATAAGTTTATAACAGTGCTAAGCATAAAATATACGGAACGTAACGAAAAATCCGTTAAAATGACATGCCGGAACGGGTAATAAAAAGAGTTGTGCTTCATTTTTCATTAGTATAGCACCCTCTATCAGTTATCCGTTATCCGTTATCCGTGGTATAGTTATTGCATGTCGTTGCGAACCGCCTGTTTATCAGTGATAAGTTTAAGTGATCTGTTATCAGTGTTCCAAGCAAAAGTTTTTCCGCTGCGGAAAAAACCGTTTATCAATTATCAGTGAGAAGTGATCGTTTAAAGTTTAAGTTATCAGAAAGTCTTTATCTATTGCGCTAAAGTTCGTTCTTCGCTATCGTGAGCTACGCATTTGGGGGCCAGGAAGAGGCACAACTATGTTTGGGTTTCTGCCATAAAGCCTAAGTTATGACTATATTTCTAGAATTTAACCAACCCTAAAATTTCGACTAGAATAAGCCAATTGAGTTTATCTAGGTAAAGCTTTATAAAATCAAAGTTGTTATGACGTAAAAGCATTGCCTGTTTCAAAAAAAATCCAAAATTTTTTACCAAAATGAACTATAATTTAAGTGTGCCTTAAATCTATATCTCACACCATTAGGAGAAAATATTCATGCCTGAATACCTTATAGCGCCCTCAATCTTATCGGCCGACTTTGCCCGTTTAGGAGAAGAAATCACCAACGTTTTGGCCGCCGGGGCGGATATTGTCCACTTTGATGTGATGGACAACCATTATGTGCCTAACTTAACAATCGGCCCACTAATCTGTGAAGCGTTGCGTAAGCATGGTATTACTGCACCGATTGATGTGCATTTAATGGTTAAACCGGTGGATCGCATCATCGCCGATTTTGCCAAAGCGGGCGCTACATATATTACTTTTCACCCCGAAGCCAGCGAGCATGTTGACCGTTCCTTGCAATTGGTGCGATCATTGGGCTGCAAATCAGGCCTCGTTTTCAATCCGGCAACGCCGCTAGATTATCTAAAATATGTTATAGATAAGATAGACATGGTGTTGTTGATGTCTGTGAACCCCGGTTTTGGTGGGCAATCTTTTATTGAGTCGGCCTTGGATAAATTACGCGAAGCACGCAAAATTATTGACGACAGTGGACGCGACATTCGCTTAGAGATTGATGGCGGCGTGAAAGTTGATAACATTCGTAAAATTGCCGAAGCCGGCACCGATACCTTTGTCGCCGGCTCAGCCATTTTTCATACGCCCGATTATAAAGCCACGATTGCAGCGATGCGGGCGGAATTAGCAAAGGTGCAACAATGACACGGTTGCCAACCCCCAAATTAGTTCTGATTGACTTGGATGGTACCTTGATAGACACCGCGCCTGATCTCGCTTATGCGATTGATGGCATGATGTCGCAATTGGACTTGCCACAGCGGGGTGTAGAAAAAGTTCGGCGCTGGATCGGTAACGGCATAGAACGTCTTGTCAAGCGAGCATTGCTTGATAATGACGAGGGCGAACCGGACGAAGAATTATTTCAGTCAGGGCTGCACCTGTTTAAGGTCATATATGGTCAAATTAATGGACGTCTTTCTACGCTTTATCCCGGTGTGCGTGAAGGTTTGGAATGGCTTTCAGAGCAACAATACCAGTTAGCCTGTATCACCAATAAAGCGGAGCAATTTACCACGCCTTTGCTAAAAATTCTAGAACTAGAACACCACTTTCGCTTAATCATAAGCGGCGACAGCTTGCCAAAAAAGAAACCCGATCCGTTACCCTTGTTACATGCGGCCGAGTTTTTTAAGATTGAGCCGCACAACGCACTGATGCTGGGTGACTCCATTAACGATGTGATTGCGGCACGGGCGGCCGGATTCCAAATTATCTGTGTCAGTTACGGCTATAATCATGGTGAAGATATTCGCACGGCTAATCCGGCCGCTGTTATTGATTCATTAGCTCAATTACCCAATTTTATCAGTGAACCGTTTTCTGTGAACAGTTAACTGTGAACAGTTATCAGTGAACAGTTATCAGAAATCACTGTACACTCAAAAATACTGAACACTGAACAAATACTGAACACTGAAAAACTGATAACTGAAGATGATAACTGATCACTGAAAGAAATGTGAACGATAAAATGAACGATAAAAGACATGACACCTGAACAATTTAGCCAACTGGCTGCTGAGGGATACAACCGTATC
The DNA here is from genome assembly GCA_002085445.1 of Candidatus Parabeggiatoa sp. nov. 2. Lineage (GTDB taxonomy): Bacteria > Pseudomonadota > Gammaproteobacteria > Beggiatoales > Beggiatoaceae > Parabeggiatoa. Next base: position 19,492 of record NBMI01000083.1, read on the forward strand.
CCCATCTGTAGAGAAATTTTAGCCGACTTAGACACGCCGTTGACTGCCTATTTAAAACTGGCTAAAGGCCCCTATTCTTACCTATTAGAATCCGTAGAAGGCGGCGAAAAATGGGGCCGCTATTCAATCATTGGCTTACCGGCTAAAACAGTAGTGCGAATACATGGGCACGACATCTGTGTTCTAACAAACAATAAAGTCACAGAACAAAAACAAGTTGCCGATCCTCTGGCATTTATTTCCGACTTTATGGGGCCATTTCGCGTTCCACAACTACCCGATTTGCCCCGCTTCACTGGCGGCTTAGTTGGCTATTTTGGATATGACACGGTGCGTTATATTGAACCCCGTTTAGCTTCGATTCACAAAAAAGACCTTTTAGGCACACCAGACATACTCTTAATGGTTTGTGATGAAGTGCTAGTCTTTGACAACCTCAAAAACAAACTGTATCTCATCGTCCACGCCATACCCGAACAAAACAATGCATACCATTCAACTGAACAACGCTTAAATACCTTAGTCAAACGTTTGCGCGAATCGATTCCACCCCAACTTGATATCGCCTCTAGTAACACCATCACAGAAACCGACTTCAAGTCCGACTTTCCTCGCCCAGCATTTGAACAAGCTGTCAGGCGTGCCAAGGAATACATTGTAGAAGGCGACATAATGCAAGTGGTGCTATCGCAACGCCTTTCCATCACTTATGAGGCACCCCCCTTAAACGTGTACCGTGCTTTGCGCAGCTTAAACCCATCACCGTATATGTACTATTTGGATTTAGACGACTTTCATATCGTCGGCTCATCCCCAGAAATCCTAGTACGCTTAGAAGCGCAGGAACAAAAAACGCAGGGACAAAAAACGTGCCAAAAAAAACCCAAAAAACCCCAAAAAATCACAGTACGCCCGCTTGCCGGTACCCGGCCGCGTGGACGTGATGAAGCAGAAGACTTAGCCTTAGAAAAAGAATTGCTTGCCGATCCCAAAGAACGTGCCGAACACCTCATGCTCATTGACTTAGGCCGAAACGATGTGGGACGAGTTGCCCAAATTGGCACGGTACAACTAACCCAAAAAATGGCCACAGAGCGATATTCCCACGTCATGCACATCGTTTCCAATGTCACAGGCCTATTAAAACCAGAATTAGATGCACTAGATGTTCTTCGAGCGACCTTTCCCGCCGGCACCTTAAGCGGCGCACCAAAAATACGCGCCATGGAAATCATTGACGAACTAGAGCCCACCAAACGCGGCGTATATGGCGGTGCCGTTGGCTACCTCACATGGCATGGCGACACGGACACCGCAATAGCCATCCGCACCGCCGTCATTAAAGACAAGACATTATATATTCAAGTAGGGGCTGGCATTGTAGCGGATTCCGTGCCAGCCAAGGAATGGGATGAAACGATGAACAAAGGCCGTGCTATATTCAAGGCAGTCGCGATGGCCTCTGCGGACTTATCAGTTTTTCAGTGAACTGTGTTCAGTGATCAGTGAAAAACTGATCACTGACAAACTGAAATCAAAGGACAACGACTATGTTTAAGTTATTAATGATAGACAATTACGATTCCTTCACCTACAATCTAGTACAATACTTCGGTGAATTGGATATAGGGGTAAAAGTAGAAGTTTTTCGCAATGACCAAATTACAATAAACGAAATAGAAGAAAAAAAACCCGACTACCTCGTCATTTCGCCCGGCCCCTGCACCCCCTCCCAAGCCGGCATATCCGTTGCTGCCATAAAAGCCTTTGCCGGCAAAATACCCATACTCGGTGTCTGCCTTGGACACCAAAGCATAGGACAAGCCTTCGGTGGCAAAATTGTCCACGCCAAAAAAATCATGCACGGCAAAACCTCAGAGATTCATCACAACAGCAAAGGTTTTTTTGGAAAAGGCATCCCCAATCCCTTTGAAGCGACACGTTACCATTCCCTCGTCATTGAGCGTACCACTGTGCCTGACTGTTTAGAAATCACCGCTTGGACACTTTCGCCAGATGGCGAGATAGAAGAAATCATGGGAGTGCAACACAAAACCTTACCGATTACCGGCGTACAATTTCATCCCGAATCTATCCTCACACCAGAAGGACGCGCTTTACTCAAAAACTTTTTGATCAGTGCTCATCAGTGAACAGTGATCAGTTGTTCAAGTTGCCTTTTATTGACATAAGAACACTTCAATTTACTTAAAGCTTCAAATGGAGATTAAAAGGTTTTTAAAAACCATATCAGTTATACCCACGTACGGGATAACCTAGTTGGGGGCCATACTATCACTTAGCTTAGTGCAATTTAAGCCAAACTTGAATAACAATCACTTATTAAATGTTATCCGATAAAGGAGTTATTATAAAATAGTCTATTTATCAAAAAGTTATAAAACAATACCTTCTGAAGTAAAGGTTTTTTTGGATGGTTCGTTGAAAGCAGAATTATAAACCAAGTCAATGGATTTTTTGTCACTAATTTGAACTTAACTGATAAAATAATAAGAGACAACAAAAATAGCTCAAACAACACTATAGAGTATTGAAATAACGGCCATTGCCGCAGAATTGAACTCCATGATTTCAAATGAAGAGAGTATGGAACTCCTTAAGAAACGTTGCAAACGTAAAGTTTATTTACAAACCTTAGCTCAACATTTAAATATTTATATGACAAAATAAATAGAATTGCCCACTTGATATCAAAAAAGATTGAGTTAACAATAAATTATCGTATAAGGGCAGCTATTATTAAAAATTTACCCATTGCCAATAACAAATGTATCAAAACAAGTCCTCGCTATAACTGATAACTTATAACTTATAACTGATAACTAATAACTGTAACTACCATGGCTGTCCTACCATCAAAAATCATTCTCCCCGGGCTTGCCCGTAAATTAGTCACTGAAGGTTTATTAGGCGCGGAACAAGCCGAAGACGCATTGGAAAAGTCGCGCTCCATGCGTACGCCTTTTGTGACTTACGTTGTGGATCACAAGCTTGTCACCGGCCACGACATCGCCCTCGCGGCATCGGAAGAGTTTGGTATTCCCCTTATTGATATTGAAAGCCTCCAACTCAACCACGATGTCATCAAGCTGATCGACAGACAGCTCATAGAAAAACACCGAGCCATTCCTATTTTCAAGCGCGGTAATCGCTTATTCGTAGCTGTCTCTGACTCGGCTAACCCCGTGGTGCTTAAGGAAATCGGATTCATCACCAAAATGCATACCGAAGCCATTTTGGTGGAAGATGACAAACTGGCTAAAGTTATTGAACGTGACATTGACCAAATTTTTGATACCAGTATTAAATTCGATGGTTCAGATGATGTTGATTTTGAATTAATTGAAGACGAAGGAGATAAAAAAGAGGAAGAAGAAAAAGACGAGGCAGATAAAGCCCCTATCGTCAAGTTTGTCAACAAAATGCTCCACGATGCCATCAAAATGGGCGCATCAGATTTACACTTTGAACCCTATGAAAAATTTTTTCGAGTGCGCTTTCGCGTCGATGGGATGCTCAAAGAAATAGCTAAACCACCCATAAGCGTTTCTCGAAAACTAGCCGCACGTATTAAAGTCATGTCACGCCTTGACGTTGCAGAACGCCGTGTTCCTCAAGACGGTCGTATAAAACTCAAACTTTCAGCAAATAAAGCAATTGATTTTCGGGTTAGCACCTGCCCCACCTTGTGGGGTGAAAAGACGGTGATGCGAATCCTTGACTCCTCGGCCGCCAAGCTCAATATTGACATGCTTGGCTACGAAGAAGAACAAAAGCGCCTTTATTTAGAAGCATTGGCGAATCCTTACGGCATGGTATTAGTGACGGGGCCTACCGGGAGCGGTAAAACCGTCTCGTTGTACACCGGCATTAATATTCTTAATAAAGAGGGCGTGAATATCTCTACGGCCGAGGATCCGGTGGAAATTAACTTACCCGGCGTCAATCAAGTCCAAATTGATGAAAAGACCGGTATGACGTTTGAAAAAGCCCTTAAGGCTTTTTTACGGCAAGATCCAGATATTATCTTAGTTGGAGAAATACGCGACTTAGGTACCGGGGGTATAGCCATTAAAGCGGCCACCACCGGCCACATGGTGATGTCCACCTTACATACTAATGACGCACCGCAAACCTTAACCCGTATGATAGATATGGGAATAGCGCCATTTGCTATTGCCACCGCGGTGAATTTAATTATGGCGCAACGGCTTTGCCGCCGATTGTGTCATTGCAAAATAGAACAAAGTATTCCTAAGCCGGCGTTATTGGCGGAGGGGTTTAAGGAGGAATATTTACCTGATCTGAAATTGTATGCCCCTAGACCGGAAGGTTGTGATAAGTGTGGTGGGTTGGGATACAAAGGCCGGATTGGCATATACCAAGTTATGCCCATCTCCGAAACCATGAAACGCATAATTATGGAAGGAAGCAATGCCATTGGACTGGCTGACCAGGCACGCCGTGAAGGGATTCCAGACCTACGCGAATCCGGACTGAAAAAAGCCAAAAACGGTCTAACCTCTTTAGAAGAAGTTAACCGTGTTGTCAACAAAGAATAATTTCAGTTATCAATCAAGGGTAAAAAGTAAAAGGGGCTAGGTAAAAATGGCCAAGAAAAAAGGGCTAGGGCTAAGGGGTAGGATTTTTTGCTTTTCCCTGACTCTGTTTCCCTTTTTTCTTTCCCATTTCCTATTTTTACTTTCTCCTAATATACCGTCGGAGGAACTGTTATGGCCGCAAAAGCTGCAACCAAACAAGAAATTATGTTTGTCTGGGAGGGCAAAGACAAAAAAGGAGAAAAACGCAAAGGAGAACGCGCTGGAAAATCGGAAGCGGCGATCAAAGCGATACTGCGAAAAGAAGGAATACGACCTACCAAAGTCAAGAAAAAACCCAAAGACCTATTTGGTGGCGGAGGCAAACCTATCGAAACCAAAGACATTGCCCTGTTTGCCCGCCAAATGTCGACTATGATGACAGCAGGCGTAGCCTTACTCCAATCGTTTGATCTCGTTGCCGGAGGACACGAAAAGCCCAAATTTCAAAAATTAGTGATGGACATCAAAGCCGATGTTGAAGCCGGTGGAACGATGGCCGATGCGCTGCGTAAACATCCCAAATACTTTGACTCACTCTTTTGTAACCTCGTGGATGCCGGTGAACAAGCGGGTATTTTAGAATCGCTTCTAACCAAACTGGCGGTTTACAAAGAAAAAAGTGAGAGCATGAAGAAAAAAATCAAAGGCGCACTTAGCTACCCCATCTCGATTATGGTCGTTGCAATGATCGTCAGTGCCATTCTGCTCATTTACGTCGTTCCCGTTTTTGCCGACATGTTCACAAGCTTTGGTGGCGAGTTGCCGGCCTTAACACAAGTTGTGGTGAACATGTCGGATTTCATGGTAGCGAATTGGATGCCTGTTTTTGGGGGCATTATTGGTTTCGTAATCGTCTTCAAACAAGCCAAAAAACGTTCGGTTGCTTTCCAGAATTTTTTGCAAAGGTTATCGTTAAAATTACCGCTGTTTGGAGAACTCCTCACGAAATCAGCGATAGCGCGTTTTACCCGTACCTTAGCTACCATGTTTGCCGCCGGGACTCCTCTCGTAGAAGCGATGGATTCTGTTGCCGGCGCCACCGGTAATATCGTTTACTACGAAGCCACCATGAAAATCAAATCCGAAGTCGAAACCGGCATACCATTAGCCGAAAGTATGCGTAACGTCGGCGTATTTCCTAACATGTGCGTACAGATGACACAAATTGGAGAAGAATCGGGTGACATCGACAAAATGTTAAATAAAGTCGCTGACTACTACGAAGAAGAAGTATCATGGCTTTTTTGGGCGTAGTGATTGGAGGACTAGTGCTGGCGATGTATATGCCCATATTCAGTATGGGAGCCGTTATCTGATCTGTGATCTGTGATCTGTGATCTGTGATCAGTTTATACAGTTACCCGTTTTTCAGTTATACTTAGCACGGCTAAAAACGGCACTAAAAACACACATCTTTCGGAACAATTCTTTTATCAGTTGCAGAAAAACTTTTGCTTGGAACTGATAACTGATAACTGATAACTGATAACTGACATATAAATGAATTTATTCACTTTTCTTGGCACTGAGCCTAACGCTATTCTCATCATTGTCGGAGTATTGGGTCTCATCGTCGGCAGCTTTCTCAACGTTGTGATTTACCGTTTGCCCAAAATGATGGAGCGCGAATGGCGCACGCAATGTACTCAATTGTTAGGAGACGGCGCAGTCATAAAAAAACGCCAAATAAAAAAAACCCGTTTTATAAAAAAACTAAGATTATCACCACGACGACTGCGTAAGTTATTTGCGACGACGAATTTTTTGAGATCGGAACAACCGGCACCTACGCACAGCGGCGACGTCTTTAACCTTATTTGGCCGCGCTCTCGTTGCCCACACTGCGGACACCAAATCACAGCACTAGAAAATATTCCGATATTCAGCTATATTTGGCAGCGTGGCAAATGTACCGCCTGTCATAAGCCCATATCAATACGCTATCCATTGATTGAAGGGTTGAGCGCAATTTTAGCCATCATCACAGCCGTTTTTGTAGCACCAGGCTGGCCTTTACTCGGAGCCTTGGCACTCACTTGGGCACTACTCGCCGCCAGCGTCATTGATTTTGATCATCAATTATTACCCGATAGTATAATATTACCCATGTTGTGGTTAGGTTTATTATGCAACCGGTTCGAGTTATACACCGATCTTGAATCCAGCCTCATAGGGGCCATAGTCGGATATCTCTCATTGTGGACAATCTATTGGCTTTTCAAACTCATTACCGGAAAGGAAGGGATGGGCTATGGAGATTTCAAATTACTCGCCCTATTGGGCGCGTGGATGGGATGGCAAATACTACCGGTTATTATACTGATGTCCTCATTCGTCGGTGCCGTCGTCGGTATAACACTTATCATATCGCGTGGACATGACAGAAATGTGCCTATCCCGTTTGGCCCCTACCTCGCCGCGGCCGGATGGCTTTCCCTATTATGGGGGGACACCCTCACCCACATCTATCTCGGATGAACAAATTGACACTAAAAGTGGGATTAACTGGAGGCATCGCCTCAGGCAAAACCACCGTATCTAACCTATTTGCCAAACTCGGTGTGCCCGTCATAGACGCGGATGTGATTGCACACAAGCTAGTCGAGCCTGGGCAACCGGCGCTTGATACTATTGTCCAAACCTTCGGGCCTACAATAATAAACAACGACAAAACTCTCAATCGTGCTAAACTACGCGCTTTTGTTTTTGCCGACGATTCAAAACGCCAACGTTTAGAGGCGATTTTACATCCACGTATCAAAAAAACCATGCAGGATCAAGTCGCTCAAATACAAAATAGTCCCTATTGTCTATTATGTATTCCTTTACTATTAGAAACACAACAAATGGACACAGTGGATCGTATAATAGTCATTGACTGCCCAGTCCATTTACAACGCCAACGTTTGGTGGAGCGCAATGGCTTAACCTACAATCAAATCGAAAAAATAATCAAAGTTCAAGCCAATAGAGATGCACGGCTTGCCATTGCTAATGAAATTATTTACAATAACTCTGATTTAGAACACTTACAACAACAAATCTTAGCTTTACACCAATGGTATACGCAATAAACAGTGAACACTAATCACCGATCATTCAATACTGATCACTGAAAACTGACCACTGAAAAATCCGTGAAGAAAAAAGTCATCTACGAACAACCCATTAACGAGCGCATTAGAAGTTTACTGCGACTTGAGCATCTGTTTGCCGGCATTATGTACCGCCTCAAAGGTCCTGCTGAATGGGATAGTCGTGCCGTTATCGACAGTCTCATTGAAGTCTTAGACTTATTAAACCGGATAGACTTGCGCGTCGAACTCCAAAAAGATTTAGAGTACCACGCGCAAATCCTAGAACGTTGGCAACGCACCCCCGATGTCGATACCGAGCGCCTCGCAAAATTACTTAATAAAACCAGAATTCTTTTGTGTCGGTTAGGAGAAATCGACCGGCCTGTGGGAGACAGCTTATCACAACATCAACTGTTCAACCTCGTGCGACAGCGGGGCACCATTTCGGGCGGAACCTGCCGCTGTGACTTACCCGGCTATCATCACTGGTTGCAAAAAAGTCCCAAACAACGCCAAAATGAACTAAGCGACTGGCTAGCACCGCTTCTACCACTGCGTGACGCGATTGACTTAGACTTATACTTCATTCGCAACAACGCCATCGTCTCACAAGAGATCGCTACCGGGGGGGTTTTTCAATCCAAACTGGATGCCAATGCCCAATACCGAATTATTCAAGTTATTTTGGCAACGGAACACCCCTGCTATCCAGAAATTAAAGGTGGCAAACAACGTTTCACAATCCGTTTCTTTGAACAACCTGATATCGAAGAACGACCAAAACCAACTGAGCAAAATATTAACTTTGAACTACGTTATTGCCTGATAACTGATCAGTGATAACTGATAATTGATAACTGATAACTGATAACTGATAACTGATAACTGATGACTGATAACTGATAACTGATAACTGATCACTGAAAAAATTATGGATAAAATTTTCAAAGTAAGTGTATTCGGCCTAGCACCCAATGAACAAAATACCTTGGGCAGCATTTTCAAACTCGCCGCCTCACGTAGCCGACAATACACCATGGTCAGCCCCACAGAACGTACAGCGGCCGACATTATACTGGTTGACTCTGATGATACCAATGCCATGAATGAGTGGCGCAGTTTTAGCGTACGTCACAGTACCATCCCGGTTATTTATGTGACCAAAACCGCACCGGCTCAAGCCACCAACGAAGTGTACCTACGCCGGCCGCTGACTTTAAAGCGGGTACTCGAAACCCTCGATAAAGTCGCTATCGTAGCACTTAAACACGTTAATATAGACATCCATGACGGTGGGGTACCTGATGATGATGAAGATGCCAAAAGCGCCTACAATGTTGCTGTCCAAAGTGCCGAAAAAACAGGTGTCAAAGCCCTCGTTGTTGATGATGCCCTCTCAGTACGCAAAGCCATGGAAATTCACCTTGGCGTACTTGGCGTAGACATCGACTTTGCCGAAACGGGTGAAGAGGCACTTGAGTACATACAAAAAACCGTTTACGACATTATTTTTCTAGACTTAATGCTGCCCGGCATTGACGGCTACAAAGTCTGTAAAGAAATTAAGTCCCATAAACTGTCTAAAAATACCCCGGTCATCATGTTGACTGGCAAAGGTTCACGCTTTGACAAAATCAAAGGGACAATGGCCGGTGCCAACCTTTTTTTGACCAAACCGGTAGAACAAGAAAAACTCAAAGAAGTTATCAAACAATACGCGGCCGGTGCGTAAACACTAACAACTCTTTTAGCAAGCACAGAACAAGCGAGGAAATCGTCTCAATGTCCATCGAAAGAATACTTGTTGTTGATGATTCAAAGGTTGACCTGATGAATCTTCAAAATATTATTACTGATGCTGGTTACACCGTCATCACCGCCGGTTCCGGTGTCGAGGCTATTTCCAAAGCCAAAAGCGAAAAACCCGATCTCATTTTTATGGACGTAGTGATGCAGCAAATGGACGGCTACCAAGCATGCCGAGAAATTATCCACGACAATTCCACCAAAGATATTGCCATTATCTTTGTCACCAGCAAAGGGCAAAAGGCTGACCGATTATGGGCCGAAATGCAAGGTGGCAAAGCACTCATACAAAAGCCCTACACGCCCGAACAAATTATTGAGCAAATCAACAAATTTAAATAACACTACACCGTTATCAGTTATTAGTTATCAACTATAAGTTATCAGTTACTAATTATCTATCGTCAAAAGACACCAATAACCGTATAGTCTACAAATAACTGAGAACGATCACCTGTCACTATTCATTGAACAAAGGATTGAAAAATGTTTTCTAGCACCATGCTGCACATATTATTAGCGATCATGCTGTTCTCATTGAGCGGCTGCGACTTGATTGCCAGTCTTACCGGGCAAAATAATGCACAACAAGACCATCAGAAACCTGCTACAGCACAGTTCACCTTCGCTGTCGCTCCGCATATTGCTTGGATGCCTTGGTATCTGGCTCAGGAAGAAGGGATATTTCACCAATATGCAGCCAAGCATCAAGTCGAGGTTCAACTCATAAAAGACAACTACCTCGACACCATCAACAAATTCATCTCCAAGGAATACGATGCTATTGCCATCTCCAACATTGATGCCATCGCCCAACTTGTTAGACGTCACATAAAGGTCGATGTCATCCTAATTACCAATGAACACAAAGGTAGTGAAGCCATCCTAGTGCCCGAAACGGCCGACACTACTGGGCATCATTTCCGCGACAAAACCTTTGCCTTACTCCAATACTCGGCCCGCCACTACCTTTTCGACCGCTACCTAATCCGCAACCAAATCCCCTTCGACGAAATCAACATACTCAATACCGCCGAAGAAGACATACTTAATGCTTTTTCAAACAAAAAAGTCTATGGTGTTGTCACCCACAACCCCAATCTTTACACACTCACCCACTCGGCAGCGGCCAAAAGACTCTTTGACAGCCGCCAAATCCCCAAAGAAATCTTTGATCTTATCATTATCCACCGAGAGACCCTAACCAAGTACCCGGCCTTTGCCCAAGTCATACTCGCCACTTGGTTTACCGTCATGCAAAGATTACAAGGCAGTAAAAAGGATACCACCCTAGATGCCTTGGCCGGCCTCGCCAACATCACTCGTCAAGAATATGACGAGCAACTGGCAACTACGCTCCTAAATGATACCTCAACCAAAGCCCTAGCCGCCATTCGTGATCGCCGGATTATAAAAGCCATGCGCCACATACGCTACTTTATTCAACGACACAAGCTAATCGACGACGACATCTACACCGACTGGGTCAGCTATCCCGGCCGTGATCCGGCTTTACTACACTTTAACGGAAAACCCTTACAAAAATTTGTCGTACCCACGGTCGCGAACCAAACCTAACCCTCTACAACTCGTATAAATACACTACTTTGAGCACTTCGAGCTAAAAAATAGGAAAAAGCGTACACAAAAAGGAATTAAAACTCACTGAACACAGTAAACTGAGAACGTATCACTGAAAACAATGCTACCAAGCCAAGCCCTAAACCGACCCATTACTCGGAAAGCCGACGAAAACGTCCAAACTTTTTTTGGACAACAACAAACAATCACTCGTCGGCTGGGAATAAAAATGGACAACCTCGGCCTCCTAATAGCCCAACAAGCCACCAGTGAACTCACGGATATCGGTCAAATTTGCCCCATACCCTTTACCGCCCCCTGGCTACTGGGCCTCATTAACCTGCGCGGCAACCTAATCCCGGTATTTGACCTACATAAACTACTACAACTACAAAGATCAGAACAAAAAAAGCCCATGCTACTCATACTAGGACAAGGAGAAACCGCCGGTGCCCTCGTGATTGAAGATTTACCGATACATCTCACTTTCACCGACAGCGACAAACTCAAAAGCCTACCCCCCTTGCCGGCCATTATAAAATCATACACCTCAAGCGGCTATGAAAAAAATGGGCAACTCTGGTTTAACTTCGACCATAAGGGCTTTTTTGAATCCCTTGCCACCAAAGTCGCCTTATAAACGAAACTCGCCGGCGAAAACTAACTTATTTTTAACACCATTTCACCTCAAAATAACTTGAGCTTTTGATGAGGCAATGGGTGCCCGAATGGGTAATGGGTAATTCTTTTAGCCAGCAATTGACTACAACCTCTACCAATTACCAATTCTCGGCATTTTTTTTATCACAGTTGTTTGGCCTCGAACCGATTACCAAAAACGAAAGGCTGAGTATAAACAAAAATCTATAGCTGGCCTCTAAAAAAAACTTATTGATATATTGATTGATTACAAAATAAAAAATGTTCATTGGTTCCGCATTCTTGGCGGTGATACCCGTACTCATCACGGCCATCTTCACCAGTCAAATTGCCAGCACACTAGGCCAAGAAGCACTCACCAACAGTGCTCAAAGTCACATTACCTCGATTCGAGACGCCAAAAAGGCCCAAATTGAGGATTACTTCAACTGGGTTTTCAACCAAATCCAAGTTTACGCCGATGCCCGCACCACCATTAAAGCCATGCGCGGCCTTAAAGAAACCTATCCAAAATTTAAAGACGATGCGGCGGCCCTCTATACCGACGATCTTGAGGTTGATGAAGATAGCCTTGAAGGGCCCCCCGCGCCGGTTCTTTTATCAGTGCCTATCGAAGAATACAAAGAAGCCATAAAGAAATACTACATCGACGAATTCTCTCAAGAATATGGCACCCTCAATGCCACTTCTGCTCCTGACATGACCGAAATACTCGACCTCCTCTCTGACAACAGCATTGCATTGCAACATCACTATATAGCTGCCAACCCCAATCCTCTTGGCACCAAACAAGAGTATTTCCAAGCCGACGATACCTCCAGCTATACGCAACTGCATCGCCACTATCACCACTATCTCCATAAGATACAAAGACGCTTCGACTTTGAAGACATCTACCTAGTCGATGCAGACACCGGCCACATCGTCTATTCCGTACTCAAAGAAATCGACTTTGCTACCTCCCTCAAAGACGGCCCCCACGCCAAAACGGGCCTCGGCCAAGTTTTTGAACAAGCCCGTCAATCACTCCGCGGCGACATAGCTCTAGTGGACTTCGCTCCCTACCTACCCTCATACAACAACCAAGCAGCCTTTATTGGTACCCCCATTTATGACGATGAACGTGAACGAAATATAGGTGTACTTATATTTCAAATACCTATCGATAGCATCAACGACATAATGACCAACCACCGTGTTTGGCGATACGACGAATTCGGACGGACCGGTGAAGCCTATATCGTCGCCGACGATGGAACCATGCGAAATGACAGCCGCATGTTCATCGAAAACAAAGAAGATTACCTAAAAGCAGTCAAAAATGCCGGTCTTTCCGAAGACATCATCCAGAACATAGAACTCAAAGATACCAGCGTAGGTCTCCAAAGAGTCGATAGCCCCGGCACTCGTTCCGCCTTTTCAGGTGTCACCGGCTTCGACCTTTACGAAGACTATCGTGGCGAATTTGTTCTTTCCGCCTTTGCCCCGATTAATGTCCCCGGCTTAAAATGGGCCATTTTTTCTAACCTACAAGAAGATGAATCGTTAGAACGTTTAGAACAATTGACCGCTGAAATTACTAAAGTCGCCATCCTCATTGCTGTGGTCATACTATTAATGGGCGGCAGCGCCGGCTTCTTTTTCTTTGGACGCATTGCAGCGCCCATCGGTCACATGGAAGCTACCGTCACTAAAGTCGCCGAAGGCGACTTTACCGCCCGTGCCGAAATTAAAACCGGGGACGAGTTGGAGACTCTAAGTAACGCCTTTAATGGATTACTAGATGATCGCCTAACCGCGCTCGCCAAGGCCGAAAAAGAAAATGAGCAACTCAATAATTCCATCATTGAACTGCTCAAAGCTTCTTTCCAACTGAGTCAACGTGATCTCACGGTGCAAGTGCCAGTAACGGAAGACGTAACTGGGCCGTTAGCCGATGCTATTAACCAAATGGCGACGGAAACCAGTAAAGTGTTGCTCAATGTGCGACGCATTACCGATGAAGTAGAAGCGGCCTCTAGCCAAGTCAAGGAACAAGGAGATAATGTTTCTAGGATGGCCGAGGCCGAGCGAGAGGTAGTGGATACCACCATGGCTGAGCTTTCGGCCGCCGCGGAGGCGATGAATAAAATTGCGGAAGTGGCGCAATCATGTAATGAAATAGCCAGCCAAGCCACACGTTCCACTCAAACCGCCTTAGTAACCGTCACCAGTACTGTTGATGGTATGAGTGAAATTCGGGAAGCTATTCACGAGACTGAGAAACGGATTAAGCGACTGGGTGAACGTGCCCAAGAGATTAGTAGTATCGTCGATATCATTAATAACATTGCTGAGCGTACTCACGTATTGGCCCTGAACGCTAGTATGCAGGCCGCGGCCGCCGGTGAAGCCGGGCGCGGTTTTTCTGTCGTGGCCGACGAAGTGCAACGTTTGGCGGAAAGTTCACGAAACGCCACTTCGCAGATTTCGGCCCTCGTAAAAAATATTCAAGTAGAAACCAATGATACGATTGCAACGATGGATAAAACCATCGGGCAGGTGGTGGAAGGTTCACGGTTAGCGGAGCGTGCTGGTGAACAAATGAAGGACACCCAGAATACCACCGCCAACCTAGTGCAAGTTGTAGAACAAATTGCAATGGCTTCAAGACAGCAGGCGCAAATCAGTAATGACTTACGTGAGCGGGCAGGTACAATTCAAATAAGTACCCAAGAGACGGGTAGACAGTTGGAAGAGCAAACGACACATACCAATCGTTTAGTGGACTTTTCCAAGCAACTGATTGAATCGGTTCGAGTATTTAAGTTACCAGAATTTGACGATAAGTGATTAGGAAGGGCGAATGGCGACTTGCGAATGAGTGATTTACTAGTACAGTAAGGCGGAAGTTTCCATACCACCCTAACGCCAACGGCTTTGGCTGAAGGGTCTGAATATTTCCGCCCTCCCGTACTAGTCGTCATTCATAAATACAACCATGAATTATTGCAATTCAATTTGGCAATAACGAATTTATCTGCCTAAGTGTATCTAAAGGCTGTTCGTATTTATTTTTGCCAGACTCAAAGCACAAGAAAGATACTTTCTACCAATTTTAGTTACAACAACTTTTATTAATTCAGGTTTTCCGCGTGCTGTTGCAACATTTAAACTATACAGTACTTGGCCTATCTATCTGCGGCCTTTAATTTTCCATAATATAATAGACTTGTCCGTAAATAAATAAGAAAGCCAGGGGCGTTGCCCCTGGCTTTAATAACACTTACCGAAGGGGCTAATAGAAAAGCCCCAACGGGGCGACATTAATATAGCCAGTGCCTTATAGTATGAAGTAGACTATTAGATTATAGAAAAATAGGTAATATATCAATAATTCACGATAACTGATTGGGAAGAGGAAACAGTGTTAATTGCAGGTTTTCCATCATTATTTTCCATTTTAGAATGATAAACAGTATCTTATCAAAAAAAATCATAAAAAGCAAACCCTTAAAAACCGCTTATTCCAATAATTCAATGGGCTTTTTTGACACCATCTTACATAATGAAATCACTGAATTACGGCAATGGTTTATCAATACAAATAACTGATAGCGAAAAACGGATATTAACCTTTTATAAATCAACTGCATAGAAACATCACTGCTCACTGACACATTAAGCCATGAAAAAGCAAATAAAAGATTTACAAACCAAAACGGCTAGTGAAGCACACCTTCTATACGAAGCACTGGTAGGCTTAATAGATGAAGGTGCCGAGAAAGTAGCAAGCGCGAATGAGGTAGCACTAAACTATGTGAAAAGCATAGGGGAAGCGGCGGATTCAGCTCATTTATTCGGCTTGTCCGCTGTTTGTCAGCAAACGTGCCAAAATTTCGCAGAACTGCACACCTGTGAACCGGCACGTCGGCAGGAGCTTGGTACGCTCGTTGAGCGTTGGCCAAGATTAGTTTCAAATTACCTCTATTCGCCTCTCGACGTCAGTTCCCATCACCGGTTAATCCGTTTTCTACAGAATGCTCTATGGCCGCTGCCGGCTCAGGAGGAATTTGTGAGCCAACTGCGTGAGGATTTTTTTAGCACCATTCAACAGCTTGATACTAGCCAAAAAACAGCTCCTCACTTGATGGCTAATGAGAAGTTGAATGAATCAATTGTTCGAGAAGCCGGAGGCGGGGGCTTTCAAGACCAATTTCAACTCAGTCAAAAAACAGTTAAAACGACCGCAATAACAAAAAACACAAACACCCCAAAAACCCAAAAAGCCCCAAAAAAGGCAGCACCCGCTGGTGTACTTATGGAAGCTAAATTAGCCGATTTATATAATACGATTGTTGAAAAGAGCGAGACATTATCAGTTGCTCTCAATCAATTTACGACCTTAGAGTTTGAAAATGATTCTTTCAGCACAGCAATTGAACAATACACAGATACGGTGCAATCATTTTGGGAGCTCGCTGAAAACAACGGTTTAAAGGGTTTCCAAGAGGTTTGCACTTTTATTAATGATAATGTCTTTAAATGTAGTTCACAAACTGTTGATGAAAGGTTGGGGCTAAAAAAACGGTTTGCCTTATGGCCGTCCTTGACGCTTGACTATCTCGAATCGCCTGATTCTGGCGCTAAAAAATTGGTGGAATTTTTGTGTCGTCCTGAATCTTGGCCGGTTCCCTTTTCTGAGGCAAGGGCGGCTTTTTTAGCAACTCAGTTGAAACAAGATTGTGAAACGATTTTACTGGAGATTGACCAGACTGCTGAAATGCCAAGTTTATCGGTAAATGAAAGGGAGGCAACTCATATCGTTCAAACAGAAGGGGAAGGGGGGGAATTATCTATTATCGAGCGGGAATTATCCGTTTCAGAGGGAGAATTAGTCACTGATGATGGCAAGAATGTGGCGAAATTAGAATTACCCGCCTTTGATATTCAAGCAAACTCACTCAGCGAAATTGTCCAATTACCCCGTCATGATGAAGAGTTGCCCGGCAAAGTTATTCAATTACCCGGTGATGATGAAAAGTTGGCCGCTGATATTCAAGAGTTGCCGCGTTGGCAAAAGTTTCGCGGAGCGAAATTGTTGCCGACGGATGAGAAAAAGTTACCCAGTGAGGCAACGGATTTTTTAGCACCACCGAGGGAATTACCTCTCAAAGAGCAGGAATCGTTAGAAGGAGAATTACCCGGTGATGTTCAAAAGTTGTCGGGTGATGATGGGGAATTACCCCGTTTGGCGGAAGAATTACCCGTTAATCAATCACCAACCTCTCATGTTCAAAAGTTGTCGGGTGATGACGGGGAATTATCCAGTTTGGCGGGAGAATTACCAGGTGATGTTCAAAAGTTGTCGGGTGATGAAGGGGAATTACCTACTATGGCGGAAAAATTACCCAATGACCAATTACCAATGACCAATGACCAATTACCAAATACTGATGATAGCCAAAAAGACCTTATTTTAGCTGAGCCTGAGGTGCTTGATTTGTTAATTGGACAAATCCGTGAGGTGGCCGAGGATAATGCCAATTTAATCAATGAGTTGATAGAGGCCGAGGCGGATAGTGAAACGTTCTTAACGGCGGCCATGAGTTATACGGAGAATGTGCAGGCGGTGTGGGATGCGGCTGATATGGCCGGATTGGAGGGTCTAACCCTAATATGTACGTTTATCAATGACAATGTCATGGAATTGGGTGGAAAGCCGGAAAGGTTCAAAAAAAGTGCCTGTGAAGTGTTGTCGGCATGGCCTGAATTAATGGTAGCGTATTTGCACAATCCGGCTAATCAAACGGGGGCGTTGGTCAGCCAGTTACAAAAAAACACATGGCCGACACCGCTTGATTTGGAAGCAGCAACAAAATTGCAGCAACACCTGATGAAAAGTGCGAAGGCCGTTCCAGATGCGACATCGGCCATCAGTTTATCCCCAACGGGTACTCCCGTTGAAGAAGAAATTATTGAGTTGGCTGCCCCGGAGATTTCAGAAGAAATTATTGAATTGGCTGCCCCGGAGATTTTGGAATTGGTGTGTGGTCAAATTGCTGATTCCGGCGAGGCAATGTCAGCAGCCCTTGAGGTATGTGTATCTATGGAAAATGAAACAGAAGCTTTTTTAGAAGCCATTGAAGATTATACCAATAAAGTACAGGATATTTGGGACGCGGCCGATATGGCTGGCTTGAGTGGATTGCAAGAAGTCTGTACTTTTGTCAATGATAATTTGATGGCTTTCAGCGTTCAGGATAAAGCAACCAGAGAAGCCACACAAAGTTATTTTATTGGGTGGCCGGCAAACGTTTTAGAATATTTACAGATCCCTGCGACGGGCGCACCCCGCTTAGTGGCTTGTCTAAAAGAATCGGGGTGGCCGGTGCCTTTGGAAGCGGATGCTGCTGATAATTTATTGATATTGCTAAAAAAACCGTCTGATAAGGCGAGTGCCGAGGTGGCGGCTTCTGAAATTTTGGCCCCCGGTTTTTTTGAACCTGAGTCAGTAACGGAGGAAGCCAGTCCTCAAGAATTGACACCTATCGATGCGGAAATCAGCATCAATCTGGGAAGTGGCGATGTTTTGGAAATCCTTGAGTCAGAACTTGAATCGGCTAAAGAGGATTTGGCAACCGAGTTAAATAAGTTTTTGACGCATAACCCAACAGAGGCGGCGTTTACGGAGGCTTTTGAAAATTATACTGAGCAGGTGCAGCGTTTGTATATGGCTTCAGAGATGTTGGGTTTGGAGGGGTTGCAAACCGTTTGCACTTTTGTCATTGACAATATGACCGCTTTGAGTGGAGCGGAGGCGGAGGCTAGAAAGAAGGCTAAAGGGGTGTTGGAGGGGTGGCCTGAGTTGGTGTTGGCTTATGTGCGAGCACCGGCGGAAAGTGTGGTTCCGTTGGTCAATCATTTCCGTGAATCACAGTGGGCGCAACCTTTAACGGATGATGCGGCCCATGCGTTATTAAATCAACTGGTGACGGGTTCAACGGCCGCGGAGGAACCCGATGATGGAGAGGCTTATAGTCGTCAAACGGTAGCTAACCCGGAAGATGTGTCATTGACTCTCCCTTCAGAATCCTGAGATTGCTGAAATTGAGTATGCCCAGCGTACTGCACATACTTTGAAGGGATCATCCAACATCATTGGTATCAAAGGGATTGCTAACATTGCTCATCACCTCGAAGATACTTTGGAATATCTTGCCAAGCATCAAGTGGTGCCACCCAAGGAGTTGACGGATACAATAGTAGAAGCGGCCGATTGTCTGGAAATCATGGTTGATGCGTTGTTGGGTCAAGATGATCCGCCGCAGCAAGCGCAACAAGTTTTGCAGTCGGTACTGGATTGGGCGAATCGTATTGATAAAGGTCAGCTTGATGCGCCACCGGCGCCTTCTCGGCCGGTACCTGAGGCGGCACCGGCCGCGACGAGTGATGACACTCAAGCGAAAGCGGAAAGTCAAGCGAAATCGGATCGTTCGGTTGCGGCCGGCACACCGGAGCAGCTTCTAAAAGTACCGACTAAAACCATTGATGAGTTGATGCGCTTGGTGGGTGAGTTATCGATTTCGGTGGGGCAAATTCAGGAGAGGTTGAAGCATGTGATACAGAGTACGCGCACGTTGACGGCGCAAGATTTGGTGCTTCATAAGAAGACGTTTGAGTTGGAGAATCTTGTTGATGTGCGCGGTATCACGGGAGTACAAAAAGACCACCAAAATGCGGCTACCGAGTCGGAAGATTTCGATCCGTTGGAATTTGAGGAGTACAACGAATTACATAGCGTAGCGCATAGTTTTATTGAGTCGATTGCGGATAATCGTGAGTTGGCGATGTCGATACGGGAGGATCTCGCGGAGTTGGAGACGATGTTTATTCACCAAGAGCGGCTGAATAAGGAATTCCAAGCGAATATTATGACGACACGCATGGTGCCGGTGAATACGATTATTTCTAAATTGCAGCGTAATGTTCGACAGACGTGCCGCATGACGGGCAAAAAAGCGGAACTTGAAGTCACTGGTACGGATATTCTGATTGATAGCGAGGTTTTGACTAATTTGGCCGACCCGCTGCAACATATTTTGCGTAATGCGATTGACCACGGGATAGAAAGTGCCGATGAGCGTGCCATTTTAGGAAAACCAGAAGTCGGTCAAATCAAACTGAGTTTTTACAGCGAAGGTAATAATATTGTCGTTAAGTGCGAGGATAATGGGCAAGGGTTGAATTATACGAATATTCGTTTCACTGCCATTCAACGTGGATTAATGACAGAAAATCAAGACCTTACAGAAAAAGAATTGGCCCGTTTAATTCTGATGTCAGGGTTTTCGACCAAATCGGGCGTAACGCAAGTTTCTGGGCGCGGGGTTGGCATGGATGTGGTTCATACCAATATCAGGCAAATGAAGGGCACGCTTGATTTGATCTCAGAGACTGGCAAGGGTACGACCATTTTAATTAAGTTACCCATGACGCTGGTGACGGTGCATGTGTTGTTGGTGCGTGTTTCTGAGCGCCAGTTTGGGATTCCTACCAATCATTTGGAACAAGCCTTGGCACCGGGTGTAGGAGAGTTTCACCGGATTGGTGATTTCATGACCTTAAAAATGGGGAAAAACTTTTATGCCCTGAGATATTTGGCGGATTTGCTGAATATGTCGGGGGATAAGGTGGGTATTGAGGAACCTGAAACCCGTCCTATCGTTTTGGTGCATGAAGAAACCGGCATAATGGCCGTTATCGTAGACGAGCTTTTAGATACCCATGATCTGGTTATGAAAAGCATGGGCAAGTATGTGAAGAAGATTCATGGGGTTGCCGGTGCTTCTATTTTGGGTGATGGTAGTTTGGTGCCATTGTTAGATTTGCCGGAATTGTTGCGTTCACCCATGCAAGCGGCGATGTCGTCTTATATGGCGGAACATCAGCAGGAAGGCTCAGGAATCGCAAATACGGCGGCAGTGCCTCATATTATGATTGTTGATGATTCGTTAAGTGTTAGAAAATCGCTGTCGTTGTTAGTTGAAGATGCTGGTTTTGAAAC
Source organism: Candidatus Parabeggiatoa sp. nov. 2 (assembly GCA_002085445.1). Taxonomy (GTDB): domain Bacteria; phylum Pseudomonadota; class Gammaproteobacteria; order Beggiatoales; family Beggiatoaceae; genus Parabeggiatoa. The sequence goes on from NBMI01000083.1 coordinate 40,284, forward strand.
GCTGCTGGCGAAAGATGGGATAGAAGCGATTGAAATTATGAACCAAACTCGTCCCAATGTGATGTTGGTGGACATGGAGATGCCACGTATGAATGGTTTAGAGCTGACGGTTCATGTCCGTGCCAATACTGCTACGGAAAATTTGCCCATTTTTATGATTACATCGCGCACGACGGAGAAACACCGTGTTCAGGCTAAAGAGGCCGGTGTCAACGCTTATTTGACGAAACCGTATCAAGATACGGAATTGTTGGCGTTGATTGATAAAGCTTTGGCAGGGCCAGTTTAATTCAATTATCAGTTATCAGTAAACCGTTGTATCTAGTAAGCCTAAGAGCGTGTTTGAAAAGTGCGAGCGTGAAGGGTATTGCTCAAGCTAAAGCCTGAGAGAGCCAAACTCTACAACCCTTTATCGTTTAATCGATATGAGTTTGTCAGAACAATCCGGCGCAAAAAATACCGTGAGCCGAAAACCAAATCGTGCGAGCGTGGAAAACAAAATCGCGCGAGCGTACAGATACCATCACTTTAACCGGGTTAGAAATCCGATTTTTTGCAAAAATATGATTTTTTTGAATAGTTAAAAATCTATTTAATAACAATAAGTTAATAGCTTAAAGCCAAAAGTGTTCCGATCATTATTGGGGCAAACATCCGATTCATGGCATGAATCGGATGTTTTTACTACTCAACTATAACTGATAATTGATAACCGATAATTTGATAACTGATAACTGATGACTGATTTACATGTCTTGTTAGTCTTTGATGGGGTATGTTTGTTTGTTCCCCAGAATGAGGTAGAGTCGGTGGAAATCATTGCCGATGTGCAGATGACGCGTACGGACATGGGTGCTGTAGGGTGGTTTTTTGGGCATGGGCTAGAATCGCCGGTGTTTTGTCTGGCTGAAGACTTTTCTTTGGAGTTGGACACACCAAAAAACCGTGAGTATTTTGTTTTGCTTAAAGCGGAGCAACAGCCTTTGGGGATTACCTGCGATGAAGTGGAAAATATAAAATTCAAACAAGAGCATCTCTACCCGCAAGACTTGCCGGTGGCAATGAAAACTCAGGATTCACCCATCAGCCAATTGGTGGTTTATCGAGATAAGATAGGCTATGTTTGTAGGGGTGCGGCTTTGGTAAGGCATTTGAATTTGCTGTCGGAACGCTTCACCCAATTAGAAAGTGCCTCATTTGGGTAATGGGTAACAGAGCAATCTATTGGTACTTTAATCTGTGAGCATATGTGATAAAAAGTGATCATAAAGTACACAAAAAAATACTTGACATTCCGTTCAGTTTTGCATAATTTTTAAAAATGCGTAGGGCATGATCAAACATTGCGATTTGATATCGAAGCGAGCCTGTTAGAGCAAATCTTTGATTAATACCGGGGGCTAACCGGGAATTGACGCACGGGGACAAGACGG
>NBMI01000084.1 GCA_002085445.1 Candidatus Parabeggiatoa sp. nov. 2
TATAACAAAACACCACCCCCGCAATTCCCCCGCAATTCCCCCGCAATCGCCCCGCTGTTACCTAGCCCCTTCGGCATGTATTATTAAAGCCAGTGTAACTACCTAGAGACTAATAACTTCAATTGAATTTATAAGATTCAATTTAACCCTTAATTCGCATTCACAATTAGCTCCACTGAGCTTCGGTTCGTTTACGTCACAATTCATCATTCATCATTCACCATTCATCATTCATCATTCACAATTAGTTCGGCTGAGGGAGATTTTCGCTTGCGTGTTCAGGGGCTTTCTGGTATAGATACGCGCCATTTTATTTTCGTCAAGAAAAGGAGCAACATGCCATGTTTGACACTAAAACTGAAGTGCCAAGCTTTAGCCCTTACCAAGTCAGCGAGGGAGAAGAATACATGTCCGAGAAACAGCTTGAACACTTTCGGCACATTTTGTTGCAATGGAAAAAAAATTTGATGGCCGAAGTGGAGCAGACGATGCATCACTTGCAGGATGATGCGGCGAATTTTGCCGATCCCAATGATCGTGCCACCCAAGAAGAAGGGCTCACCATCGAATTACGCGCCCGAGATCGGGAGCGTAAACTCATTAAAAAGATTGATGAGTCCATGAAAACAATTGATAGAAGTGAGTATGGTTTTTGCGAGGGCTGCGGGGATGAAATTGGTCTCCGTCGGCTGGAAGTCAGGCCCACCGCGATGAAATGTATTGACTGCAAAACGCGGGATGAAGTCCGAGAAAAGCATCTCGCTGGATAGTTCCCCCTCAATTCCCCCCCCCTTTTTTCCCTACCTTCCTTTAGCACCGCGATAATAATCTCTTAATAACAAGGTATTTGAAATGCTAAGTCTATGTGTTGCAATGGACAAAAATAGATTGATAGGCTGTAACAACGCTTTGCCTTGGCACTTGCCGGCCGATCTAAAACATTTTCGCGCCGTCACAATGGGCAAACCGATTATTATGGGGCACAAAACTTATGACTCTATAGGCCGTCCTTTGCCGGGCCGAAAAAATATCGTACTCAGTCATAATCAAAGCTTGACTATTGCCGATTGTAAAGTCTTGCATTATCTTCAGGATCTGTTAGCCTTTAGTGAGCAATACGAGGAAAGTGTGGTGATAGGGGGGGCAACGATTTATGAAATGTTGTTGCCAAAGGTGCAGCGTATGTATATAACTTGGGTACATGCCGAATTTGTGGGCGAGACTTATTTTCCTGATTACGCGCCCGAACAATGGCAAGAAATTGAAAGACAAGATTTTCCTGCCGATGCCAAAAATGCTTATCCGTATAGTTTTACGGTGTTGGAGCGCCGCTAATCCGCTAATGCGTTGATTATATTGATTTTCATAAAAATAATTTCAAAACAGCCAATGAAAGCGAAAGTCCCCTGAAGGGGACTAAATAATTATCTGAAAATCTATAGTACTGCCATTCTGCCTCACTATGGCGTATGAGATCGATTCCAACGGATTTGGGGAATAAACGGATTTTTCCATGCATAGTTGCCCTTGGTAAATATTTAGGCGAATTTTCGTTACCGTCTTATGCATTTCTAAAAAGCCCTTTTTAAGTACGTTCCGTATAATCGGTTAAAATTATTATGAAATTTCCAACCCTTTCTCGTATCGCCTTCGTATCGCCAAATTCAGCCTTCGTCAATTAGGCTTGGGAGCAAATTAACTGTTACTAAAAAGTTGGACAAAGTTAGACTTTCTTGTACCATTTGTCCAACAAACAAATCATCATGACTTGAAAATTAAACCAAGTAATACTATCATTAAAAAAATGAGTCATGTTGACTCATAACGAGAAAGGTTTTCTCGTACCTGGTATTGAGAAAGAAGGTTGGTAAATTTCAAATCTCGGTTTGAAGCTCTGTTTGACCCAACTGGGACTGCCTTCATTTCTGACAGTACATGGCTGCATGAAACCGTTTTTTTAGCGGGATTGAATGCCAACGGTTGGGACTGCTCAACCAGGACTCTAGTTGCAATTCTTCTGAATTATCAACAGAGAGCGAATTACCTAAGAATGTCCAACTTTTTAGGAACAGTGCTAAGAGGAATGATGAAAAATTTGAACCCCCCTTTCAATTTTATTGAAGGCTACTTTATACTGGAATTGATGCTCTCGATTTTGATCATCGGTATTTTGGTGGCTACTGCCATTCCAATATATACCTCCTATCTTGAGAAAGCTAAAATTAGCGAAGCCATTAACTTAATGAGCGGCGTTAAATCAGATATTGCTGAATATTATTCTATCTATGGGCGTTTGCCAACCAAGGCTGAGCAACTTCCAAGTATTAAAACCAGTGGGCAGTACACCAGCAATATCACTCTTGATAACGGGGTTTTAACGGCCAGTATGCGGCATAACGATTTCTCACTGAGCTTTCGCCCAGCATTAGCTAATAATGAGTTGCCCAAAGTGATAACTTATGTTTGTGGTTATGCCACACCGCCCAATCATTTTATCGTTCAAGCTGAAAATAAAACGAATATTCCACCTCACTATTTAAGTTTGACTTGTCGTTGAGCTTTTTACAGCAAAAAACTATAGTAACGTGAACTCGACTTTAAATATCAGTGATTGATAGAATTATTAATTCTATCAAATAGTTATTGATAATGACTTTTAAATCAATCAGTTAAAAAAACATTGACTGGCTCATTTCACGCTATGGCCCACAATTTGTAGGTTTGACGTATTAATATTAAGGGTTTAATCGTCAAAAAAGTTTGTGTTATCAATTAATTATTGTCAAACACTTGATTCGTATTAAATTTATATAACTTATTGAAAATTAAAGTCGAACTTACGTTAGTACTACAAACGGCCCTCAAAAATAGGCGATAAATCGCCTACTACAAACGAAAAGGCGATAAATCGCCTACTACAAACGGTGATCACTGATATTTGATCACAGATCATTGAAAAAGGATCCATTTGTGGCTAAAAAAATCTTGCCCAGAGACATCACTCAATTTATCAGCGAACTCGCTTTGCTGTTAGAGACTGATATTTCCACTGTGGAGGCGTTAAATATTGTCCAACAAGATCAGGAAAAGCCGGCTATGCACCAATTAATCGGTGCGATCCAGACTGATGTCGAAAATGACATGAGCTTGGCGGAGAGTTGGGCAAAATATCCTCAGTATTTTGAACCCTTTCTGGTTGAGATGCTGCGCGAGGGTGAGCTGCAAAATAATTTGAGGGCAACCTTGAATAAATTGGTCGAATACCGCGACTCAATGGGTGTCAGCGACTCGGATTTAAGCGAAAGAATCGTCGCCTCATCCAGTTACTTTTGGGCAGTTTTTGCTGTCATCTTCCTTGTGGCATCAATACTACTTATCTATGTTGTCCCAGTATTTGCTGACATGTTTAGCAGTTTTGGAGGAGAGTTGCCAGGACTCACCCAATTGGTTGTCAATTTATCGGATTTTTTTGTGGCTTACTGGATACCGATTTTGATTGTTTTTTTAGGCTTAGTGGTGTTCATGCGGGTTAAGCGAGACAGCGTGAAAGTGTATAGCCCGGTGTTTGGACATCTTTATCGCAAAATCATGCTCGTGCGGAGTTGGCGAACGTGTGCCTTTATGTTGTCCAATCAGGCTTCCTTGACAAGAGCAATTGAAGCGGCTGCCCAAGCGGTTCATAATCCGGTTTACGCGAAGTTACTCCAACAAGTGAATCAACAACTGGCTGAGGACATAACACTGCCCGAAGCCTTAAAAAAGGTTGGCTTCCCAGAAAAGGTGATCCATGCCGCGGCGGTGGGGATAAAAACTAAGCAACTTGATAAACTTCTCGATAAAGTGGCCGATATTTACACCAAACAGTTGTACCGAGTGACTGAACCGACGATTAGGATTTTCAATTTAGCGGCCATCATACTGCTTGGCAGCATAGTCGGCTTATTGGTTCTTGCCATGTATCTGCCTATTTTTTGGATGGGTTCAGTGATATAGATCAAGTTAATGATTAATGATTAATGATTAATGATTAATGATTAATGATTAATGATTAATGATTAATGATTAATGATTAATTGTTAATTCCCCTTTGGGGTTTCGGCCCAATTAATAATTCTACTTTGTCACATTACACCTAAATAATTGATTTATATAGAGGGCATCTTGGGGCCATTCTTTTGAAATCAATGAGTTACTTTGAATCTGACAAAGTAGAAATAATTAATCATTAACAGATCATAAAAACCATCGGTTAATAAATCCTATCCTATCCTTGCTTATATGCAATCCTTGTAATTAATTGTTAATCATTAATAATTATTCTCCTCCTTTGGGACTGAGGCCTTTTTGAGCTTTCCCCAGGTTTCACCTCAATGCCATTAAGTGTAGGGGCAATCCCTTGTGGTTGCCCTACAAACCGTTATGTACCGTCATGTCGTGTAGGGGCAATCCTTTATGGTTGCCCTCACCCAAAAGCGGTACGATATGGCATTGAGGTTTCACCTGGGGCTATTCATATTCAACCCCTTTGGGGTTGAGGCATAATTAGCTTATGTAATAATTAATCATTAATCATTAATTGTTAATCATTAATTATTAATTTCCCCTTTGGGGTTGAGGCTTTTTTGAGATTGCTTTCTATAGGTATTTTAACCATGTACCGTAGCGAAAAAGGTTTTACTGTTATAGAACTTGGGGTAGTTGTAGCGATTATTGGCATGCTCGCTGCGGTGGCTATCCCGGCTTATACCGATTACATGAAACACAGCAAAGTGGCAGAAGCTTTCATGCTCACTGTGAGCGTTAAAAAGGCTATTAACGACTACTACGCCTATCACGGGCGCTTTCCGGCAAACAATCTCGCCGCTGGTGTAGCTCCAGCTGAGCAACTCATCGGCAATTATGTGTCTCGCGTTGACGTGGTTAATGGAGACATTCTAGTGACTTTTGGGCCTCAAAATGGCGAGGGAATGGCCGGGCGAACGTTAAATTTTCGGCCAGAAGTTAAAGAGAATGCGTTAACAGGCACCGTGATTTGGCACTACTGTGGCGGCGATGAGAAAACGACGTTGGCGAGAAAATATTTACCTTATCGATGTAAAAGATAAATGAGGCACGTTTTCAAGCCGACTCCGCTAAAACCATAAGGAATTCACATGCCAACCAAAAATCACGGCTTCACATTGATAGAATTAATGATAGTTGTCGCTATCATCGGCATATTGGCGGCCGTTGCCATACCTGCTTATACTGACTACCTAAAACGCGCCAAAGTCAGCGAAGCATTTATACTCGCCAGCAGCCTCATCACAACGATAGTCGACTATTACTCCTACCACGGTAAACTTCCTCAAAGTAACGAGGCTGCCGATTTACCCAAACCAGAAAACTTAGGAGGGCAGTATGTTAAAAGTATGCAGATAGAAAACGGAGCCATTCATGTCACTTTTCAAGAATGGCAACGCGATATTGGTTCCAAGCTCACATTACGCCCCGCTATTGTCATTACCTACCCGCCCACTAACGCATTGACATGGGTATGTGGTTACGCCAAAGCGGTAAAAGGCATGACACTTATCGGTGACAATAAAACCGATATTGCGCCGAAATATTTACCCTTAAATTGTCGGTAATAAATTTGACTTGGACGATTAGTTGGAGTCCAAAGCTGAAGCTTTGGACGATTAAATTGGACTCCAATTGGGCTCCTGCCAAACTAAAGTTTGGACTCCAGTACCAATAAGGAACAAAATAGATGCTTAAATTAAAACAAGGCTTTACCTTAATAGAGCTGATGATTGTCGTCGCTATCATTGGCATTCTCGGTTCGATGGCAATTCCCACTTACCAAGACTTTATCATTCGCGCCCAAACCAAGGAAGCGATGAATTTAGCCGATGGCGTGAAAAAGGCCATTACGCTCTATTATGTGGCTAACAAAACATTTCCCGAAAACAATCAAACGGCCGAAGTTCCAGCGCCAGAACACCTCATTGGCAATTTCGTCACTGAAGTAGAAGTCGAAGACGGAGCCATTCATATCACCTTAGGCAATCGCATCAACGCCCATGTTGAAAACAAAGTGTTAAGCCTACGCCCCGCCATTGTCACCGACAATCCGAGCAGCCCTATTTCGTGGCTATGCGGTTATGCAGAACCCGTTGATGGTATGACGGCGATAGGTGATGAGAAGACTTCTGTTCCAAGCCTTTACCTATCACCGGCATGTCGGGCATGGAAGCACAGATAATACGAATTAAGAATGAAAATTGAAAAATGTAGAATTTCAGGCTAAAGTTTCGCTCCGCGAAACTTTAGCCTGAAAAAGATTTCTAAAATCACTTTCAATCAAGACGGTTTTATAATAAATTCTTTAGTAGTGCCAAATATTTTCGGCTTAAGGTATATAAACGCCAAAATATGATCTCGGAAGTTTTTCATGAAAAACTGATTCCGAGCTCACTGTTCTGCCTCACCCTGGCCCACTTCAGGTAAGGAATTTCGGGTGAGGGGTCAGATAAAATGAAGTTATTTTTATGAAAATCTATAGCCACAGGTGGAACCTGTGGTAACCAACCCCGAAGGAGTTGAACATTTTGCCCCTTCGAGGTAATGTCAGCAGTCCAAATTTTAGTTTGGCAGGACTCAAACTTTAGTTTGCAAGACTCCAAACTTAGTTTGCCGGAGTCCAAACTTTAGTTTGGCAACAGAGTCCAAACTTTAGTTTGGCAGGGTGAAAAGCAAAATTATCTCAAATTTAACACCCCAGTATCAGGGTAATCGGTAAGTTTTTAGCGCAGATTGTGCCGACAGTAGCTCTTAGCCTTATGATTTATTCTAAGGCGAGATGGTACGAGGATTTCCGTCTTCGTGTACTCGTTTTTTTCTTTATAAACAAAGCGTCTCGCGAGTGGGCCAAGTTATCGAATTGATAGAGCCTAGTTTTTCTTTAAACTAGGCAAAGCGTCTCGCGAGTGGGCCAGGTTATCGAATTGATAAAGCCTAGTTTTTCTTTAAGCGAAGCAAAGCGTCTCGCTAGTAGGCCAAGTTATACTCCGCATGGGCACAATTTGTACTTTTGTCTCTTTGTACAAAATCATCTCATCTAAAAACGTGTCGGACCGAAAAGTTTGTGGCCTTTAAGAGTCGTTAATAGGCTCTATCAAGATTAATAGGCTCTATCAAGATAATCCCTTATTATATACAATCCTTGTAGTTATTAATTAAAGCGTCTCGCAAGTGGGCCAGGTTATCGAATTGATGGAACCTAGTTTTTCTTTAAGCGAAGCACCTAGTGCCTGAAAGCGGAAATCCCAGTACCACCCCGCCATGAGCTAAAGCTCATGGCTAAAAGCTCAAGTAGGCTAAAGCCTACTAACCTTCTTGTAGTGCCCTTTAGGGTACTTGAGCTTTCAGACAACTGCTTTAGCTGTTGGCTGAGGTGGTCTGAAAACTTCCGCTTTCTTGCACTAGGTGCTTTTGCTACTACAAATTTAGGCGCTAAAGCGCCTACTACAAACCTAGGTGCTTTTGCTACTACAAACCTAGGTGCTTTCGATCCTACAAATTTAGGCGCTAAAGATAACTGATAACTGATAACTGATAACTGATAACTGATAACTGATAACTGATCACTGATTATTGGTGCAATCAATTATTGGTGTGCTAAAATAATACTTGTCAAATCTTATTCTGGAGAACTGAAATGAAAAACATCGCCTATCCGTTATCCTTGCTAGTTTTACTCATGGTATCACCCCTCTCTTATGCGATACCGCCCTACATTGGCGTGAGTGTCGGAGAAAATTTATCTTTCAACAACCAATCTTGCCTACGGGTTGGTAAGAAAGTTCTCAGAAACGATGGCTTTCAAAAGATCGTTCAATACAAGAACAGTGCAACTTTATTTGCCGCTTATCGGAACCGCAACCCATACCGCTACAAGGCACTCGTTAAATGCCTGTCAGGCTCTGGGGTTATTTCCGTCGTGGTGGTGGCAAACGTCGCGAAAAACGCTAAGGCAAAAGCCGACAAATTGCGCTCTCGAATCCAACGACAGGCAAGCACCATCAAACGCGCTAAAACCAGAGGGGCCCAATTGGACGACGAGGAGGACAATGATGAAGTAAAAACCGTAAAAGCGTTTTCCTTGGAATCCCCAGAAGATGAGGAAGAGAGTAGCGACACCGAAGAGAAGCGCAACGTGGCGCAACATTGGCAGCATACTTTGCTTGAGCGAAAAACCTGCTTAAGCCGGGCCGAAATGTCACTAAGAGATTCAGGCTTTTATAAGGAATTGGGTTTTGATGACGATTCGGTCTATGGGAAAAACAAAGCCAATTACAACGGAAAAATCCGATGTGTCACCTCTGAAGGCTTGCTATTCTTTCAAGTAACAGGTAGCCACGCTCGCACGAGAAATCGGTTACTGAACAAACTTCAGCGAAACTTCTAAGAGCGGTTGGAGTACTTTTTCGGCTAAAAATCCGATTTTTTTTAAAATCGGATTTTTAAAAATCACAAGAGTTTAGAGTTTGTAGTTTGTAGTTTGTAGTTTGTAGTTTGTAGTAGGCGATTTATCGCCTGAAACCGTTAAAAGTATCTAGTTTAGAATTTAGAGTTTAGAGTTTAGAGTTTTTTGGCAATGAAACCCTTATGTTAATTCGTCAATAAGTCTTTAATTGTGGGCCATAGAGTGTTAGAACCAAGTTTTGGTTTATCCCTACAAACCCGTGGCGATATTGAAAATCAATGAGTTACATCAGTACAAAATGACAGGTAAGGTGAGATCACTTAGCAGTCTCGCATTGGATTTTCCACCCAGCCCACCAAAAATCAGTACCTCCATCGGTTTGTAGGAACTACCAAGTTTTGCTTGTTGTTGTTTTTTTTAATTGATTGGCTCCAGAGTCATTATAAATAAGTATTTGATAGGGTTAATAATTATTATATAAGTCACTGATATTTAAAGTCGAATTCACGTTACTACTAAAAAGGAGATGTAAAATGGTCAGCGTGTTTGATGTCGCAGCTTTTATTCTGCATAAAAAAAATACCATGCCCGCTATGAAATTACAAAAACTGGTTTATTATTGCCAAGCGTGGTCATTGGTTTGGGATGAACAAGCTTTGTTTGAAGAACCTATCGAAGCTTGGGCTAATGGCCCGGTGGTGCGGAAATTGTATGATGCCCATCGTGGTAAGTTTCGTGTTACCCAATCTGACATTCAGGGTAATCCTAGCCGGTTGAGTGAAACTCAATGCGAAACGATACAGGCGATTTTGCGTGATTATGGTAATAAATCTTCACAATGGTTGAGTGATTTAACCCATAGTGAACATCCTTGGCAAGAAGCTAGAAAAGGTTTATCGCCCGGTGTGCGAGGTAACAAAGTGATTAGCCTTGCATCAATGGCGGAATATTATGAGGCTGTATATAGTGATGGATTGGATATCGAAAACTAAAGGATAGTGTGTATGGGAGATACAAAAGCTCATGAAGACCGTAAAAATATAAAAAAACAAGAAAAACTAAGAAAAGCGCGTGCTTTTCAAAAACAGGCAGAACCTGGGGTGGTGAAAATGATTAATGATTAATGATTAATGATTAATGATTAATGATTAATGATTAATGAATTAAAGAATACTTAAATGAGTGTTTTTAAAATAATAAAACTTCAAAAGGAATAAAAATTGGATCACGTTTTAGAACCAAAGGAACCTCCTTTTCATCACCCTAGGCAGAACCTGAAAAACAAGCTAAAAAACTTCAGGCGTTTACTGAAAATCGATGACCAAGTTTTCCACTACCGCCATGAGCGCTTCCTCTGCGCTCAAAGTTCAAGTACGTATCAGGGCACTACGAAAACCACGCTCGCTGGGGGGTTTAGTCTGCTTTAGCAGACTTGAGCTTTTAGCTTGGGGATTTATCCCCAAGCGATATTTTGCTTCAATCAATTTAGGCGTTCATAATGAGTGATAAACCAGTCAGTCAATTGGCTTGTGTCGTTTTAATATCATTAGCCTACCTCATCACGGCCGTGGTGATTTTTGGTTTTCTTGCCGGATTAGTTGCTATATTAAGTTTATTGAGTAGCAAAAAACTTTCCCCAGTGGGGTACGTTTTTTCATCATCGGCCTTTTGGCTATTGTTAGCAACATCAGTGGGTCTTGTGAAAAGGTTTGGACAATGGTGGTATAAAAAGAGTGGATATGCTATCACTCAAAAAATAGAGTATTTGTCGATAGGAGTGGGAATATTCTTTTGGTTTATTTATTTTATGGGGCTTGTTTACAGCTTCAATATACTCAATCTGTTAGAGTTATGAATTATTGAACCAAATATTTATCTGAATATCTATCGCTTTCGTGGCCGACATTTCTGGTACCTAAGTTTGTCGAGAAAATACGATCGGTTTCAAACCTCAACATGGCCCTCATTTGACGAGGGTTGGCTCCCTATTTAGTACAACGAATTACGCGGATAAACGAATTAAAAACGCGAAATACGAGCGGTTTCAAACGTCAACATGGCCCTCAATTGACGAAGGTTGGCTTTAAAATCAGAAAAGTCCACCCCGGGAAAATGATGTCATCGAGAAATCGATGAGTCCTCCCCAAATATGATTCATGAATCGAGTCATCCTAACACCATGTCGATTGTGAAAATGTTTGGACAATGATGGTATTAAAAAAACGGATACGTTCTTACTCAAAAAATAAACGCTTTTTCTACAGGGGTGTGAATTATTCTTTTGGCTAGGCGCTTGTTTATATAGATTTTTAGAAAAATGACTTCACTTTATATGACCCCTCGCCCCAAATCCCTTACCTGAAGTGGGCCAGGGCGAGGCTGAACACTGAGCAGATTTTGGCGCTTACATATTTTAAGCCGAAAATATTTGGCACGATCTTGTGAGTTTATTTTTCGCAAATGTCTTTTAACCAAATTTAATCTGTTTCTAAATGAACTATCGAAAATTCCAAACAAGAAGATCAAATATAAAATTCCATTATGCGTGTTTCGCTTGCAGGAAATCGTTTAAACATAAACCGGTAATAGACGGGGAAACTCTTACCTACAACTGTCCTGATTGTGGTGCCGAATTATGCAATATGGGGCCTGATTTGAAAGCACCCAAAAAACACGATTTTAAACAATGGAAAAAGGTTATTTTGTTAGCAAAAAACGGTGTCTGTTTTTATTCTTATAGTGGCAATCCGGGGCCATTCCCTAAAAATATTGGGGAGGTTCCTAGATTCTTAGATGAAAGAAGATTGAAGTTAAGAACAGGCGGTAAAATTTTATTGGATAAAATTAAAAACAGTCAATGCCGGGCGCGTTAGGGAAATCCACCAGCCGCGCAGTCTCCCTCTTTTGTAAAGCTTACTATTACCCATAAGTCTGTATCTAATTGAAAATTATGCCGGACTTAGTTTGCAACTACTGAGTCCGAAACGTTTCGGCGGCTGACAGTGGTTATAGTTGCCATTCAATAATATTTCTCCTCTTGTCGAAATGACAAGAGTGTTACGGGGCGCATTCCCGTTTTCACGGTTAAGTAAGTACAACGAATTACGCGGATAAACGAATTGAGTACAACGAATTGCGCGGATAAACTAATTGAGTACAACTAATTACGCGGATAAACGAGTTAAAAACGCGGATAAACGTACTATCGATAAAAATTGACTTTTATCAATCCTTATCGATAGCATAATCGCCATCGTTATTAACAAAGTACCCCGAAAATGGGAATGCGCCCGTGTTACGGATTTCTCCTTAAGTCGAAATGACAAGAATGTTACGGATTTCTCCTTAAGTCGAAATGACAAAAGTGTTACGGATTTTTCCTTAAGTCGAAATGACAAGGGATGAGCGTGAAAATAATATACCCATAGAGAAAGAAAGTTTTTTAACTTTGTTTCGCTAAAGCGACTTCTACAAACATTAGGTTAAGTCGCTAAAGCGACTTCTACAAACATTAAGTCGCTAAAGCGACTACTACAAACAAGCAAGTGTTACGGATGATAAGGTATCAACTTTCATCCGTTAGAATCAGAGAATATTAACTGGGTTTTTATTTTGAAGTGGAATGATTTAATTAACCGCGACATAGAGTATCTCTTCAAGGTGGACGCAAGCCGCCAAACTAAAGTTTGGACTCCTGAAAAACCTCTAGGTAGTTACACTGGCTTTAATAATACGCTTTTTGCTTGCTCATAGAGGTTTTAAAGTCAGCCCCAACGGGGCGAGATTAATATAGCCCCCAAAGGGGCGACATTAATAAAGCCAAGGGCACCGCCCCTAGCTTTAATAATACGCCTTATATATTAACCCGTCATAAAAATCCAAGTTATGACCATGTTGAGTATAACATTGGAGTTTGTGAGGTTTTTGGGTTCCGTCAGGTGGGCCATTAGCAAAATTGAAGCTATCAATTCGATAACATGGCCCACTTTGTGTGAATGAAAAATGAAAAAGGAGTTATTTACTGATAAGTCACGGATTTTTCGTTAAGTTCCGTATGACTCAACCTCCAAGGTTTATATAACATTGGAGTTTGTGAGGTTTTTGGGTTCCGTCAGGTGGGCCATTAGCAAAATTGAAGCTATCAATTCGACAACATGGCCCTCTTTATATTAATGAAAATTTTAAATTTTAAATTTTAACTTTAAAAATGAGTTATTTACTGATAAGTCACGGATTTTTCGTTAAGTTTCGTATAAGTCAAGTTCCAAGGTTTCTATAACCTTGGATATTTTGAGGTTTTTGGGTTCCGTCAGGTGGGCCATTAGCAAAATTGAAGCTATCAATTCGACAACATGGCCCTCTTTGCAGGTTGTGGGCGGCCGGAGTCCAAACTTTGGCCTCTCAAATTTTACCAGATACCGGGTAGAAAATAAAGAAATCCTATTTATTAATTAATTGCTAGTGTCACAGTTACTTGAAGGCCGCCAGTTGGGCGGTTATTTAGCATAACTTCTCCACCGTGTCCGCGCAGGATGGAACGGGCGATGGACATGCCTAAGCCGATGCCGCCGGTGTCGCGGTTTCTGGAGGTTTCTAGGCGGATAAATGGCTCGAAGACTCGTTCATTGTCTTTGGTAGGAATGCCTGGGCCGTCGTCGTCAATGGTGATATGGAGTTCTGTTTGTTGTAATTGTATTGCTACTCGTGCTCGTTGTCCATAGCGAACGGCGTTTTCGATGAGATTACGCAGGGCGCGTTTGAGGCTGACGGGGCGGCAGGTATAGGGATATTGTTGTTCTTCGGTAAATTGCACATCTTGTCCCATGTCGGCCAGATCGTCGCATAGGCTGGCGACTAGGGCGGTTAAATCGACGCGACGGGTGTCTTCTTGGGCGGCCGCTTCGCGGGCAAAGGCTAACGCGGCTTCTGTCATCGCTTGCATTTCGTCTAGGGTAGCAAGGATTTTGCGGCGATTGTCAGTGTCTTCAAGAAATTCTGCCCGTAGTCGCAAGGTGGTGATGGGAGTTCGTAAATCATGCGAAATGGCGGCCAGCATCCGAGTGCGATCTTGGACGAAGCGTTGTAACCGTTGATTCATCTGGTTAAAGGCGCGAGTGGTTTGGCGGATGTCGGCCGGGCCGTGTTCTGGTAGCGGTGGGCTAACTTCGCCTCGTCCTAGCTTATCGGAAGCTATCGTCAGTGCTCGCAGCGGACGGGTAATGCGTTTTATCATGAAGATCATGATGGCGGTGACGGCGATTGCCATAAATAACGTGGAAATGAAGGAAGACCAAACTAAGAGGCGGGGCAGTGGCAACGGGCGGATTTTTATGTTGAGCCATTGTCCAGAACTCAAGACTATCGCAACGATAAATGCCAGCGGTTTGTGGTGCTTGTGGTAGTCTTTATAAAATATTCTGTCATGCTGTGAGGATTGGTCATGCCAAGCGGATTCATCACGCCAATGCCAGTCCCAATGGTTGTGGTGCGCTAATTTGTGATAAGCCTTTGGTGCAAACTGCACTCGCACTTTTTCGGTATCTGCTTCTCCCAATAATTCCAGTAAGCGCTGTTGTAAGCGATTGTTAGCCTTTTTTTCAAACACTTCCATCTCAACCGCACTGTGTTCGGCTAATTGGAAATGTATCCAATCGCTGTCGGTTGCTTCAAGTATCCGCTCGTGCAAAGCCGGCGGCGTTTCTTCAAGCAAACGCACCACCGAGGCGATTCGCGTTAGGAGGCTTTCGCGTTTTTCGTGCAACAGCGCCAGCCGCCGTTCATCAGCAAATAGCCAGAAGCTGACGATATGGGAACCGAGCAGCGCCATCAATAGTAACGCGATAGTTTGCCCGGCCAAACTTTGAGGCCATAAGCGCAAACACTTGAGAGAAATGTTCATATATGGAACGGACTTTTAAACGGTGAACCAGCCAATAGTTTAAGTAAGTCATTGAATTATTGATAAAAAGTAAGTTATGTTCTATTTCAAAAAAAATAGGTACAGTGCCCTTTAGGGTACTTTAGCTTTTAGACAAACGTAGTAACGAGCGGAGCGAGATAACTGCTTTAGCTGTTGGCGGAAGTTATTTTTTAGCCGATCCTTATTGACACACTCAGTTATCGGCAAACGTTTTTGCTTCGCAAACATTGTGGCCGATTTCATTCGTATATACGGAACGTACTTCAAAACCGTGAAAATGAAAATGGGCCAATAAGTGATTAAATTGTTTGTAAAATTATTAGCTTATAAAAAAAAATCATTTTTCATTTTTCATTCTTCATTCTTCATTAATATAACTGCTCCACCTCAGCGGCCAATTTATAGCCTCCCCCCCAGACGGTTTGGATCAGTGTAGGTTTTTTTGGATCGGCTTCGATTTTTTTTTCGCAGACGGCTGACTTGATTATCAATACTGCGATCAAATACGTTGGCTTCTTTGCCGCGTGTGAAGTCTAGTAACTGATCCCGGTTAAGTACTATTTGTGGGTGTTGAATAAATACCGTTAGCAATTTGAATTCGGCGGTGCTTAGAGGGATAGCCAGTTCATCTTTGCCAATCAGTTCGCGCCGATCCACGTCCAGAATCCAGTTATCAAATCGAAACTTGTTAGCAGACAAGGCTTCTTTTTGAAACGGCAAGCTGTGGGTGCGACGCATAACGGCTTTAATACGTGCTAACAATTCTCTTGGTTCAAAAGGCTTGGTGACATAATCATCGGCGCCGATTTCCAATCCTATCACGCGCTCTGTCGTTTCTGCCATGGCTGTTAACATGATCACTGGCAATTTGGTTGTTTCCCGTAGACTACGACATAAGGATAAGCCATCTTCGCCTGGCATCATAATGTCTAGTACTACCAAATCAATGGCGTGTTCACGCAACTGTTTTTTCATTGCCGCGCCGCCGTCGGCAACAGTTACCCGAAAGTTATGTTGTTTGAGGTATTGAGCCAAGAGTTCGCGGATTTCTCGGTGATCATCTACGACTAAGATGTGCGGTGAGGTTTCTGTTTCCATCGGATGTTCTCGTTTAAAGGTACCTTAGAGTAACAGATTTCTCATATCAAAGAAATGACAGAAAGATAGTTGTACTTGCTGCCATTTGACAGACTTTATTACATCTTCATCGCTTGATGACATACTTTTGTGAAACTTTGTTGTTTTAATGTAGCCGTCGTCAACTGAGGAGACAATTCGTTTATCCGCACCTCAGCCAACAGCTAAAGCTGTTGTCTAAAAGCTTAAGTACCCTAAAGGGCACTAAAAATAGACTCCTCTCGTCGAAATGACAGACAGAGTTTGACGGTGAGTACGACGGATTTGCGGAATAAGCGGATTTTATCGTCGCCAATTGAGACAATTCGTTTATCCGCGTAATTCGTTGTACTTAGTTTAAATATAGCCGTCGTCAACAGAGGAGACAATTCGTTTATCCGCACCTCAGCCAACAGCATCAGCCGTTGTCTAAAAGCTTAAGTACCCTAAAGGGCACTGACAATTCGTTTATCCGCGCAATTCGTTGTACTTAGTTTAAATATAGCCGTCGTCAACCGAGGAGACAATTCGTTTATCCGCACCTCAGCCAACAGCTAAAGCTGTTGTCTGAAAGCTTAAGTACCCTAAAGGGCACTAAAGAGACAATTCGTTTATCCGCACCTCAGCCAACAGCTAAAGCAATTGGCTGAAAGCTTAAGTACCCTAAAGGGCACTAAAAATAGACTTCTCTCGTCGAAATGACAGACAGAGTTTGACGATGAGTACAACGGATTTGCGGAATAAACGGATTTATCATATCAAAGAAATGACAGAAAGATAGTTGTACTTGCTGTCGTTTGACAGACTTTGTTACATATTTATCGCTTGATGACAAACTTTTGTGAAACTTTGTTGTTTTAATGTAGCCGTCGCTAACTGAGGAGACAATTCGTTTATCCGCGCAATTCGTTGTACTTAGTTTAAATATAGCCGTCGCCAACTGAGGAGACAATTCGTTTATCCGCGTAATTCGTTGTACTTACTGTCATTAGTTGTACTTACTGTCATTACTTGTACTTACTGTAATTGGTTGTACTTAGTTTAAATTGCACGTTGACTTCGACTTAAAGCTTAACTTGGAGAAAAATACCCTGAAACACAGAAAACTTATCGTAATCGGTCTGGTTTCCGTTTTAGTTATCGGCGCTGTGTTCTTGCTGGCGCGGGCACACCATCATAGCAAGTACGGTTGCTACGGCCATAAACCACACCACGGTTGGCATCACCAAGGCCCTCGCACGGGTTATTGGGGCCCCCAAGGTGGCTGGGGCCGTCATGCGCCTAGGGTTTTGTTCCGCCTCGAAAGACATATGAGCAGTTTAGCACTGAGCAAGGAGCAACGCAATCAAGTTTATGCGGTGCTAGATGAAGCTCGCCCGGTTTTGCGTAACCTGCACTTGGAGATGGGAGATAACCGACGTGCCTTAATGCAGTTAAGCCTCGCCGCGGAAAAATACTCGCAACAGTTAAATGAACTGGCGACGAAACAGGCAGAATTGAAGAAGAACCTCATTGTTAAAATCGGCGACGTGAAAAGTCAGGCCTTTGCTTTACTGGATGAGCAACAACAGGCCAGCTTTTTGAACCGGCAAGAAGACTTCCGTCAAGGGCCTTTCTGGAATCGGCCTGAACACCGTCGTTCCTGTTGGTAACAGCTTATCAAACTTTGGGAATCTGGGCCAATTCATGCTGACCTTATAAATCAGTTAGTTATCGTTGGTATGATGGCCTAACCAATGGCCCAAAGCTGAAGCTTTGGGACTCCATCCGCATGGGGATGCGTAATTTGGAGTCTCAAAGCGTAACATAACCCCTCATAGGGATGCGTAATCTGGAGCCCAAAGCTGAAGCTTTGGGACTCCTTCCGCATGGGGATGCGTAACGAGAGCATTATTATCAGTCTCATAACCCCTCATGGGGATGCGTAACCTTGAAATAGACAAAGTCCAGAAATCGTCTGTCAGTCTCATAACCCCTCATGGGGATGCGTAACCTTGAAATAGACAAAGTCCAGAAATCGTCTGTCAGTCTCATAACCCCTCATGGGGATGCGTAACGAGAAATTAAGCTTTTTTATTATGCATAATTATCAGTCTCATAACCCCTCATGGGGATGCGTAACGAGAAATCAGTCTCATAACCCCTCATGGGGATGCGTAACGAGAAATTAAGCCTTTTTATTATGCATAATTATCAGTCTCATAACCCCTCATGGGATGCGTAACTATTATACAACGATTCTGAAAATTTACTCACTATCATCTCATATCATCTCATCTCATAACCCTTCATCTCATAACCCCTCATGGGGATGCGTAATCCGCGCGTTTTCTTGCTAATAATTAATTGTTACATAAGCTATTTTCCCCTTCGGGGTTGGGGCCTAATTAATAATTAATTGTTAATTGTTAATTAGTTCCATCTAGTACGCTGTCAAATTAATTTTGTCGGATACGTCAAACGCACATCAAACACCCAACCAGCGCACGTAACGCACCCTACCCGACAAAACCGGTTTGACAAGGTACTAGGGCACTGAGTCGTACCCAATTCGTCTATTCGCGTCATTTTCCAGAGGCGTTGCCCCTAGCTTTAATAATACGCCCCTTTGGGGCTAATAGAGATTTTAAAGTTAGCCCCCAACGGGGCGATATTAATATAGCCTAGGGCACCGCCCCAAGAAAGCCCCAACGGGGCGATATTAATATAGCCTAGGGCATCGCCCCAAGAAAGCCCCAACGGGGCGATATTAATATAGCCTGGGGCACCGCCCCAGGCTTTGGGAGGAGATTAATATAAAAAGGGGCATCGCCTGGGTGTTAAATCTGGGTTGATTTTTGTCGTTTTTTTTCAGCAGATTTTTATTCCATTTTTGATCCAAGTGGTGGGCAAGCGGGCCGAAATATTTTTTGAGTTCCGAGTGCCCGCTTACCCACCCTACAAATCAATGCCATTAAATTTAAGTTTTGTGCTAAGAAGGGACAGCATGACGACGAATGGAAATCTTCCTCTGTTCAATCGCTTTGTTGTCAATTGAAGAAGTCATCTCGTTGCAAAAAAATGAATGACTCACAGTTAAGTGATTGTTTCAATAGAAGATTATAATTAATGATTAATGATTAATGATTAATGATTAATGATTAATGATTAATTTTGGACACTTGTGGGTAAAGGTAAGTTTTTAAAAAGGCGGGTTAGAGGGAATTTTCAGTGCCATTGATTTACCTTTTGCCATGCGTTTGCTAAGGTATATTCAGGGGTGATTTGCAAGCTATGCAAACAGTAGCGTTTTACCGGTAATTCTTGTTTGAATAATGCCGCGGTGGCGGCATTGAGGCAAACATGGTTGATTGTGTTGTCGGGTTTTAGTAATAGCATGCCGTTGCGATGTAAGCCAATCCTAATCACCAGTTCTTTTTGATCCATTTCGGTAAATGGATCAAAACCAAAAATAGCGCCTTTAAACCGTTGCCCGTGTGGCACTTCCTGCGTTTGGAAGTAGGTGGCAAGGTTGCCGCTTTTGACAACCTTTTGGATATATTGTGGATAGCCGCCATCTTCGTCCAAATTGAGTCGCCGTATTAAGGGCGGTAACAATTTTGGCGCGTCAGTTGTAAAAACAGAAGTACGGTAAGGCATGGCTTTTAAATGGTTGCGATAGTCTTTTTTGGGTAAGGTAACGTTGGCTTGTAACATACCTAATGTGGCTGCTAAGCCAAAAGCAATTGCTCTATCGCCAATCAGTTCTGGCAAAGTTGCGGTGCCGTTTTGTACCATTAAGCTGTGATAGCAAAATGGTGTTAAGGTTTCGGCGGTAATGCCGATAGAAATATTGTTCATGATGTTTTTTTCCGATAGGTTTCATATTCAACCCTTTCAGGGTTGAGGCCTTTTTTTCCTTTTCCCCAGGTTTCACCTCAATGCCATTAAGTTAAGATATAACCTATTGATTTTTAATCAATTTTTGTGTGTGTTAGGGTGGGGTACCCGATTTTTTACTTTCAAATCAAAGAGTTCCTTAACTTAATGGCATTGAGGTTTCACCTGGGGCGTATCGATTGCAACCCTTTCAGGGTTGAGGCCGAGTTAATAATTAATAATTAATAATTAATAATTAATTGTTAATTATTAGTTTGTTTCACTTGGGGCTATTTGTCCAAGAATCAATCACTTATAAAATAGTCTATTGCTTATAAAACAATGAGTTAAGTCGAGTTTTAAAACACGCTCTCAGATTCGGATTCGGCTTCCTTACTCTTCTTGTTGGCCTTTCTGCTTTTCTGGGTGTTCGGTGTACCAAACCAGTCATCGAAAAATGCCCCGATTTTATTTTGCGCCTGTTGGTATTCAGCCTTTAGGGCGGTGTAGTCTTTTTCAAAACGCGCTATCAATTGCTGTTGATAGGCGGTGGCTTCTTTTGCATCCATTGATTCTTTATGCGCCTCACTCAATGGCTTATGCAGATCGTCTGTCAGTGTTTGGACATGCCCGCACAGGTTGTCCTTGGGGTAGGACTTAACCAGTTCATAAGGCGAAGTTATCGCCTGTTCAAAGTTATCACCGTAAATACCAACGATATGAGTACGGATATTGATGCCCGTTATTGAGGTTTGTCCACCGTAGGTGCCGGCGACACCAAGGCAAAGCAATAAGTGATCTAAACCAATGAGCGGCAATAAGCAGTTGCGAGTAGAAAGCACTTGCACCATCAGCGTACCCGGTTTAATAAAATGGCGCTTAAATAAGTTAGAGCTATTGTCTTGCTTTTCCTCATCCCACAAAGTACCGGCTTCATTAGTACGCACATGATCGATTTCTTCAACACACTGATGTTTTGGTAGCACGCTCAATGCGTCGGAATAATTCACCGCGGCTTTGATGGGCAACACTTTGGGCTTTTGCACCGAATCGCCAAATACGAAAGTATTTAAATCAAAGACATCGGAAGGTTTATTGCCGCCTTTTAAGACGGTTTTGTTTTGAGGAAACCTACCACCGGCTTTTAAAGCACGCAGGATTTGCAAACCGCGCCCTCGTTCCGGGTATTTGAACTTATTGGGTACAGCGCGAATATGTGGTTCTCCACCGCTTTCTATTTCTATGTCAGTGATTTCTTGTTCAAAGTTCTTAAATACCACTGGCGCAATGGCTTCACGAATCAGCACGATACTGACGCTGCCCAAGTTTTTCAGTTTGGGGTGGACATATTCGGGTTTGTCACTGCCGGCGCTTTTAGCCGCCAGTTTATCAATGTCACCCAAAAACGCTTTAAATCGTTGCATTCTGTTCTCCTTTATATAATAATGACAATGATTGTATGCTAATGAAGGGATTTTAGAAACGAACATCAAATCACGTCAGTCAATCTTTATCGAATTTGTTCATTTTCTGCCATTAGCGAGCAAATCCTTTTTTAGATACAATCCTTGTAGTTATATGAGCATCAAATCACGTCAGTCAATCAATTTGTTCATTTTCTGCCATTAGCGAAGAAATCCTTTTTTAGATACAATCCTTGTAGTTAGCTACAATTCTTGTAGTTAACTACAATTCTTGTAGTTATTAGCTTGATTATCGAATTTAATGAAAACGAGTGTCAGAGGTTTCCACCTCACTATTGTCAGTTGTTTTGGAGCGGCGCATAAAAGACATGCGATAGATGCTCTTTAAAATGCGTAAATTGCCTTGGTTTGGAAAGCGGCTGTTCATTACGCCAAGCCAAAATTCATCAACAAATAAGGTGGCAACTTCAAGACACGCTTGATCAAAGGGTTGATCTTCACGAAGTTTAGCCGCTGAGACTAAATCTCTACGCTTCAGCATTTGCATCAATAAATCCGCGATACCATTGACTAAAGAGACTCTGTCTGTCTGCGGTTTAGGCACTTTCAAGGCTTGTTTTAATCCCTCCAAACAAATGTCTAACACCATCGTTTGTTCACTGTTGCTGGCTTGAAAACCTTTTTTAGGGTAGCGCTGTATGGTGGCCGCTTTCTGCCCTAGTTTCACCATAACACCCTCTTCTTCTGTCACATCAGCAGTCATTTTCAGTTGTTCTCCTTCAAAGTAACTTTCGTACTCTCGTTCCAAACGGTTGGCGATTTTTCGTGATTTTTCATGTAAGCCACACCATGCGAAGCATAAGCCTTTAAAGCGAGTTTTGGGATTGGCATAGAGTTGGAGAGCGTTATAGCCATAGCCCCAGTTATCTAATAACAATTTAGCCATTTCTAGGCGGTGGATAGCGGGTGGAATTTGTTCTAAACGCAATTCATTCCGTTTCGCTTGTCCATCACCCAGTAATTCGGCTAACAATGGCGGCATCGCATCATAGTAGAAAAACGCACGATTGGCTATCGGTAAACCCCGAAAAACATGGATAGGACGACCAATACGCAAAGTGGCTTTTAAGAGTCGAAGGAGTTGGTTCACCTGTTCGACCGTTTTTCCCGGTAAATACTCTAAGCGAGTGATACGGTAGCGTCTTTTGTAATGTTCTATACCAAGGATATTAGAGCGTTTGACATAAAATTCGCTCAGTTCTTGTAAAGACATCACTTTCAGGTCTTGATCAATGTCCATCGCTAAACCACCAAAGAGGCCGATGGTCGCCGGAGAATAGATGAGCGTAGCCGTATTCAGTTCTTTCTTGTCTTGTGCGGTATTTTCATGGACATGAACTCGTAATTTATACTCCGCCAAAGACACCGGGCTGATGTTGGTATGGCCTGATGCCAAATCGAATGGTTCTGGACGGCCATCACGTCCAGAAAATGCACTGGCTTTGACACCGATTTTTTTTAGCCCCTTGTTATCTTCAAGTCGCTTTTTGAAGTCAACGGGTTGATCGGTAAATAAACAACGGCCTTCGGCCGATTCATCTTCAACTTCAATGCGTTTGCCAGACAATAGTTGATGAAAGTGACTTTCTACCGCCTTAATAATCGTACTGCCTTCGGCTGGGATAAATTGATTAAAGCCTTTGCGTTCTTCGGTGCCTTCTAGCCATTGTTTTAGTAAGCCCTCTTTGCCCCAAATCGCGTCATCGACTTTGTTGTTGTTAATGGCTATGGCAAGTGCCCATAATGCGGTTAAATTACGACGTGAATGCCCATAATACGAGTTACCCGCTATGGCATTTATCCAAGAAGGGCGTTGTTCAGGAATACAAGCGAGAAAGGCTTTTTCTCGATCATCATAGTCAGGAATACCGTCTTTGGGCTTGGTTTTTAACGACAGATTTAATAGCAAAGCCGCATGGGCTGCTTTCTTGAGTTGTTGTTTGGCTTTTTCACCCATTTGTTCCAGTGAGGCGTACAACGTCATTGTCTGCCCAATGGTTTTCTCAGAAAAAATCGGACTTAAACCTGAATCATCCAACAACTCGGAATCGTCTAACGCTTTTTTAATGGCACTTTTGTCGGCGGTTTTCACGAAAAGTAATCGCTGCAACTTTTCCGGTTTCAGCTTGGAGAAAAACTTTTTTAATCCGGCATGAGTCGCTTTCTCATTTAATAGATGAGGTTCACCGCGTGGTGAGATAAATAAATCTAGTTTAAAGGGCAAACTGTCACATAAATCTTGTATGGCAAGTTCTTTCACCTTCTCAAGCTGTTGTTGATTGGCTAACATCAGCATCACTAACCGCCCATCATGGTGAATTTCAAGCAACGGGGGTGCGCCAGTTTCGCGCTGACTAAAAGTCGATAACCGCAGTTGTAATTCATCCATCAAAAACGGATGGTGGGGATCGAATAAATCAATGACAGCCGATGTTGTTTCCAATTGAGCGAATAAATCGCGTAGGCAATCGCTTCTAATACAACTCTGATCGGTTTTTAAGCGATTTAAAACGCCCTCAATACCTTGTTTTTTGGGCTCGCCTTCAGGATCAGCCGATAACCAGATACCGTCCAATTTGTCGGCTAACCGTACATAAAGCGGCAACGTGCCATCGGTATACTGCGGTGGCATTTGTTTGGGTAAACGGCGATTCGTTTGTTGAGATTCCACTTTATCAATCAGATATAACAGTTGATCAGGCTCTAACTTAACGTTGACAATAGCGAGAAATGCGCTAATGTTATAACGCGCCATGCGCTCTTTAACTTGTTCATCAGTGACGGCACTGACATCAATGATACGTGGTTCAGATAAATCCTTGTCAATATCGTGCATAAACGCGACAACTGCCATCACGTACAGTTTGCGCTTGAGAAACTCCTCTTCCATCTCAGGATTGCGACTTAACCAATCCAGCGATGCCAACATCAGACTGCCGCGAGTGACGGATAACGTATGATCAAGTAAAGTGACGTTATAGTTTTTGCTATAGCGTTTTTGTTTATCCACATCGTTATCCCAGCCGCCTTTGCCACTGATAGACATCAGACGCACGACACGCGGATCGTGCAATTTGTTTTGCTTGATGCGTTTTTTCTCGGTTTCATACAGTTCCCTACCATACTCATCTTCGCTGGTGCAACGGTTATTGATGACACCGACTTTGATGACTTGATCCAAAAAGTCTTTATAAACCGCCTCAGCCGTTGTCGTCGCCTTTTCCGCCCACGTTTGTGAACTCATCTCCCCACCCCCTGTTCAGCTAAACCAATACATCCAAACCCATTACGTGTTTTTTCGCCCAAGCCGGCATACCACGCAAACCGCAAATCATTTTCACAGCCCATCAACACTAGCGGCGCACTCATGCCAATCACAAACGCGTTTTTACCCTGACGCATTTGTTTAATCGGCACTAATACAGAATGATCGGGATTGCAACGGATATATAAGTTATCGGGTTGCACTTGTAATTGGATGTCGCGCCCGGCGATACGAGAGAGGCGGTGATTAATCGCCGCGCTCAAATCACATTCTCCAAGATGGGTGTGCCAATAAATCCTCCCCTGCCCGCCTTTGCGAAAGGGGGGGGGTTCCTCCTTTGGGGAAGGTGGGGATATTTTGCCTTGTCGTTGCCTAATTGCCAGCGGCGAGAGCATTAAGACGCCGAGCGCGTTTTGATTAGGTAGGATGGGATCATCCTCAATCGTTATTTGCGCCCCGGCAAAATCGACATGCTCAACAGTACTGGCACGGGTATAACGGATATCAGCCGGATTGAGACACCGTAGGATTTTCGCCAAGGTTGCGTCAGGGGTGGAAACAATTAATGTGTGTACCATTTTGCCCCGTTTGTTTTGCCCACCTAACGCGGCGAAATTCCAAGGCAAGGCGTTCATGCCAGTTATTTGTTCTGACGTTGCCCCAGCCTTCCTCCACGCATTAACCAACGCGTCATGCAGTATGTCCAAATATTTATAATGTATGTTATCCTTTTTTGATAATTGGAGTCGTATTCGTCGCACGGGGTTTTCCTTTTTATTAAAATGTATTTGCAATGCTGTGCAAATTTTTACATATATAGGACTTACGCATTGACAAAATAAAGTTATTGAGTATTCAATCAGTTACGTCTAAAAGGCCTAGACAGTTATTTGGAAAGTTTTTTTAAAAATCAATTGGTTACTTTACTGAGTGCGTCAGTCCTAATATATATAAGTAGGTACGCATAAATCATTTTTGGTGACGGTTTGTAGTAGTCGCTTTAGCGACTATTACCGCTCGAATACTTTTGTTTACCCACTTATTTATCGAAACTTGTAATGGCACGAAACATTATAGGGTATAGAATATTAAACTCAACCATAATAACCTATTAACATGTAGAATTAAGTTACATGTTAAAGAATGCTAACTGTTAACGTGAAATTTGACACATTAATTCGATTTGCCTACATTGAAACACGGTTGTACTGGGAAGGTGGGCTTGCTGCAAGTGAATTAGCAAAGACGTTTTACTTGACACGCCAAACGGCCCAAGCAGTGATTAATGATTATCGGCAACAGCACCTAGGGCAAATGAGATATGATAGTTCATTAAAACGTCATTTGGCTGAAGAGGATTTTAAGCCGCAGTATATTAGAGGAGATGCGGTGGCGTTTTTGGACTATCTGCGCGGACAAAATTTGCGGGCCCATTATTTAGATGAGCCAGAGTGGAGTGAAGTTGAATTGGCAGATGTGGATCGCTTGCTCCGCCCCAAATTGCCCCGTCGAGTGGTGCAACCCATTTTGGCGGCCTTGCGTCATCAACAAACTTTGTTGATTAAATATCAACCGGTGATGCCGGACGATATTCGGGTGTGCGTCATTTCTCCCAATCATCTCGTCTTTGCAAATAACCGTTATCATTTGCACGCCTATTGCCATGAAAGACAGAAATATTTAGATTTTGTATTATATCGAATCGTTCATGTTGAACCGGCGGATGAAGAGTGGGTATCGTCGGAAGAAAGTCGAGAATGGAATGAATTTGTGACGTTGCGCTTTAGGCCTAATCGAGAATTGCCACAGGAAGTGCAAGAAACAGTGTTGCGCGAATATCTGGGAAGTGATGATAATAATATATTGGAAATTCGTTGCAGAAAAAATGAGGCTTTTTATGTCAGGCAAAAATTGCTGAAGGCGGTTGATAGCCAGAGAGGAATGCCGCTGTGGATTGATATTTCGACTGAAAAGGGTTTGTAGGGGTTTTTGTTGCCCACTTAGGCGATAAATCGCCTACTACAAACGGTGAAGTTTTTTTTCACTTGACTAAAGGAGAACTGACTCCTATGGAAAAATCTAGTAAAGCCGAGGCGGTGATTCAAACGGCCTTTTTTGGCCTTGTCAGCGCCACACTCTATTTTTTACTGTACTACTTTGAGCTGCCCATTTTAAATTGGTCCAAGCAAGGCGGTTGGTATATCATTGTGCTAGTCGCTATCGCCTTGATTTTTTATTTTGTGCATGGCGCGTTTATTAGCCATTTCTGGGATGTGTTGGGCCTCAAAGCGAAATCGGTTAAAAAATAGTGCGAAGAAAACGAAGAAAACTTCCAAGGTTTTGATACTTTACACAATTGGCGCTTTTGTCAGGAGTCCAAACTTTAGTTTGGTAACGGAGTCCAAACTTTAGTTTGGCGGCTGGAGTCCAAGTTTAACCTAATTCGTTTAGGAGCAAACCACCTAGAGGAAATTATGAAAAAACGCTATAAAACTAAGACCCTTTTTTTTATAGTCTTTTTATGTTTGGCCGTCGGCGTCCAAGCGGCCGAGCAAGCAACAACGGATTCATCGTTTTTCTTTGAGCTTGCTAAATCAGGAGAAGTCGGTGGCTTTGTTGATCTTCAATTGGAACATGTCCTGTTTCTCTTAATAGTTGGCTTTGTCGGTGGTTTAGTGAGTGGTTTTATCGGTGCCAGTGGCGCATTTATATTGACACCTGCGATGATGAGTCTGGGTATTCCCGCCAGTGTGGCTGTCGCTAGTAATATGTGCCATAGGTTTCCCAACGCCCTCGTCAGTGCGGTGAAACGGGCCAAATCGGGGCAAGTGGATGTCAAACTTGGCCTGGTTATGGGCCTTTCGGCCGCTGTCGGCGTACTTGGTGGCGCTTTGATACAAACCCAAATTAGGGAAGCTTTTGGGAATGTTGCCTCAAACCTTTACGTGTCTGTGGTATTTGTGGTAGTGCTGGCAATTGTTGGTGCTTATGCCTTGCGTGATGCGTTTAAAATTGACAAATCAGGTAGTCAGGCCGAGAAGGCGACAAAACTGGCAAGCCGGGTACAATCGATCCACATACCGGGCACCATGATGTATTTTCCATCTCTAGGTACTAAAGTGTCGGCGCTCTTTATCATTCCCATCGGTTTTGCCACCGGCCTGTTGGCGGCTACTATCGCCGTCGGCGGATTTATCGGTGTGCCGGCGATGATGTTTGTGTTAGGTGCGTCCGGTTTAATGGCTTCGGCAACGCAATTGATGGTTGCTTTTGTTATAGGCTTATGCGGTACGATTGTGTATGCCTTGTACGGTTTTGTCGATATTCGTTTGGCAATGATTCTCCTTGGCGGTTCGCTGTTTGGCATTCAATTGGGGGTCATTGGCACCACTTATGCCAAGGACTACATGACCAAGATCGTCATGGGCGTGGTTATGATATTGGTCTTATTCAGTCTAGGCCTCAAAGTGCCCGTGTATCTGTCCGAGATGGGATACCTCGACAGGTTGAGCGAAAGCACTATGAACCTCTTGCAGGTGGCCTCTTACGCCATATTGGTGCTGGCTTTGGTTATCGGCACGATTATTATTATTTATGCACTCATCAGTGGCTATCTCAAACACGCCAAGCGGCAAAAAGTGGCTTTGGAGATCGAGGCGATGGAAGCGCCGACTGGGGCCGTATTAGTGGCTGATGATATTTATCCAACCTCAGCAACCCAATTATCACCACTGGGACGTTTTGAAAAGATTATGGTGGTGTCTGATCGGTCAGAATTTAGCACGGATGCGATACGCGAGGCTATTAGACTCTCGCAGAGAACGAGTGGTCGTTTGTCGGCGATGTCGGTGGTAGTGACGAATCCTGAGCATGAGTCCTTGGCAAGGCAACTGCTTCAAAAAGAAGAGAATGATGCGCTAGCGCACCTGGAGACGATTAGAACCAGTGCCACCGAGGCCGGCGTGGAATGTCATATTGGCGTGCGTCATGGTGTAGAAATTTACCAAGAAATCGTGGATGAGGCGGAACGAAATCAGATAGATGTCATTGTCATGGGGCGCAGAGACATGACTGGGCTTAAGCGGCTGATGGTTGGCAGTAATACGGCCAAGGTGATTGGACGTGCCCACTGTAGTATTTTGATTGTGCCAAGCGCCGCGCAGATAGAAGGCAATCAAATTCTGTTGGCGGTTGATGGTTCGCGTTATAGCGATAAGGCGGCCATTGCGGCCATTAGCATAGCGAAACATCTTGGTGCCCCGGTGTTGGTGGTTTCTATTGTCCATTCAGATAGCAAGGAAAGGCGACACACGGAAGCCGTCGAACAGATTAAGCGGGTGGAGGGTTTTATGAGCAAAGAAGGCCTTACTGTGGAAGGGAAAGTGCTGAGCGGCAGCCCGGCTGAGGCGATTATAGAGTTCGCCAAAGCGAAAAGAGTCGATTTGATTGTTATGGGCAGTCACGGCCGCAGCGGGTTGGATAGAATGCTGATGGGTAGTGTCTCGGATCGTGTGATTGGTTATGCGGAGTGTGCGGTATTGGTGGTTAAGGCCTAACCAAGATTGCATCTGGAGTCCAAAGCTTCAGCTTTGGCAATCATCTGGAGTCCAAAGCTTCAGCTTTGGCTTTAGCAATATTTCCGTCCAAAGCTTTAGCTTTGGCTCTTATCTTTTCCGTCCAAAGCTTTAGCTTTGGCTCTTATCTGAGCAAGTTTTTAACCTGCTCCGTCACGTTACGAACCGTATTTTGTAAAACTGCAAAAACGTTGCGACGGGGTGGCAAACCCCGTCCAGTAAAGCTGACGACTGCAAAACTAATTTTTTTGACGCAAAACGGGAGAAAAGACCAAAGCTGAAGCTTTGGACTCCAGAGGATGATTGCCAAAGCTAATTGCCAAAGAAAGCTAAAGCTTTGGAGTCTTGCCAAAGCTAAAGCTTTGAAGTCCAGACGATTGTTCGTTCAGTCCGTATTTTTTGCAGAGTAATTGAAGGTATTCGGTAATCTGGGTGAGATGTTGTTCTTTTTCAGTAGCGTCCTTTTCTGTCGCTGAGTGAAGTAATTCAATCAGTTTTTTCTCGGTGTGTATCATCTCTTGGTTTAGAAAGAGATTGTCATAAGCAATGGCAACGTTGGCGCAAAAAGTTTCGATGAGTTGTTTGTCAATTTCATCCAGATGAGCCGCTCCTTTGAGATAGACGATGCTTTCATAATTGTTAGCATGTCTCAAATTAATGACGCATTCGTCATCAAAGTACAGGGTTTGGTTAGTTTGGTAAGCTAATCGGAGTCTCGCTAGGAGAGATTCGTCAACCACCTCTTTGACATATTTATTCACTTTGTCTTCGTAATAGCCGGTACCAGCAGCAATGATATGTTTATCAAGATTATCATCACTTTCTTTGTTGATAACCTCGCAGGTATGACAGTAAAAGGCGTTGCAGTCTAGGTTGAGGATCGACAGGATTTGTTCCAATAGTCCAGAAATAAATTTTTCTATGGACTGGAATTTGAAAAGAGACGGAGTGGCATCAATGATTTTTTTGAGTCCTAGCCGATTCCGATTGATAGTCATCATGTCTTGATAGGTTCTCAAGGCTGTGACTAGAGTGGTAAAGAGTTTATTGGCCGTGAGTTCGGTTTTTTCTTTATAATCATCGACATCGTAGTCTAAAATCACTTGCCGTTCTGGCGCTTGTCCGGGTTGCCCAGTTCGCAGAATAATCCTGACAAAGCGATTTTGCTGTTCGTCACGAATATATTTGACCAATTCAAGCCCAGCTTGTTCATTTTCCATAACAACATCTAGTAGGATGACAGCAATATCGGGATGCGCTGTCATGGCATGTTTGGCCGTTTGAGCAGAAAAAGCGTGGATAAATTCCAGTTTTTTTCCGGCATAAGAAAACTCTTGCAAAGCCAGTTTAGTCACGTCGTGAACGGATGATTCGTCATCGACAATCATTACTTTCCAAACGTCACGTTGCTCTAGTATTTCTTCTTCCTGTTGCTCGGAAAACAAGAGTTCGTCATCATCATCGCTCATTTTTATTAGTTTTTTCACTGATCAGTTTTTTCAGTGAATATTTGAATTAGGGGCCTTCAATCAAATCAAATGATTCAATTTCACAACCTGGCCCTCAAAAAAACCGCCAGTTCGACAAAACATTGGTGTGAAAGCACATTTTGGACGACTGCCAAACTAAAGTTTGGACTCCAGTCAAAAGTTCAAAGGAATATTAAAATAAAAACTCGTCCCTTTGCCCAACGTGCTTTCACAGTGTATTTGTCCACCCATGTTTTGAGTAATGATATTATAAATCATGGACAAACCAAGGCCGCTACCCCCTTGTCCCCGGGTGGTGGTAAAAAATGGCTCAAATATTTTAGGTAAATCCGCTTCGGGGATGCCTTTTCCATCATCAGAATAGTGAAAATGCAGCCAACCTTGCTGAGATGAAACTTCAAGCACCATAAGCCCTGTTTGTTCTTCATCGTAGGCGTGTGTGAGTGAATTTGTCAGCAAGTTGGTAATGATTTGTGCAAAGTGACCAGGATAGCTATACAATTCAACCTGTTGCGAACATTTTATTTCGACAGTGTGTTTAGTCTTCTTGAGGGCCGGTTTCAAGCTTAACAGAATTTCATTAAGATAGGTACACACATTGAATTGGCGCGGCTGTTCACTGGTTTGATCAACCGCAATTTGCTTGAAACTGCGAATTAGGTCGGCCGCTCGCTGGAGATTTGGCAAAATGATATTGCTAGTTTCCGCGACAGTGCCAATAAATTTTTTCAGATCACTTTTTTTCAGTTGACTGTTTTCAAACAATTGAGTAAAACTTTTGACTCGTTCATCCAACGCCGACGCGGCCGTCACGCCCACGCCAATAGGCGTATTGATTTCATGGGCAATACCGGCCACCAATCCTCCCAAAGCCACCATTTTTTCGGATTCTACCAATTGCTTTTGAGTGTGTTGCAAAGTGTCTAAGGCTTCACGCAATTCGCCGTTAGCCGCTTCCAGTTGCGCGGTGCGTCTTTTCACGCGCTGTTCAAGTTGATTGTTCAGATCGTGCAAGGCCTTTTGCTGTTCGGAAACTTGGGCCGTCATCTCATTAAATGCCTGGCTCAAAATGGCAAACTCCCCTTTAAAACCCTCAACACGCTGCCCATAATTACCATCAGCAACTGCTCGCATACCACTGGCAAGATCGGCAAGCGGATTGCCTACATGGCGGCGAATCAGTAAGGTGACTAAGATAAAAATAGCAATAAAACCCATTAAGTGGATTACCAAACTGTGCTGAAAGGAAGCCCAAGTTCGTTGAGCTACGGTGGAAGCCGGTAATTTGATACTCAAAACGCCACGTAGATCGCCGACTTGATAATTGTAGGCCGTGTCGTAAGTTGCCTGAATCGCCCGTGGTGCGTCCACTTTTTTTCCATGACATTTTAAGCAGTATTTTTCTACCCAAATGGGACGCGCGTATAAATAATATTGCTCGCCGTTAGGTTTTTGAAACGGTTTAAAAAGTGTCTTTTCCTTGGGATTCTGACGGAAATATTCCATGACTTCTAATTCAACCTCGTCCGCCTTTTGATTGAGGTTACGTGGTTGATCGGATACATTATTAAAACTAAATCCGGACTTGTCCCAATTGGGCAAATCCTGAGAAATCCTATTCATCGCATGGGCGGGCAAAAACCCAAGCGTCTTGTCAGTGAGTTTTATACCACTCTCTAAAAACTGGTGATGATAAATGCGTCGCATAGACATCAACACATTGCGGACTTTCTCAGCCTGATCCCATAAATCTTGCTCCGTGTTTTTTCTGGTTGTCTGGTAAGCGAGGAATTCAATGCAGGTAAAAACCAGTAATAAAATAATCCCAATAGCCAACAATAATTTAGCTTGAAGACTCATTAGCGCACCTTCATATTAGTAATCTATAATTACCAGGTAGTTACACTGGCTTTAATAACACTTACCGAAGGGGCTAATAGAAAGCCCCAACGGGGCGACATTAATATAGCCAGTGTATCTACCTCAATGCCATTAAGTTAAGCTTTTTCGTGAGGGCTTTGCACGTGGGATTGCCCCTACGAACCGTCATGTTATGTAGGGGCAATCCTTTATGGTTGCCCTTAGAACATCTATAGTTTAGAGAGAAATTCAGATGATTGATGATGACGATTATACATTTGCTGAAGAAAATGATGAAAATGATGAAAATGATGAGTATACATTTGCTGAAGAAAAAGACAAGCAGAATGCAGTGCCGGGGCAAGCAACTTGGAAAATCATGCTCGTTGATGATGAACCGGCGCTACATGATGTTACCCGCGTGGCGATTGGGCATATCGTCTATAAAGGAAAGCCTCTTGAATTTATTGATGCTTATTCTGGCGAACAAGCCAAGCAATTAATCAAAAAGCACCCAGACACTGTTCTAATTTTATTAGATGTGATTATGGAACAAGAAGATGCGGGATTACGGGTTGTTCAATATATTAGGGAAGAATTGAAAAATCATTTTGTAAGAATTGTGCTACGCACAGGACAACCCGGCCAAGTGCCTGAAACTGAAATCATTTTAAATTATGACATTAATGATTACAAGGAAAAAACGGAGCTCACTAAACAAAAACTTCTAACAACCATTATTTCCTGCTTACGATCCTACCACGATATGATGTTAATCGAAGAAAGCCGCCACCAATTGGAGCAAAATGAACGGGCACTTCTATTAGCAAAAAGGGCCGCAGAATCGGCCAATAAAGCAAAAACGACTTTTTTTGCCAATATGAGCCATGAATTGCGTACCCCTTTGAATGCGATCATCGGTTATAGTGAAATGCTAGAAGAAGAGGCCGAATATTTAGGCATGCAGCAGTGTATTTCAGATATCAACAAAATTCATCAAGCTGGTACACATCTTTTAAGGCTGCTTAGCGGAATTCTCGATTTGTCGAAAATAGAAGCGGATAAGTTGGAGATTCATCCAGAAATAGCTTGAGTGTTCATTGTGCCGAGGGTATCAATATCATGTATTCCGATCGTGATAAACTGCATTTGATTTTGTTTAGTTTACTCAGTAATGCCGGCAAATTTACCCACGAGGGTTATATTACTTTGGATGCCGCACAGACTTCTGTAAACAATGTCGTTTGGGTTACCTTTACCGTGACGGATACGGGGATTGGTATGAGTGCTGAAGAACTGAAGCACGTTTTTCAACCTTTTAGACAGCTTGATGATTCTTCAACACGTCAATATGAAGGTGCCGGTTTAGGACTCGCGCTAGTGCAAAGTTATTGTGAAGCGATGGGCGGCCATATTTCGGTAGAAAGCAAACCAAGAAAAGGCTCTACTTTTATCGTTCAATTGTCAAGGGATATTTTACAAATTATCTAGGTAGGGAGGATAATAACTAGAAGGATTCGTTATAAACAATAACTACAAGGATTCGTTATAAACAATAACTACAAGGATTCGTTATAATAACGGATTAAACAATAACTACAAGGATTCGTTATAAGAAAGGATTAAACAATAACTACAAGGATTCGTTATAAGAAAGGATAATAACAATAACTACAAGGATTCGTTATAATATAAACAATAACTACAAGGATTCGTTATAATAACGGATTAAACAGTAAATGATAGGCAAATTCGTTATAAACAATAATTTCTCATCCTTTCTTATAACGAATCCCTGTAGTTATATTTCTCATCCTTTCTTATAACGAATCCTTGTAGTTCTTCTTGAGTTTGGCAAACGGGTGAGGTTTTCGTTACCGATTACCGATTACCGATTACCAATTTAATCATCACGCCGATATTCTCCATCTATCGTGGATGGACGTTTTGGACGTTTCGGTGGCGGCGGAGAGGAATCGACAACATGGACGTGTTGGCGCAACCAATAAACTAAATATTTACGCAAGCCCGGTATCAAGCATGCAAATCCCACCGCATCTGTGAAAAAGCCGGGTGTCAGTAACAACGCCCCGCCTAATAAGAGTAAAATGCCTTCAAACAACGCATCTGCCGGTAGTTGCCCCTGTTGTAGCGCCATTTGCGCTTTTTGCAAAGTGGCTAAACCTTGAGCGCGTAACAAGTATGTGCCTAAAACAGCTGTTAAAATAATTAGCAAAATGGTAGGCAAAACCCCAATAAGACTACCCACCGTGAACAGTAGGTAGATTTCCAAAATGGGGATAGCTATAAATAAAAGTAATATGACTTTAAATAAATTCATTATAATATAATCTTTTCTGATTGGAGTCCAAAGCTTGATTGGAGTCCAAAGCTTTAGCTTTGGCAGGACTCCCACTTGTCCTACTGCTTTTTAAAAAGGGCCATCAAGAAAATTTATCTAATCAATTTGACAACATGGCCCTCAAAAAATTGCCAAAGCAGCAAGCGTTGGACTCCAGACGATTGCCAAAGCTAAAGTTTTGGATTCTTCCTACTAAAGAGTGCGTAATCTCAATGAAAAATTTATTGATATTAATATTGTTGTTATCTGCTTGGAATTGTAGCGCAGATGTCACTTCATCTAGCCAAACGGTTGAAAATGACGCGAGTAATTTTCCTCCGGTTGAAAATGACGCGAGTAATTTTCCCCGATTTGAAAACGGGGCTGGTCATTTTTCTCCGCCGGCTGGCGCGGATAACTTTTCTCCGTTTGAAAACGGCGCGTTTAACTTTCCTTCCCCGGAAAAAGGCGGACTAGGCGACATTTCTGAGGTGTTGCCTCCAGATGTGGCTTTTGTGTTTTCAACCCATCTGGAAAGTCCTACCGTTTTGGTGGCGCAATGGCAAATTGCTGATGGGTATTATTTGTACCGCGATCAATTTAAATTTGCATTCAAGGGCGGTGGTGTGTTAGGCGAGGCCCAATTTCCGCCGGGCACAATTAAGGATGACATTAAATATGGGCGTATCGAAGTTTATGAGCATGCCCTAGAGGTTAAATTGCCCATTCAGGATAGTCAAGGCTTAGACACTCTGACAATCGAAACCCGTTATCAAGGGTGTGCCGCGGATCGGATGTGTTATCCGCCCATCGAAAAAACGGCCCAAGTGACTTTGCCAGACACTGCGCCTTCTGTCCAAGTTGCGGCGGCCGATAATCCAATTATTAAAGAAAATCAATCAAATAGCGGTTGGTTAAGTACGCCAAGCGAGACATCTGATACGCACAGTGGCGGTTTGAGTGCGCCAAGCGAGGCTTCTGACAGTCAATCAAATAGCGGCGAGTTGAGTACGCCAAGCGAGGTTTCTGACAAGAAATCAGCGGAGGCGACAACCCTGAGCGATTTGGGCAATGCCGCCGAGCGGGTGGGCAATGCTAACAAGTTTCTGAAGGTGGACGAAGCGTTTGTGTTTTCGGCCGAATGGATAAACCCTTCCTCTTTGGTTGTGCGCTGGAAAATGGCTGAGGGCTATTATTTATATCGGGATAAATTGAAATTTTCCCTAGAAAGCGGTGGCAAATTGGGCAGTCCACAATTACCGCCGTCTCTCGTTAAAACAGATCCAATTCTTGGCGATTTCCAAATCTATCAGCAGCCATTACTTGAAATAATGCTGCCCATCCAAACGGATGGACAACAAAATGTTACCTTGAGTGCTGAATATCAAGGCTGCGCCGTTGCCGGTTTATGTTATCCAGCGATAACAAAAGTGGTGGACTTACAATTAGGCAAGGGCGGTGCGATGTCTGAGCAAGATCGTCTTGCCAATATGCTCGCGAGTGCCAATCTATGGTACACCCTTATGGTGTTTTTCGGTTTGGGGCTATTGTTGTCTTTGACGCCCTGCGTTTTTCCGATGATTCCCATTTTGTCTAGCATCATCGTCGGGCAAGGTAAACAAGTCACCACTTATAACGCGTTTATCATGTCGCTCACTTATGTGTTAGCGATGGCATTGACTTACGCCGTTGTCGGCGTGTTGACGGGATTGCTGGGCGAAAATATACAAGCCGCTTTTCAAAATCCTTGGGTATTGGTCAGTTTTGCGCTGGTATTTGTCGCGTTGGCTTTCTCCATGTTTGGTTTTTATGAGTTGCAAATGCCCAGCGCTTTGCAAACTAAACTCACTGCGCTGAGCAATCGCCAACAAGGCGGCACTTTGATAGGGGTGGCAATCATGGGCGTGTTATCGGCAATTATTGTCGGGCCTTGTGTTGCCGCGCCTTTGGTAGGGGCATTGATTTATATCGGCCAAACTGGCGACGCGCTACTCGGTGGACTGGCCCTATTTTCTATGAGCCTTGGTATGGGTATTCCCTTGATTTTAGTGGGTATTTCCGCCGGCCATTTGTTACCCAAGGCCGCTCAATGGATGGATAGCGTTAAGGCCATTTTCGGAGTGATGTTATTGGCTGTCGCCTTATGGATGCTTGAGCGAATCATCCCTGGCGAAGTGACGATGTTGTTATGGGCGAGTTTGTTAATCGTGTCGGCCGTGTATATGGGCGCGTTGGAAAGTCTCCCGGCTGGCGTGTCTGGTTGGCGCAAACTGTGGAAAGGCTTGGGGCTGATTTTTATGGTGTATGGCATTTTGCTGATGATTGGCGCTGCCAGCGGCAATGTTAATCTTTTGCAACCGTTGCACAATTTCAGACTTGGCAATAATTCCACGGCGGCCGCGTCTAGCGCGGAATCGGCCTTACAGTTTAAACCCATCAAAGGTGTGGACGGATTAGAACGTGAACTGGCGGCCGCCAAAGCACAGAATAAACCGGTGATGCTAGACTTCTACGCCGACTGGTGCATTTCTTGTAAGGAGATGGAAAATTTCACGTTTACTGAGGCCGGGGTGCAAGAATTATTTGCTAATTTTGTGCGATTGCAGGCCGATGTCACACCCAATGATGAACAAGACAAAGCCTTGTACAAACGCTTTGGCATTTTTGGGCCGCCGGTTATCTTGTTTTTTGATAGCAATGGGCAAGAACAACGGGCTTACCGCATCGTTGGATTTATGTCCGCCGAGGAATTTCGCCAACATCTGAAAAAGGTCATTCAACCATGATGAAACCCAATCCTTTTGTTCTATTAACGGGCCTAATAATTGTCTGCATAGTGAGCATTGCTGGATACCTGTGGTACAAGCACCCACCGCAAACGGAAGAAATTTCTTCGCATCGCCCGGATTTTAGCCTACCAGATTTGCAAGGAAAAATCCGTAGCAATTCAGAATGGGATGGCAAAGTTGTGATCGTCAACTTTTGGGCAACTTGGTGTCCACCCTGTATCAAAGAAATTCCGATGTTTATCAAATTGCAAGAAAAATATGCCGAGCGCGGTTTACAGTTTGTGGGTATTGCCACCAATGATCATTATAAAGCGGTTGCCGATTTTGTGGAGAACAACGGCATCAATTATCCGGTGCTAATTGGTGAACAGGAGGCTGTTGACGTTGCCATCAGTTTTGGTAATCGTATTGCGGGCTTGCCGTTTACGGTGGTTATTGATCGTAAAGGTGATATTGTTTTTCGGCACATCGGCGAAATGGAGCGACAAGAAACTGAGCAAATCATTTTGCCACTTTTTCAGTGATCAGTTATCAGTGTGAAGGAGTTAGTTTGGCAGGACTGTCGTCCGACTGAAGTTTGGCAGAGTAGTGAGACGCGGGCTCCGGTTATTTAGCTATTTTTTTGCAGGTTTTTGGAGTCAATATTTTTAAAAGGCCATAAAATACTCTATGTTTTCAAATTAAGTTATAGGCCTCTGTCGCGCTTTAAGGGAGAGACTTTTTGTCGGTGTTTTGTTGCTTAACGGCAATGGCATTGACGCACCAACCCGAAGGGGTTGAATGTGCATGAGTGGGTAAAAAAGTCTTTTAACATAACTAACGGTAATAATCGCTAAAGCGACTACTACAAACCGACTACTACAAACTAGGGAAGGGTTGCTGATCCCGTTCAAGAACCAGCAACTTAATTAATTTATCTCCAAAAATGGAAGAGTTCCATACTAAAAATTATACTTCAAAAAACCGCTACTCGCCACAGCAAGTGGTTTTCATTTCCCATTTCCCATTTCCCATTTCCCATTTTTCATTTCCCACTGACTTACACCGGAGTCCAAGATTTATCTTGGACAAAATTCGTTTATCCGCGCAATTAGTTGTACTATCGACAAAATTCGATTATCCGCGTAATTCGTTGTACTAGCGCAATTAGTTGTACTAACGAAAAAATTCGTTTATCCGCGTAATTCGTTGTACTAGCGTAATTCGTTGTACTAGCGTAATTCGTTGTACTAGCGTAATTCGTTGTACTATCGCAATTAGTTGTACTAACGACAAAATTCGTTTATCGGCCCGTCATCCTAAGTACTACCCGCCAGTTGCACCAGACTTAACACAATCAGCCAATCAATCAGACTAATAAACCTCCCACGTAAGGGATAACGCAATTGAGGGCCATATAATCGATTAGCTTAAGTCCACTTTTGCCAAAACATCAGCCAATCAATCAGACTAATAAACCTCCCACGTAAGGGATAACCGCAATTGAGGGCCAGATGATTGACTAGTTTTAGTGTATTATCAATAAGTTGCGTAGAAATGTGTTGAAAATCAGCAGGTACTGCTGAAAATCAGCAGGTTGTTTTTTGACTAGATTATCAATCAGTTACGTCAATATGCCCAAAAATAGGTGCTGAAAATCAGCACATTTGCAAAACGCGATTTTTGTAACTGCTTGTTTTATAAAGAAACCCAAAGATGGCACAAAACCTGCATAAGATTAGCACTTAAAAGAGCGGCTGAAAATCAGCAGCTCTATTTTTTACTTAATTATCAATCAGTTTTTATAACGAAAGTTCAAGATGGCACAAAACTGGGGCAACGCCCTTAGAGTCAATCGTTATCAATAGAATTGCTATCTAAGTAGATTCAAAGATGGCACAAAATATGCAATTAATATATAATAGAAACTCTCACCAGACTCTATAATAGTTATCTCGCATTAAACATCATTGAGAAACGTTACCGAGCAGACCAACCCGGTAATATCATGCATAAGCCGCTGATTACGTTCAATAATCAGCCACTTAATTTATCTCCAAAAGGAGTTTTACCATGAAATCATCTCTCAAAAAACCTGATCCCACAAAGATATATACCGGATTGGCACCAGCAGCCTTGGCAAAGCATTGACGGTGCCACGTTGTTCAGTACGAGCGTTTGGAATAGTCCTCAGCTTCCAAGTTTTAGTACAACGAATTACGCGGATAAACGAATTATTAGACACAATTGTGGGCCATGATATCTCTTTAGTACAACGAATTACGCGGATAAACGAATTACAATTGTGGGCCATGATATCTCTTTAGTACAACGAATTACGCGGATAAACGAATTATTAGACACAATTGTGGGCCATGATATCTCTTTAGTACAACGAATTACGCGGATAAACGAATTAGACACAGTTGTGGGCCATGTCTTAATTTGAAAACTTCCAAAACGTTTTATGGCCCCCAAATTCCCGGTATCAATTGTATGTAATTGACGGAGTTTGTTTGTAGTAGGCGATTCATCGCCTACCGCGTAGTGGCTAAAATCACGACGACAAACTGCAAAACATTGACGGTGCCGCGTTGTCTTAGGTTTCTGAACGACTATAGCAATCACGACTTGTACGAGCGTTTGGAATAGTCCTCAGCTTCCAAGCAAAGTTGAACAACGTCATTGAGGAAACGTTACCGGGCAAGCCAACTCGGTAACAACTCGAAAAAGTTGCAGATTCCGTTCAATAATCAGCAACTTATTTGTTATTTATCTCCAAAAATGAGGATTGTCACTCATGAAGTTAAACTTCAACAAACGTGATCCGGTGATACCGGACACCAACTTGGGGCCACTCCAAACACGACGGCGAAACTCTCTTGCCCAATGGGTAAGGAATGAGTTACTTGCTGGATTAGGCATTTTACCGATGGCGAGCTTAACCACTTCAAAAGCGGGGGCAAGTTCCTTGAACTCTCTATATCCTTCGTCAAGTTAGCGAAGTGTTGTGTTTTTGTTGGCTACGTTCATGATGGGAATGATGGCGATGGAGCGCAGCTTCGCATGGGGCGATTACACTTGGACAGAAATGACAAGCAACACTTCTGGTGATCTTGAGGGCGTATGGGGAAGTTCTGCAAGTGATATATTTGCCGTGGGTGAAGACGGTGTGATTGTTCACTATGACGGTAATCCAGAAGGCGAATGGGAAAATATGCCAATATCTCCTTCTCGTCCAAATTCGCTTCCTCAAAATTACAAGTGGAGATTTTTTGACATATGGGGAAGTTCGCCAACTAACGTGTTTGCGGTTGGTTATGGTTTGGGCGGCGCTATCTATCATTACGATGGAGATAGTTGGACAGAAATGAAAACTCCCTTCCAACCCACAAATCGTGGGATGTCATTTGATGGTATCTGGGGAAATTCAGCAACTAATGTGTTTGTTGTTGGAAGTGGCGGCGCAATTCTCCATTATAACGGGGAAACTTGGTCCAAAATGAGCAACAAGAGTTCCTATCGTTTTCATCATCTCAA
Organism: Candidatus Parabeggiatoa sp. nov. 2; assembly: GCA_002085445.1. Lineage (GTDB taxonomy): Bacteria > Pseudomonadota > Gammaproteobacteria > Beggiatoales > Beggiatoaceae > Parabeggiatoa. The sequence continues at coordinate 40,687 of NBMI01000084.1, forward strand.
TGGTGTATGGGGAAGTTCAGCAAATGATGTGTTTGCGGTTGGTAATAATGGTAATGGGACAGGTGGCACTATCCTCCACTATGATGGTAGTGAATGGAAAGAGCAGAAAACAACCACAGAGTATCTTCGGGGGGTATGGGGAACTTCCAGCAACAATGTGTTTGCATTTGGCAGACGTGGGACCATTTTACACTACGACGGAGAAAAGTGGACTGAACAAAGTAGCGGGACTTCTGGGCATCTTCTTAATGCCTGGGGGAGTTCCGAAGACAATGTTTTGGCTGTTCTTTCTTCAAGTGGTCAAATGTCCCACTACAATGGCAGTCATTGGAAAACTCGTTGGAAATCCGATTTCAATGAAATCTTTGAAGATATATGGGGAGTCAGAGGCGATGTGTTTGTAGTTGGTTGGAGCGGCACCATTTTACACGGGCACGACGATAGCATAGTAAACGTCGCGCAGGCCTCGTGCCAACTCTACGCCGTGCATGATGAAAAACGCAATGACTCGCAGTTCTTTACCGTGAGTCTTGATGATCTCACAGTTAGCGAGTTAGGCCCGATGTACAAGGGACACGATATTGAGAGCCTTGCCATTCATCCCGAAACCAACATGATTTACGCCGCGTCGGGGGATGATGTGACGAATGGGAAACCGGGACACTTCTATAGAGTGGATGGTGAAACGGGTGAACTCATCCCAGTCGGAAGCACTGGCTTCAACGAAATCGAAGACCTAGCATTTAGCCCAGATGGGACATTATATGCGTGGGCCAAAGGCGAAGGCCTGATAACGATTGACCTTGCAACGGGTAAGGGTACTTTGGTATTCCCTGATAAAACGCCAATAGAAGGGCTGACCTTGAAGAAGAACGAAGGCAATGTCTTTTTTGGGGCCGTCGGCACCGATCTCTTGCGATATGACGGGGCTACCGATACCTTAGAAGTGATTTGCCCCAACGGCCTACTCGGCGAGACGGAAGCGTTAGAAATAATGCCAGACGGCCTCCTGAAACCAGACGGCCAGTTGCTGGTTGGCACCCACAATGTGCCTTTTGGCTTACACGCCTTTGATGCCCAAACGTGTCAAGTCATTGAGGCCGATGAAACGCTGAGCAATCAGTATAATGATGTAGAAGGTATCGCGGTGCCGGTTGCGGCTTGTAGTAGTACGTCATCGTCTTGCGCGGCCTTAGCCCAAGAAGACTTACAAGTCTTTGAAGCCATTTTTATGGAACCGTTTGTCCTCTACATGGCTATCAGAAGCATGGTTGTTGTGGATTATGACATTACGGGAGAATGGCCTATCCCACTCTCTACAAGTATAACACCACCAACCGGTAACTACACCGCTGGCTTTGTATCTGGCCCGTTACACCTTGAAGCCACGATGAGAAGCCAAGCTGAACTGGAGGCAGCACTGGCAGCCTTTAACCTAGATAAGGCTAACAAAGCCTGTCTAGCAGAAGTCGCCGGCAAAGTCATCCGTTTCAATTTCAATCCAAGCACCAGAATCTGGTCATGTAGTGTTAATCTACCTAACGGTGTACCACCACAACATCTGGACTTGTTCCCGATGAAATGTGATTAATGGCCTAATCCTCTGGAGTCCAACGCTTGCTGCTTTGGACTTCATGCAATGTTAATATCAATGCCATTAAGTTAAACTTTTTATCCGTTTATTTCGAGTATCCGTTGTACTGTATTATTTGTTTAGTACAACTAATTACGCGGATAAACGAATTATTAGACACAATTGTGGGCCAAGTCTTAATTTGAAAACTTCCAAAACGTTTTATGGCCCCCAAATCCCCGGTATCAATTGTATGTAATTGACGGAGTTTGTTTGTAGTAGGCGATTCATCGCCTACCTAGGTTTCTGAACGACTATAGCAATCACGAGCGTTTGGAATAGTACACGACGGCGGAAATTCCTTTTGAGGGCCAGTAGGCTTTAGCCTACAGGGCCAGTAGGCTTTAGCCTACTTGAGCTTTTAGACGACGGCTTTAGCCGTTGGCTTTAGACTGTTATCATTTCGCATAGCTTCGATCCACAGTAACTGCTTACGCGAGATAACGTAGTTTGTCTTTCCGCTACGGCACCCTGAAAGGCACTTTTGACCTACTTGAGCTCTTAGACGACGGCTTTAGCCGTTGGCTTTAGATGCCCAAGATAAATCTTGGACTCCGGACTAAATCTAAGGCGATTTTTTGAAAATATTTATCTGAAAATCTATAGCGCAATTTTCTTGGACTCCGGACGAGTTAGAAAATCAACACATTTGCAAAACGCGATTTTTGTAACTGCTTGTTTTATAAATAAACTCAAAGATGGCACCAAACATGCGACAGATTAGCAATTAAAAGAGCGGCTGAAAATCAGCAGTTCTATTTTTTACGTCATTATCAATCAGTTTTTATAACGACAGTTCAAGATGGCACAGATGTATAAAATAGAAAAAAAAGATAACAATATATACAAACTAACCTTTGAGGCTTTCATTAATGCTAATGAAATGAAGCTTTGGGTTGAAGAATCTAAAAGAGCACTTATCATGGCACCAAAAGAGTTTGGTGTCTTTGTGGATATGCGTGGTTTACAACCATTGTCTAAAGACGCACAAGTTTATATGCAGGAAGGTCAACGATTATACAAAAAGAAGGGAATGATTAGAAGCGTTGTAATTCTTGGCAATGCACTTACTACAATGCAATTTAGACGAATTGGAAAAGAAACGGGCATATCTCAATGGGAAAAATATATTAATTATTCATCCACACCAGACTGGGAAAAATTGGGTATAGATTGGATTACAAAAGGGATTGAGATTGATCTAGATGAGTTTAGTTAATCAATCAAGAAAGCCCTAACTATACTTAGCACGGGCACAACTTGCACTTTTGTATGAGAATCAGAGTTTGGTATCTTATTGAATGAACAAATATTTATCGCCGACTCTTTCTGGACAACAAGTTGAAGTTGTGCCCTCGGCCTTACGATGGCTCTTTCTGGAACTGCTTATGCAGACACTGAAAAGGCAACGGCCGCTTCAGTGCATCCCGACTTCATTCCAACTTTACGCCATGCAGCCCAACTTTTGGACTCCAACGCTTGCTGCTTTGGGCTTGTTGCTTTGGGTTTCTTTCTAGGATTGGCACCAGCAGCCTTGGCAATGCATTAACGGTGCAACGTTGTTCAGCACGAGCATTTGGAATAGTCCTCGGCTTCCAAGCAAAGCTGAATATATCTTTAGTTCCAGACGGGAGTATTGTGAGTTACAGTTGGGCTGATAGCCGTGGCAATGCTGCCAGCGGTGTCACCACAAACCTGACTTTTACAGAAAACGGGCTTTATCCGGTTATCTTGACTGTCACTGACAATGAAGGCAATACCGCCACCGCTTTACGCACTATCAGTGTTGGGCTGGATGCATGTGAAGGACATGCCACTTACTCGGCCGACGATGGCATTCTGTATATTCCTTTTGTGGATATGCCGACGGTGCCAATGATTGGTGGGAATCATACCCCATCCACTCAGAAACGAGCGATGGTAGAGGCCACTTTACAGTTGATTGATGCCAGCAATCTGTTTGAGATTGAACAAGTCAATCTACGGCAACCAACCGTCATCACTGGTGAGTCGAACGAGTGCCATGCGGTTTATTCGCTGGATGGCAAATTACACATTCCTTATGTGGATCTGCCATTACTCACCATTCTCAATGGTATTCCAATCCCTTTTGGGGTGGAGACTTATAAAGCCGATATGCAGTTAATCCCGTTTTCGGACTTGTTCATGATTGGAAGTGTCACACCGGTTGGGGATGGAGGTGGTGAACTTCCAGCTTGCGATTGCGATGATAATACGCCTCTTCCGGATTGCGGGGATTGTGGTGATGGCGACTCTTGCGATACCCTGGCCCAAGACGACCTACAGGCCTTTGAAGCCATTTTCATGGAACCTTATGTCCTGTTTAATGCCATCATGCCGATGGTTGTTGTGGATTATGACATTACGGGAGAATGGCCTATCCCACTGTCTACGAGTATAACACCACCGACTGGTAACTACACCGCTGGCTTTACTACTGGCGAACCACCGTTATACATTGAAGCCACGATGAGAAGCCAAGCCGAACTGGAAGCCGCACTGACTGACTACAACATTAACAGCGATTGTATAGCCGAAGTAGCGGGCAAAGTCATCCGTTTCATTTTCGATCCCAGCGCAAGAACTGGAGTCCAACGCTTGCTGCTTTGGACTTCATGCAATGTTAATATCAATGCCATTAAGTTAAACTTTTTATCCGTTTATTTCGAGTATCCGTTGTACTGTATCCGCTGTACTACTTTAATAAGTTTATAGAAGAAACGTTACTAAAGGAAGTACAACGAATTACGCGGATAAACGAATTAGACACAATTGTGGGCCAAGTCTTAATTTGAAAACTTCCAAAACGTTTTATGGCCCCCAAATCCCCGATATCAATTTCGTACAACTAATTACGCGGATAAACGAATTAGACACAATTGTGGGCCAAGTCTTAATTTGAAAACTTTCAAAACGTTTTATGGCCCCCAAATCCCCGATATCAATTGTATGTAATTGACGGAGTTTGTTTGTAGTAGGCGATTCATCGCCTTTATTATTTATCTCCCAAAATGAGGATTAAAAGTTTAGTACAACTAATTACGCGGATAAACGAATTATATATACACAATTGTGGGCCATGTCTTGATTTGAAAACTTTCAAAACGTTTTATGGCCCCCAAATTCCCTGTATCAATTCTATGTAATTGACGGAGTTTGTTTGTAGTAGGCGATTCATCGCCTTTATTATTTATCTCCCAAAATGGAGGATTGTCACTCATGAAGTTAAACTTCAACAAACGTGATCCGGTGATACCGGACACCAACTTGGGGCCAGCCAAGACGCGGTGGCGAACCAATCAATCGCTATCCATCACGGCCGTACAACTAATTACGCGGATAAACGAATTAGACACAATTGTGGGCCAAGTCTTAATTTGAAAACTTCCAAAACGTTTTATGGCCCCCAAATCCCCGATATCAATTCTATGTCATTGACGGAGTTTGTTTATAAGTTTGTAGTAGGCGATTCATCGCCTACCTAGGTTTGGGTTTGTAGTAGGCGATTCATCGCCTACTTAGGTTTCTGAACGACTATAGCAATCACGAGCGTTTGGAATAGTACACGACGGCGGAAATTCCCGTACCACCAGCCAACCGCTTTAGACTGTTATCATTTCGCATAGCTTCGATCCACAGTAACTGCTTACGCGAGATAACGTACTGGAAATTTCCGCCTTACTGTAATAGTCCTCAGCTTCCAAGCAAAGCTGAACAACATTATTGAAGAAGGTTACCAGAGCCACCAACTCGGTAATATTATTTATAAGTTGCTGATTCCGTTCAATAATTAGCAACTTAGTTTACTTATCTGTCTCCAAAAGGAGTTCCACCATGAAATCATACCTCAAAAAACCTGAGCCGGTGATACCAGACACCAATTTGGGGCCACCTAAAACGCGACGGCGAACCAATCAATCGCTATCCATCACGGCCGACTCTCCGCGATGTCGAAAACAGCGAGGTTTTACGCTCATCGAACTGATGATTGTTCTTGCGATTATCGGTATTCTTTTTCTGTTCGCTGTTCCTGCCTATCTTGGTTATACAGTTAAGGCCCACCTGACAAATGTTCCTCTAAAGTTAGCTTCATTTGGAGCAAACATTGAGCTTAGAAAAGGTGATGGGGACACTATTGAAGAAATATGCAGTCCTACTGTTCCTGTACAATGGAATGACAGTGTGCTAAAGAGTATGACTGTGTATCACACTACTGGTGATCCCGCAAATTGTGTCGTTGAATTTTCTATAGACAGTCAGTTTGTATGTGGCAATGCTCAGATGTGTCGTGCAATATTTGAGTATGTCTCACCTACAAACTGGAAAATAGCGAGTGCAAGCGAGGTTAAGTGTGATGTAGAACCACCAGGAGGCGTGTTTGGTTCACTGCCTGGAAAGTATTGGTTCAAGCAATATTGTTAGCAAACGTAAGTTGGGTTGAACGCAGCAAACGAAACCTACCATTTTCGTTGCCGCGGGAGCCGGTTTGCAACCAAACCTTAGTTATTAAAAACCGGCGACAAAAGGTGCTGAAAATCAGCAGGTGGTGCTGAAAATCAGCAGGTGACTTTTTCTATTGATTATCAATGTGTTAGCCAAAAGCTATGAAAAAAAGGGTGCTGAAAATCAGCATGTTTCCTAAAAATTATTATAAAAATCAATAAGATAACAAGTGGCACAACAAATGCAATGGTTGTCATCTAAAATAACAACCACACTAACAGGAGTCATCTCATGTCATACGAATACATTTTAGGATTTTTTTACCTATTGCTGCTATTATTCAGCATTATCGCGATAATCACATTGGCTTTGAGTAAACTTATTGTGAATTTCCCCGGGCTGTTTTTGAAGTTATTGGAGGAAGGACTCTTTAGGATTATTTTTACTTCTATAGCGTTCCTGATTGTCAAAATGCTGCGGCTTATTACTCTGCAATATTTCTTTTCGTTCCTATTCAAGCAATTGGAGGAACGCGGTTTTAGTAAGGTAAAGCCAATAACTTATGGCTTAGCCGTTGTGGTTTTGTTTTGCATTTTCTTTTTGGTTATTTCTCCCGGAAAATTATTCGCGGAAGAAATTGCGCTGATGGTTCTCTTTTTGCTGCTACTCATTGACAAAATCTCTGCTATCAAGCGCACAAAATCCTTTCTCTCAGAGGCCAAACTGTTTGAGAAAGCGGCCAGGAAGGCGTATGAACAAGGCCAGTTGTACGATACCTTGTCTCATTACGGTAAGGCGCTCGATATCTACAAAATGCCACTTATCGCCCAAAATACCCGCTGGGATGTTGATCGTGCCAAATTGCTTGAAAAAATGGCTATTGTTCTGTATAAAGATGAGCAACTGGATAAGGCTTTGACGCGCCTTCATCAAGCACTCGATATTTACAAAAAACAACATCTTGCCAAAGAAGAGCATACCTTGAAGAAAAATCACGTTAGAGTGCTTAGGGAAAGTGCGACCATTTTGCGTGAACTGGGGCAGCGTAATGAGGCCTTGAAACGTTATGAGTTAATCTCTCAATTGACTGGCACACCGGCTATACCTAAGGGATTTTTTGCGTGGTAATTGTCGCTTTTGTTATTATGTTAGTAGCCAACAGCATCAGCCGTTGTCTAAAAGCTCAAGTACGTATCAGGGCACTAAACGCAAAAGACGCAAGAGACATCCAAATGCCTTTTGCGTCACTTGCGTGCGTTATATTTTTTCTATAACTTATCAATCAGAAGTTTTTATAAATCCTTGATTTCATAATAATTAATTCAACCCTTAATCCGCATTATAAGACTAGACACACTTATCTCTTAATTCGTTTATCCGCGTAATTCGTTGTACTTATCCAACAGCATCAGCCGTTGTCTAAAAGCTAAAGTACGTATCAGGGCACTAAACGCTTATCTCTTAATTCGTTTATCCGCGTAATTCGTTGTACTTATCCAACAGCATCAGCCGTTGTCTAAAAGCTAAAGTACGTATCAGGGCACTAAACACTTATCTCTTAATTCGTTTATCCGCGTAATTCGTTGTACTTATCCAACAGCATCAGCAGTTGTCTAAAAGCTAAAGTACCCTAAAGGGCACTAAACGCAAAAGACGCACGCATTATAAGACTATACACACTTATCTCTCAATTCGTTTATCCGCGTAATTCGTTGTACTTAATTTATAAGGTTTTGTAATTTCAATACACCCGCTTCCCCTCAAAAAAGGTCATCTTGATCTCTACATTAGGAATTTCTTCTGTATCGATCTTAAAGAGGTTTTTACTTAGCACAACAATATCCGCTTTTTTACCAACCTTGATCGATCCGACTTCATCTTCAAGAAAGTTGGCATATGCACCATTGATTGTTGCAGCCTTCAACATCTCTTCAAGGCTGACACGCTCGTTTGCTGGCGGCAGTTGATTTGCATTACCTTCAGTCGATTTCCTTTCCATGCCATTGTATATAGCGGTCATCAGATCAAATTCTGAAGTAATGAAGTCACTTGCAACCGTTACATTAACGCCAGCATCAAAAAGACTCTTATGAGGATATGTATTATTAGCCCGTTTAGAGCCTAAGTAAGGCAGGTAGAAATTATCGAAGCCTTCATCCATAATCATCCAATATGTACTCATATGCGCACTAATTCCCAGATCACCCATTCTTATGACATCTTCCTGCCTTGCCATTTGAAGGTGTGCGAAGGAGTGCCTGGAGTCACTTTTACCATTCATCTCCTGAACTTTTTCAAGGGCATCTACCGTATATTTTGTTGCACCATCGCCGATAACATGGACATGAATCTGGTATCCGGCCTTATCTACCTTAGCAAAGGCCTTTGCCAGATCGGCATCCTCCCAGTTTTTAATACCGTAAAAATCCGGCCGGTGCGTATAGGGCTCAAGTAGTAAGGCAGTTTCCTCTTCCAATATATTATCAGCCAAGAATTTAAAGGAGTATGCCTGAAAGTGTGGATGTTTGAATCTTTTCGCCAGGTTAATCCCTTTTCTAATCTCATTCAGATAGTTTCCGGTTGGATCGATATACCATGAGCCTCTGAAACGAACTGTCAGCTTCGCATCGAGGGCCAGTTCATCATAAGCCCCATAAAAATTAGGATCAAACTCGGCCAGTTCATCATAAGCCCCATAAAAATTAGGATCAAACTCCAACCAGGCATCATGAGCCGTGGTAATACCTTCACGGTTCAGCCATTCCTGAATCCACAGCAGGGCGGTTTTATAATCCTCCTTTGTGGGAGACGGGAAAAGTTCCCAGGCAAGTGACATGGCAGCATGCTCCTGCAACAACCCTGACGGCTCCCCTGTTTTCGGCTCCCTTGCAATAACACCGCCTTTGGGATCAGGGGTATCCTTTGTGATACCAGCCATCTCCAGTGCTTTGGAGTTAACCCATAAGGAGTGTATATCCCTGGAGATGATGCCTATAGGTCGCTCTGAGTCTATTGCGTCAAGCAACTCCTTCCTGGGACCTACGGCATCATATAGTGTTCGCTCAAACCCGGCGCCCATGATTCCTTCCATATCAGGGTGTTTTTCTGCAAACTCTCTGATTGCCTTGATATATTCCTCGGTAGTACTTAGATCAAACAAAGCGGCCTGAAACAAATAGGCGTAGGAATTAGACAGCGGATGCAGATGGCTTTCCACAAAAGACGGCATCGCAAATTTTCCTTTAAGATCGATAACTTCTGTTTTCTTGCCTATATAAGACTTGATGCCTTCCATTGAACCGACATATACAATTGTGCCGTCTTCAATTGCAACGGCTTCAGCCCAGCGATTCTCTTCATCAACGGTGTAGAATTGGCCTTTTACAAGGACGGTATCAGCTACTTTTTCACCGAAACGAGACTTAACAACACTACCCATATCTAGATCAAAGGTAAAAGAATCTGTTTGTTTATTCAACTTAACATCATAAACGGTTGTACTACCATCAGACGCATTTGGCACAGATACACAAGGTACATGCAATTGACCAGCAGGGGAATAGTTTGCCATACAATCGCAACTAGCTGCAAGACTTGATGAATTAAGTAAATCTGTATTTGCTGAACTCATCTGGGAAAACGCAGCAAAGACAAGGATGATCAAACTACGATCAAAAAAGTTTCTCATTCCAGTTTCTCCACGCCCAACAAAATTAAACACGCTAGACACAGGGCGTATTGAGTGCCTAACGTTCAAGCTCACCTGCTTTGAAGCCGTCAGGTGCAGTGCCGAATTACCAAAACGGGCCATTTCCATCTGTTGGTGTGACCAATACGTGGTTGGTCATCAAGACATAAGCATGTATTTCTACATTTTCGTAACGGCAATACGCATCAAGAGATTCAAGGTAAAACTGATAATCTTCATCCGCATAGAAACAGGCACTGTTGCTTTGTGAATGATATGTATTGGAATACCATCTGTGTTTTAAACGAAAACGACGAGACATTAGTCTAAATAGAATAAGGATTGTAACATATCATCATGAGATCAAATGTGATCGGTTCTTTTCCACTCGTCTGGATCACGGCGACATCGCACCTGCCCTCGAAACACACATCAGTTATCAGTTATCAGTTATCGGTTAAATGCGAATGCCATACTTTTAAGAGGGCAATGATAAAGGATTGCCTATACAAAATTCAAGAATTTTTGCCGTTGTCAAGTATTGGCTTTTAGGTAATTTCATACAACGCTCTATCACCTTAATGAAAAATAGACACTTTCAACTTGACTAGAGTGTCGAAAACCGGTGATTGTAAAAATGCCCGTAAATAGGGCACTTTGAGCTTTTCTTTTAAATACATTGGTTAGAGTCATTTTATGAGGTATGAATTAGAGGTATTTATGTCATTTAACAGTCCTATTTTTTTATTTATTGAATTATTTTAGGCTTATAGCAAAAAAAGCTTAAATTGAACTAAAATCATTTTTTCGGCGTTTTATACTGCAAATTAACGCGCTCTCATTGGCTCATTATGACGTTTTTTCGGGGAGGTAGGGGTTTAGATACTCCCATTCGCTTAAATCGTCTTTTAGAGGCGATTTTTTGAAACCTGGGGCGATGCCCTCAATGCCATTAAGTTAAGGAATTAGAAACAAATAACCCCCCCGCCTTTGGTAAAGCCGTCGTCTAATAGCTGAAGTGCCCTAAAGGGCACTGAAGACTCAATGGCGTAATTCGTTGTACTTATCTCAACTATCGCCCTAACCGAAATCGCTTTCGCTTTGACTCACTTAGGGAAGAGCGTGAAAATAATATACCTATAGAGAAAAAAGTTTTTTTTGAGTGTGTGGGTATTTTATTTAGCCACAACTCACATAAAGATTAAGTCGCTAAAGCGTCTACTACAAACTTAGGCGCTAAAGCACCTACTACAAATTTAGGCGCTAAAGCACCTACTACAAACTTTAAGTCGCTAAAGCGACTACTACAAACTTAGGCGCGCAAAGCGCCTACTACAAACTTGAATGTTTACAAGCAGTTATGATTTATTAGCTCTATCAGCTTAAAGCTTTAGCCATAAACTTAAGCATTGCTTCAAAGCCTGTCTTGAACGAGCGGTTGGAGTTCAAGTTCATTCTTCATTTTTCATTTTTCATTCTTAATTCGCATTCAAAGCGTTCCTTGAACACTTATTGAGAAATTGTGCAATACTGCTTATAATAAAAATTATTAATCCATTATTCAAGCATTCTAATGTCCACTGAAACTGAATTAAAATTACACATCGCCCCCAAATATGCCGACAAACTCGCCGGGCATCCGCTACTACAATCGGCAACCCATCAAAAAGCGCCTCAACGCTTATACAGTACCTATTTTGATACCAAAGAGCATGCCTTATTACAACAAGGTGTTGGATTACGAGTACGACACATCGGTGACAGACGGGTGCAAACTCTGAAAACGGCCGGCAGCGGTTCGAGCGGTTTACATCAACGCCAGGAGTGGGAAACCGATATTGCCGGCGAGACTCCCGACTATAGTCAATTCCCCGAAGGGGCCTTGCCAGATTGGTGTGCGGATAAAAACAATCTTGAACAAATAGAAGCCCTGTTTGTCACTGACTTTATGCGTACCACTTGGCTTATAGCCATTGACGGTAGTGAAATTGAAGTGGTACTCGATCAAGGTGACGTTAAAACCTCAACCGCCAGCAGCCCATTGAGCGAAGTTGAACTCGAACTGAAATCGGGTTCTGCTGATAAACTCTTTTCTGTCGCACTGACTTTGCAAGAAGCCTTGCCGCTTTTGGTTGAAAACCAAAGCAAAGCGGCACGAGGCTACGCGCTAGTTCAACCTAAACCGCCCAAATACCACAAAGCCAGGGCGGTGAAATTAACGCCCAATATGACAACCGAACAAGCCTTTGTTCACAGCCTCTGGCATTGTCTTGGACATTTGCAAGCCAATGAAGACATGGTTTTGTACGGTGAAGACATTGAAGGTGTTCATCAAATGCGCGTGGCTTTGCGCCGTTTGCGTTCCTGTCTTAGCCTGTATGAGCCATTGATTCCTAAAAAAATATTCACCAAATTACGCCAAGAAGCGAAATGGATTACCGACGTGCTGGGTGTGGCACGAGACTGGGATGTGTTCGCGCTGAGTTTGCAACAAATGCAGCAACCAGGTAACAATTCCTCCCTGAAGAATTTGCCAAAGCGGGTGGCGAACAAAAAGGTGCAGGCTTATGTCGCCGTGCGCGAAGCGCTGCGTTCACCCCGTTACAGTCGCATGTTGCTATTGTTTGGCAAATGGTTGACACAACGCCGTTGGCGGCGGAAATTAGAGGATGAAGCTTTGTTCCGTTTGGACAGTCTTGTTATTGATTTTGCCAGCCCAATTCTCGAATCGCATCATCAGTGTGTCAAAGAACAAGGTAAAAATCTCACCGAACTCTCCGCCGAGCAACTTCATGCTCTGCGTATCTCCATCAAACAACTGGCTTACGGCGCCCGCTTTTTTGCGGAACTTTACCCTTGTTTTTCCGTTCGCCCATATACCAAAAGCCTCAAGTCTTTGCAAGATGAATTAGGTATTCTCAACGATGGCAATGTTGCCATCGATTTGCTCAATCAAGCCGGATTAGATAAAAAGGCACCCGCCCGACATTTTTTTAAGGGTTGGTATGCACATCAGCAAATAACGCATTTAGCCCTGTTGGAGGCCGCTTGGCAAGCCTTTCTTGAACAGAACATTTTTTGGAGAATGACTATACATGTCTGATTGGTTTTTGTTGCCCACCATCCTCTTTTATGTCGGGTGGGCAACGGGTTTTTGTTGCCCACCATCCTCATTAAAAAAGTTCAGTTTGTTACCGTGCTAAGTATATATATAAAGCGCTAAGGTTTGGCTTTGCCATACGTTTGCCCTAGTATTTTTCCGAACAACTATAGTCATCAGATAAGTTTGGTCCAAAAAACCTCCAAGGTTTTTAAACGCTTTATACGGAATGTACCTATGCGGGTGAAAATGAAAATTGACCCGTTTGGTTATTTTTATTGACTTTCAATCCGAAAACGAAGCCGATAAAAAATCCGTTTCGGAAAGCAAAGCCGCGCTTTGACGCAAGAGATATTTTATGGTTATTTAAACTACTTGGTTTAGGGGCCATAAAATGGTTTCAAATTAAGTTATGGCCCCCAATTGCGCCTCAATAGCCATACTTTTTGTATGTTTTTTATTACAACGAGTCCTTATAGCTTCTCGATTGAATGGGCTATAAAATAAACGCGCTTTTCTATAACTAATCAATTCCCCCAACCCCGATAGGGGTTGAATTTGAATAGCCCCAGGTGAAACCTGGGGGATGAAAAAAACCTCCCACAACCCCGATAGGGGTTGAATGTCACCCCCAAGCAGGTGGGCTACCTAAAAGTTTAAATTGTGCCCGCGTGCAGTATAATTCGCATAAATATTAAACTTAAAAAATCCGTTTATTCTTAAAAGAAGTTGTACTTTCAGTCTAGCAAACCTCCAAGGTTTCTAAAACTTTGGAGGTTTTTTCAAAATTTGCAGCCCCGCCATCCGCAACGCCTCACACCGCCAACACAAACGCCTTTCTCCACCCACCTCACGTTCTACCAGCAGATTTTTCCAAAATAACTTTCGTTTCAACTCGTCAAGAATAAAAGGTTGCGCTTTGCCTAAATCTTGTTCTTGTTGCAACCAGTCTAACACCTTGTTCAAAGCGACTCACTAATAAAAACAACCGCTCAGAGTTTTCCAAACACTCTTGGAATGTCTGCTCAAAACGATGCTCATTCGTTACGCCACTGAACCCACATTGTCTACCCAAATCTGAAAAATAGTCATTTGCATCCGCAGCAGAGCTATAAGGCGGTTAGATATGCAACACTTCGTTGGGCGAAAAGATTTTTCTCGCTTGTGTTAAGAGGGCTTCACGAAAAGGCGGTTCACCCCAATTGGCTTGGGTGAGTAATAACATTACTGGCGGGTTCCGGTGCAACAAGTTGGTAAACAGTTCTCGGATAAATTCGACAAAAATCGCGCCGGCTAAATCCTCACTTAGGACATATTCTTTATCAAAATCCGCCGCTTCCAGAAATTCATTAGTTTCTTGCTCTGTCAGTCGTAGGAATTGAGCGCCAGCTACCACCTCGTCACGATGGTTTTTTCTCGGCATAAACGTACCATTTTCCCAGTTGAGTATCGTTGCACCAGCTAAATTGATTGCGTAGCCTACTTTATTCATACTGGCTCTGATACGCTGTCTGTGTTTGGTCAATAGTTCTCCAAAACGATTAGGCATTGTCATAAGTTGGTTCCGTTAGCTAAATAGAGCAAAGTCTTAAGCGATTTTTAACCTAAAAATGGCAACTTAACAAAATGATAAGTTCAATGACAAGTTTGTTGTTATATTTTCCATAAAAAACCTCAGTTATTAACTTTAAATTAAATAAACATAAGTAAACACAAGTTTTTAAAAAATTAGTTGTAACTGAATACCTAAACTTAGTCGTTTTGGCAATCCGGGGACATCTGAAAGCTATTATTCTAACGCGCCTCTTCAATAAGCACTATTGCCGATCATAACACTGGAGAAAGACCCTGAAATGTTTATATGCTCTCATTCTTCGCAAAACGGCCCTCATCACTGGCGTGATTTTAGCTCTCCTCGGTTTTTGCCCCGGTACTTTGGCGGCTGAAAAGGGTTTTCTAGAAACGCTGATAGAGATAGTCGCTCCCGACAGTACTCAGCCTGAGAAGCCGACGACTCAACCGAAAAAGGACAAGTAGCAAATAAATAACATGCAGATTTCACCCCCTCACTCCCCCGGCACTGCTTAAGCAAAAGCCTTGGCTTTTGCCAAGGCATCGATATCAAAACAACCCGTTAGGGTTGAGTAGCTCTCTCTCAGCAAGTTGCTCTAACCCATGCTTAGCATTGCACTGATTGTAACGGATTTTGGGGATACCAAAAATGATGGAGTTTTTCAGTCATAAAAAGGGCAAACACGCAGGTTTGCCCCTACAAGAACCGGTGGAATCAAGGGTTGAATTGAATCATAAAAAATCAATGACTTATAAAAACTTCTTGATTGAAAGTGATTTTATAAGGTTTCTCCGATCATCGATCTGACATCTTTATTCATTTTTCATTTTTCATAAAAATGAAAAATGACTCAATTAATGATAAGTATATAAATTTGCTATTAATGCGAATTAAGGGTTGAATTAATTATTATGAAATCAAGGTTCTACATTTTTCATTTTTATATCGATATTCGTACCAAAGGGGCTTTAGCCCCTTCGGTAAGTGTTATTAAAGCCTGGGGCATCGCCCCACGTTGCCAACCCCAAAAAGGCCCCAAATCCAATCATATCTGTAACAGTCGTCAAAATAACAGTGCCTGCCAATGCCGGATCAATAGATAAACGTCGTAGTAATAAGGGAATTAACACACCCGCCAAAGCGGCAAAAAATAAATTAATAATAATGGCACTCCCAATAATCAACCCCAGTTTAACACTGCCAAACCACACTGTCGCAATGACGGCCACCACAACGGCCCATACGACACCATTTAGTAGACTCACTGCCAATTCTTTTCTAAGCAACCAAGGTACATTCGTATTAGTGATTTGATCGAGTGCCATACCACGAATAACAACGGTTAAAGTTTGACTGCCCGCAACACCGCCCATACTAGCAACAATGGGCATTAATACCGCTAAAGCCACTAATTTTTCTAAGGTTGCTTCAAACAAACCTATCACCCACGCCGCTAAAAACGCGGTGCCCAAATTGATACCCAACCATAAAGCGCGATCACGAGTGGTTGTCAATATGGGAGCAAACATATCATCATCTTCATCCAAACCAGCACGCCCCATCAGATTATGATCGGCCTCAGCGCGAATCACATCAACCACATCATCAATAGTAATACGGCCCACCAAAATCCCTTGCTCATCAACCACCGGGACTGACAACAAATCGCGCTGCTCAAACAAACGGGCCACTTCATGGGCCGACAACTGTGCCTCAATGGCATCTATTTCAGTAGACATCACTTGCTCAACAGTGACTTTGGGCCCATTAATCAATAAATCCGTTATCGGCAACACCCCACGATAACAGTTATCACAGTCTACCACCATCAACACATCGGTTTTTTCTGGCAACTCATCAAAGCGGCGCAAATAACGGAGTACCATCTTCAAAGTCATTTCGGTACGCACGACCAAAATATCGGTATTCATCAAGCCGCCGGCCGAATTTTCTGGATAAAACAACACCGGCGTTAAACGCCGATAGTGTTGCACATCCATTGCCTGTAAGACTTTTTCTATTACCTCATCAGGCAAATCTTGCAACACGTCCACCGCGTCGTCGGTATCCATGCTCTTAGTCGCAGCCGCGACTTCAGCCGGCGGCATATCTTGCATCAATTCACCGCGCACACCGTCGTTCACATAGGGCAGTACTTCTTTTTGTTCAACGCGTTGCCACAACTTATCTCGCTGCTTTGGCGGTAATGACTCTAAAATATCGGCAATTTCAGAAGGATGTAATTCTTCGAGGGTTTTTGAGTTTTTTTCTAGGGCGTCATGTAGGTTGTCCAAAGAAGTAGGCGTAGTCATAATGTTGGTGATTGCTAATTGGTAATTGGTAATTGTCCGCTATCCATTAATTAGTACAACGAATATCGATCTAAAGCTTATACTACAAACGGTTAGGATTTGATCTCGCTACGCTTGATACGAATACCAATGATTAAATGAAAACTGAGGTTGGAGTCCAAGATTTATCTTGGACGGATATTTTCTGAAAGACTATACTTAGCACCGTTACAAACTTCGGTTAGTCGCTCTGCGATATAAAAAACGCGTTACGAAGTTACTTCGCTATGCGAGTGAACGATAGCGGTGCTGAGTATCAATTAAAAACCTAAAGGTTTGGAAGGAAACCCAATTTTTTATGGAAAAATATAAGATATAGTGTGCGGAATGTCCGTTAAAATAGTGAAAATAAAATGCGAAAAAGTAGATTGAATGAGCCAGGGGCGGTGCCCCGGTTTTATTAATATATATCCAATGCGAATTAAGGCTTAAATTGAATCTTATAAATTCAACTGAAGTGGAAAACTAAACGCGCTTTGACGCGCTTTGACGCAAGAGACATCAACATAAAGCTTGCACATGCAAGCGTCACTTGCGTGCGTTAATTCGTGCGCTATAACTCTGTGAGACTCTGTGGTACTCTGTGAACTGAAAATTTTTTCTATAACTTCTCAATCAGAAGTTTTTATAAATCCTTGATTTCATAATAGATACTATCCAAAACCCGATAATATCTGTTTGTCACTGTTTCAGTTCGCTTTACGAATCAGCTACAGTATTTCAAAATAGGAGTCCAAGATTTATCGATGACGTCCAAGATTTATCGATGACTCCTCCACAAATATTTATCTGAACATCTATAGGAGTAATGCGAATTAAGGGTTAAATTGAATCTTATAAATTCAATTGAAGTTATTAGTCTCCAAGGGCGTTGCCTTGGCTTTAATAATACATACCGAAGGGGCTAGGTTAACAGCGGGGGCGATTGCGGGGGAATTGCGGGGGGTGGTGTCTTATTATAAACTGTTGCTAGGAGATATTATGGGTTTATTATACAGAATTGTTTTTAATTATTTAGTTATAACAATAGGTTAGTAATTATAAAATAATCACTATCGAAAATTATAACCCCCGAAAATTTTCTAACAATCGCCGGTTTTATCTTATAAAAATAACGCGATATTATTGATAATAACTAAAATACCGTATTTTACTAATAAAAGTGCTA